>DXEU01000183.1 GCA_019114845.1 Candidatus Lachnoclostridium stercoripullorum | reverse complement strand
CTGAACCACCCCTGCCATGAATGATTTCAGATTCCTGTCTTCCTTTTTTCTGATAATAATAGTATAATGGAACCAATTGAAAGTAAAGATATCCCGGACAGATGGGAACAGTGCTGTCAGATTTCTCCGGTTCTGGCCCGTCTTTCTGAAACATCGTTTCAGGGAACCGGGCCAGCACATAGTACAAGGAGACGGATATGCTGATTCAGGATCGATTAAAGGACAAGGACGGCTTCTCTGAGGCCGAGAAAAGCATAGCAGCCTATTTTTTGTCGCGCCAGCTCTCCCTGGAGGGGGAGAGCGTCCGCCATGTGGCCAGCTCCACCTTCACCTCCCCCGCCACGGTCATGCGCTTCTGCCAGCGGCTGGGCTTTGAGGGCTACGCGGATTTCCGGGAGGCCTATCTGAAGGAGAACTCCTACCTCTCCTCCCATTTTCAGGACATCAACGCCAACCGCCCCTTCCTGGAGAAGGACTCCCCCATGGCGGTGGCCGGAAAACTCTCCGCCCTCTACAGCGAGACGGTCCAGGACACCCTTGCCCTGTTAAGCTCTAAAGAGCTGGAGGCCGCGGTCAAGCTCCTGGACAAGGCCCAGAACATCTACATCGCCTCCGGCGGCGTCTACAGCGACTTGGCCTCCGCCTTCCGGGAAAATATGTCAAAGATCGGCAAGACGGTGATCATCTCCCCCAGCAACGGCGTGTACTATGAGGCCTGCTACCGCAACGCGGACAGCTGCTTCATCCTCATCTCCTACTCCGGGGAGACCCCCAGGATCGTCAGCGCCGCCAAGCGGCTGAGCCGGAAGAACGTGCCCACCATCTCCATCACCTCCTTCGGCTCCAACACCCTGGCCAGCGTGTGCAGCTGCTGCCTGCACATCTCCACCAGGCAGAAGCTGATCTCCAACCTGGGGAATTTTTCCATCAATCTCTCCGTCCTCTATCTTCTGGACGTGCTCTACGCCGGCTGCTTCCGCCTCCACTACAGGGAAAACGAGGCCATGAAGCTGCGGTTCACCAGGGAGACGGAGCACCGCGTCTCCGACAACCCCATTCTGAGGGAGGAGCCCTAGAGCTTCTCCCTCACATTTTTTGTGATGATCACATCGTTCCCCGGCCCCGTAGTTTTCTCTGTAAATAAAATCCGATATTCCGTCCGCCGTCCGCTCCGGCAGGGATTTGTGATATATCTTTTCCATGGATGCCATTTCTCTACCCCTCCAGCAGCCGCAGCACATCCCGCCCCGTCAGGGAGGCGAGCTCGATGGTTCCCGGGGCGATGACGCCCTCCGCCAGACTCTGCTTCATCTCCTGCAGCTGCAGAATATTCTCCTCCACCGTGTCCTTCATGATCAGCTTGAACACCGTCACCTTCTTCTCCTGGCCGATGCGGTAGGCCCGGTCCGTGGCCTGGTTCTGGGCCGCCACGTTCCACCAGGGATCGTAGTGGATCACCATGTCCGCCGCCGTCAGGTTTAAGCCCGTCCCCCCGGCCTTTAGGGAGATGAGAAAGACGCTCACCTCGTCCTGGCCGAAGAGTCCCGCCAGGCGGACCCTCTCCTCCTTGGGGGTCTCCCCCGTCAGGCGGTAGAAGGGAATCTTCTCCTTTGCAAGCCTCTCCCCCAAAAGGTCCAGCATGGAGGTGAACTGGGAGAAGAGGAGGATCCGGTGCCCGCCGCCCACGCCGTCCCGGATCAAGTCCACGCAGGTCTCCAGCTTGGCGCTCCCATCCTTGTAGTGGCTGTAGCAGAGGGAGGGATGGCAGCAGATCTGGCGCAGCCTGGTCAGGTCCGCCAGCACCTGGAACTTTTCCCTCTCAAATCCCCCCTCCTCCAGCTTCTCCTTCAGCAGGGCCGCGTTGGCGTTGTAGAGCTCCCTCTGCGCCCCCTCCGCCCGGGAGTAGATCACCGTCTCCAGCTTCTCCGGCAGCTCTTTTAACACCTCGCCCTTCAGCCTGCGCAGGATAAAGGGGCCCGTGAGCCGGTGAAGGCGGGATAACGCCTCCCGGTCTCCGTCTCTGGCCGCCGGAACCTCGTACTCCCTGCGGAATTTCTGGTATGAGAACAGAAAGCCGGGCATCAGGTAGTCGAAAATGCTCCACAGCTCCCCCAGCCGGTTCTCAATGGGAGTGCCCGTCAGGGCAAAGCGGGAACGGGCCTTCACAGCCTTCACCGCCTTGGCGCTCAGGGTTCCCGCATTTTTGATGTACTGGGCCTCATCGATGATCTCATAGCGAAATTCCAGCCCGCCGTAGAGTTCCAGATCTCTGCGCAGCAGGTCGTAGGAGGTGATCACCACGTCGTACTCCCCCGCCTGTTTCAGGGCGGCCTTCCTCTCGGCGGCGCCTCCCGTCACCAGAAGGGATTTGAGGGACGGCCCAAATTTCCGGATCTCATTCTCCCAGTTGTAGACCAGGGAGGCCGGGCAGACGATGAGGGAAGGCTGTCCCCCGCCGCTTTTCTGCTCGTCCAGCAGCAGGGCGATCACCTGCACCGTCTTCCCCAGGCCCATGTCGTCGGCCAGAATGCCCCCGAACCCCGACAGATCCAGAGTCTTCATCCACTTAAATCCCAGCTTCTGGTACTCCCTCAGCTCCCCGTTCAGGGTCTCCGGCACCTCAAAATCGCTGTCCTCCAGGGCTTTCATCCCCCGGACCACCGCCTTGAACATCCGGTCCCTGTACACCGTCATTCCCCTCCTGGCCTCCAGGATGGAATCCAGGTAAAATGCCCGGTAGCCGGGAATCCGCATCACGTCCTCCGCCATCTGGGCCTTGGTCAGGCCCAGGCCGTCCAGCATGGAGGCCACGGTCATCAGCCCGTCGTCCTGGAGCTTCAAAAACTCCCCGGATTTCAGGCGGTAATATTTTTTCTTCTGGCGGTAGCTGTCCAGGACTTTTAAGAGCTCCTGGCGGCTCAGGCCGTCCGCCTCCACCGTGAGATCCAGCCAGTTTCCCGCGCAGGAGACGCCCACGGACACCGCCGGCGGGGGAAGGATCTTAAGCCGCCCCATCTCCTGGGAGATCTCCACCTCCCCCAGGCGCTTAAACTCCCCCATGCCCTCGGTGAGCAGGCGGTACAGGGCCTCCTCGTCGTCCCGGATCACCGGGTCCCCGCTCCCCTCCTCCCGGTACTTGAAATACCGGGTGATGGCCTGGCTGATGCGAAATTCCCCGGGCACATCCCGGCACACCGTCCGGGGCACATGCTCATCCTCCACCGGGTGGAAGGAGTAGTCCCCGTAGGAGAGGGTGGGGTGGAGCACCACTTTGCCCGCCTCCGGGCTGTCGAACACAAATTTTGCCGTGAGCTCCTGGGGCTGGTAGTCCTCCAGCTTTACGTCCTCCGACTGGAAGACCACGCAGGACTCCAGCTTCTTTATCACCCTGGAGTAGAACAGGGGCAGATCCCGGTCGTTGACCTCCAGGGTCCTCCTCCCCCCAGGGCCGGCAATCCCGTCCAGAAAGAAGGACAGCTCCCTGCTCATCTCCCCATCGCAGCGGCAGATTCTCTCCCCGTCCCCCACGTAGATGGCCTGCTCCCCCTTCAGATAGATGAGGGAGTCCGGCAGGGAAATGGAGATTCCGTCCCGCCCGCTCCGCTCCACCCGGGCGGTGATCCTGGGGCTTCCCTCCGTCACAAACAGCCGGTTCCTCTGGCCGCGCCCATCCTCCGTCTCCAGCACCTTTCCCATGACCAGGCCGAAAAAGCGGTCCAGATCCCCCTTATTCAGGCGGATGCTGCGGAAGGCCGGCACCGCCGTCAGGCCCGTGTGGTGAAACTGGGCGTAGTAGTCCCGGTAGGTGTGCACCAGATCCAGAAGGAACTGGGCCAGCGGCCGGCTCTCCTCCGTAAAGGCGGACAGGCTGTGGTGGAAGCCGAACTGTTTCCCGTAGCGGACCATCAGGCCGCCGTCCACCGCCTCCGCGAAGGCGGACAGATCCTTCACCACGTAAAACCGTTCCCGGCCCACCTCCGCCTCCAGCTGCAGCCCTCCGCCGCCCATGAGCAGCCTGGGCCGGAGGGAAACGTCCGCCCCCTCCTCCTCCCGCAGGATGTCCGCCACCTCCCGGTTGGTGTACTCCCGGATCATCCCCCGGACCTCCTGGGAGGTGAACACCGGCCTGCCGCTCTCCTTTCGGCTCTGCTGCCGGTAATACTGGAGCAGCGCCTCGCAGTGGGGG
The DNA here is from genome assembly GCA_019114845.1 of Candidatus Lachnoclostridium stercoripullorum. Lineage (GTDB taxonomy): Bacteria > Bacillota > Clostridia > Lachnospirales > Lachnospiraceae > Lachnoclostridium_A > Lachnoclostridium_A stercoripullorum. Next base: position 23,163 of record DXEU01000183.1, on the reverse strand, counting down.
CACATCCCCTTGTAGGAGCGGCCCCTGTCGCAGGTGCAGGAATAGTCAAATACCTGGCCGTTTTTCAGGTAGAGGGACGCCCGGTAGGCGTGTCCCCCCTCGGAGACCTGGGCCTTGACCCCCGTCTCCCCCTTCCAGAAGGTGCTGGCTGAAAACTGAGTGATTGTCACAAAAATCCCCCCTTCCCCGCAGCGCACCGCGCCGGGGCGTCCATCTGCGGGAACCCCCGCAATAAAAAGCGCGCCCCCGGAAGGAAATCATTTCCCTCCGGAGGCTGTCCCGATCCTCTGTCTGTAATTTACATCCGGTCCGGAGCTGTGATGCCCAACAGCTGAATGCAGGTCTCCAGCACGTCCTTGGCCAGGCGCACCAGGGCCAGCCAGCTCTCCCTCTGCTGCCCGTTCTCCTCCGTGATGATCCTGGTGTCGTGGTAGAAGCGGTTGCAGGCGTTGGACAGGTCGTACACGTACTGGCAGATCTTGTGGGGCGCCAGCTCGTCGAAGGCGGCGTTCAGCACCTCGTTGTACTTGGTGATCTCCAGCTGCAGATCCCTCTCCGCGTCCGTGACCGCCGGCAGAATCTTGGCCCCCTCAGAGAGGCTTCCCGCCTTGCCCAGGATGGACTTGATGCGGACGATGGTGTAGAGGATGTACGGCCCTGTATTTCCCTCGAAGGAGGTGAACCGGTCAATATCAAAAATATAGTCCTTGGCCGCCTGGTTGGAGAGATCCCCGTACTTTAACGCGGAGAGTCCCACGATCCTGGCCGTCGTCCTGGCCTCGTCGTCGGACACCGTGCGGTTCTCCATGATCTTCTGGTAGGCCGCCTCATCCACCTCGGCGATGAGCTTCTCCAGGCGCATGACGCCGCCCTCCCTGGTCTTGTAGGGCTTTCCGTCCCGTCCGTTCATGGTTCCGAAGCCCAGGAAGTCCATCTTCCGCTCCGGGGCCACGATCCCCGCCTTCTTCGCCACCCGGAACACCTGGGTGAAATGGAGCTCCTGGCGCTTGTCCACCACGTATACATAGTGGTCCGGGTGGAAATCCTGCTCCCGCTCCACGATGGTGGCCAGGTCGGAGGTGGCGTAGAGGGCCGCCCCGTCGGATTTGCGGATGATGCAGGGGGGAAGCTCCTTGGCGTCCGTCTCCTCCCCGATGTCCACCACCAGGGCGCCCTGGCTCTCGTAGGCAAGGCCCTTTTGGATGAGGTCGTCGATGAGCCCGGGGATGTAGGGCTGAGCGTCGCTCTCCCCCTTCCACAGGTCAAAGTGCACGTCCAGGCTGTCGTAATTCTTCTTTAAATCCGCCAGGGACACATTCATAATGTGTCTCCAGATGGCCCGGTAGGGGGCATAGCCGTTCTGCAGCTTGAAGGTGGCTGTCTGCGCCCGCTCCTTGAAGGCTCTGCCCTCATCCGTGTCCTCCTTGGACTTGGCGCTGGCCGCCGGGTAGATCTCCTCCAGCTCGCCGATGGTGAAGGGCGCCTCCTGGGGATACTCCCCCTCAAAGTTCGGGTCAAAGTAGGGGAGATCCGGCTGGCGGTCCCGCAGCTCCTCAATGATCAGTCCCATCTGCAGTCCCCAGTCCCCCAGGTGCACGTCGCCGATCACATGGTGGCCCAGGAATTTGCCCATCCGCTTCACGCTCTCGCCGATGATGGCCGCCCGCAGATGGCCCACGTGGAGGGGCTTGGCCACGTTGGCACCGCCGTAGTCCACGATGATGGTCTCCGGCTTCTCCGGCTCCTCCAGGCCCAGCTTCTCCTGGGCGGCCATGCCGTTTAAGTAGCCGGCCAGCCACTCCCCGTTGAGCCGGATGTTGATGAAGCCCGGCATCACCGCGGTGATCTCCTGAAACACCGGGCTGGACGCCGCCTTCTCCACCACCTGGTTGGCAATGTCTATGGGTTTCTTGTGATATTTTTTCGCCGCCGCCATGGCCCCGTTGCACTGATACTCGCACAGATCCGGCCGGTTGGACAGATTGACCTTCGCATAGGACTCGTCGTATCCGCACTCCGCGAACACGGGCCTCAGTTCTCCTGCGATCAGATCGAGAATCTTTTTCATTCTTCCGCTTTCCTTTCTATCTTCATTTCTGACATCTGGGGCAGACAAAAGGAGGACGCCCCTCCCCGACCGGTTCCGGCGTCCTCCCCTCGCTGCATCCTATTATACTCTGGACAGATACTCGCCCGTGCGGGTATCGATCTTTAACTTGTCTCCGATGTTCACGAACAGCGGTACATTGATGGTAGCTCCCGTCTCCAGGGTAGCCGGCTTGGTGGCTCCGGTAGCGGTGTCTCCCTTGAAGCCCGGCTCCGTGTCCGTCACTTCCAGCTCTACAAATAACGGCGGCTCCACAGAGAATACGTTGCCGTTGTAGGAGCAGATCTTGCAGATCTCGTTCTCCTTCACGAACTTCAGGGCGTCGCCCACGGTGTCGCTGTTCAGCGCGATCTGGTCGAAGGTCTCCGTGTTCATGAAGTTGTAGAGATCTCCGTCCGCGTACAGGTACTGCATATCCACACGGTCAATTCTGGCTGCCGGGAACTTCTCGGTGGGGCGGAAGGTCTTCTCCACTACGCCGCCGCTGATCACGTTCTTAATCTTAGTTCTGACAAATGCGGCTCCCTTTCCCGGTTTTACATGCTGGAACTCAATGATCTGGCATACGTTGCCGTCGATTTCAAGAGTCATGCCGTTTCTAAAATCACCAGCTGATATCATAAATGATATTCCTCCTTAAACTTCTTTTCTCTCATACTGAAATCAATCGAATTTATTTTATACTAAAACAGAGGTATTTTCAACACCTTTTTACAATTTTCCAGTCAGGTAGTCCATGGCCAGGGCATACCCCCTAAGTCCCAGACCCACGATCTGCCCGGTGCAGACCGGGGCCGTCACGGACACGTGGCGGAACTCCTCCCGCTTGTGGACGTTGGAGATGTGCACCTCGATCTTGGGCAGCTCGACGGATGCCAGGGCGTCCCGCACCGCGTAGCTGTAGTGGGTGAAGGCCCCCGGGTTGATGATGATCCCCTCCGTGCCGTCGCTGTAGGAGGCCTGGATCCGGTCGATGACCGCCCCCTCAAAGTTGCTCTGGAACACCTCCACCTCATGGCCCTCCGCCCGGCCCTTCTCCTCCAGGCCTCTCACCAGGCTCTCGTAGTTCTCCGTCCCGTAGATTCCCTTCTCACGGATGCCCAGAAAATTGATGTTGGGCCCGTTGATCACCAGTATCTTCACTCCGTCTCCTCCTTCTGCAAAATCTCCTCCACGATCTCCTCCACCGTCTTCCCGTCGGTGTCCACGCAGACGTGGGCTGCTTCCAGGTAAAATCTCTCCCTGGCCGCCAACAGCTCCCTGGCCCGCTTCTCCGGGTCCGGGCTCTTAAGCATGGGGCGGCTGTCGTCCCCCTTCAGGCGCTCGCACACCGTCTCCGGCCGGGTGCGCAGATAGATCACCGTCCCGGCCTCCTTTAGGAGCCTGCGGTTCTCCTCCCGCATGGGCAGCCCGCCGCCCACGGAGATCACCGCGCCCCACAGCTCATTTCCCATGGCCCGCACCGTCTCCGTCTCCATCTGCCGGAAGGCCTCCTCCCCGTCCTCCTCAAAGATTCTGGGGATGGACTTTCCCGCCCGCTCCTCGATCCTCTCGTCCGTGTCCAGGAACCTGCGCCCCGTTCTCCCGGCGAAGGCCTGTCCCACGGTGGTCTTCCCAGCCCCCATGAAGCCGATGAAGATCAGGTTGTCCCTCCGCCCTCTCAGGCTCGCCCTCATCCGCCTGCGGACCGCGTCCACCGTCTCCCTATCCACCTTCACCCCGGGATTCCACAGCTCGTAGGCGATGACCCCCTGGTAGATCAGCATGGACAGGCCGTTCACCGCCCGCCCGCCGGCCCGCTCCACCGCCCGCATGAAGGCGGTGGTGAAGGGGGTGTAGACCAGATCGAAGCCGGTGTGGATCTTTCGGTAAAATGCCTCGTCGTCGATGAGGATTCCCTCCGTGTCCGGCGCCATGCCCACGCTGGTGGACTGGACGCACAGGTAGGAGCCGTCCGGGATCTGCCGGTAGTCCGCCAAGGCCAACGCCCGAAAGCGCTCCCCGCCGAACCGGCTGTTCATCTCAGCGGCCAGGGCCTCGGCCCTCTCCCCGCTGCGGTTTAAGATGTAAACCGCCCTGGCTCCGTGGCTTCCCAGGGTCCAGGCGGCCGCCTTGGCCGCTCCCCCCGCTCCCAGGAGAATGCAGTCCTCCCCCTCCACGGGGATTCCCGCCTCCTCCATGGCCCGGTAGAGCCCAGGCGCATCCGTGTTGTACCCCCGGTAGCCCCCGGGAATGCGCACCAGGGTGTTCACCGCCCCGATGGCGGCGGCCCCCTCGTCCACCTCCTTCAGATAGGGGATCACCTGCTGCTTGTAGGGCACGGTCACGTTCATCCCCGCCAGGTTCATGGCGTAGGCGCCCTTTACCGCCTCCTCCACCATCCCCGGCTCCACCTTCAGGGGAACGTAGGCGAAGTTCACCCCCGTCCTCTCCCCAAAGAAATTCTGCATCATGGGGGAATAGGAATGTTCCACGGGGTTGGCCATGATGCCGCACACCTTTGTCTTTCCGTCCATCAGCCTTTTCTCCTCCTGTCTCTCTCATAAAATCGGAGAACCAGGCGCTCCGGTATCCGCTTGAGCACGATCTGGATCTCCTCCCTGGGGTTTATGGGCTTGGTGAGGACGCTGTAGATCCCCGCCCGGTTCGCCCCCCATATGTCTGTGAACAGCTGATCCCCCACAAACAGGGTGGTCTTCCTGTCCGTCCCCATCTCCTCCATGGCCCGTTCATATCCCTTCACCGAGGGCTTGCCGGCCTTGAAGATGTAGCGGGAGCCCACCTGGCCGGCAAACTCCGCCACGCGGCGCTCCTTATTGTTGGACAGCAGGCAGGTGGCAAAGCCCAGCCCCCGCAGATGGGCGAACAGTTCCCTCGCCCTGCCGTCCGCCGGGGCGTCGTGGGGAACCAGCGTGTTATCAATGTCAAAAATCACTCCCCGAACCCCCTTCTCCCGAAAGCGCTCGTAGGGGATGTCGTAGGCCGAAGCCAGATACTGTCTCGGATAAAATCTTCGGAACATGTCACTTTTTCAGCAGCTTGCTGATCTCCTCCATAAATGTATTCACGTCCTTGAACTCCCGGTAGACCGAGGCGAAGCGCACGTAGGCCACCTCGTCCAGGACCTTTAACTTCTTCATCACCAGCTCGCCGATGACGGAGGTCTCCACCTCCTTCTCCTCCCGGTTGAAGATCTCCGTCTCGATCTCGTCGATCATGGAGTTGATCTGCTGGGTGGAGACCGGCCGCTTGTGGCAGGAATGGATCACACCCGCCTCGATCTTGGCCCGGTCGTAGGCCTCCCTGGAGTTGTCCTTCTTGATCACCATGAGGGGCATGGTCTCCAGCTTTTCGTAGGTGGTAAATCGCTTTCCGCAGCTCTCGCACTGTCTGCGGCGGCGGATGGAGCTGTTGTCGTCCGCCGGGCGGGAATCAATTACTTTTGTGTCGGCTGCATTGCAAAATGGGCATTTCACGTTCTTTTTCCTCCTGAAATCCGGATGATTTCCCGGCATTTTCCATTTATTTTACCTTAGGGTGCCCAAATCCGCAAGCATTTTTCCCCCTGTCCAGGCAAACTTCCTGCCGCTCTGTCCCAGCCCGGCCTCCCCTAATCCCGGCAGGCCGCCTCCACATCCTTTCGCTTCACATCCACCAGAATAATGTCCTCCCCGATCTGGCAGACGCTGCCGAAGGGGATCACATACTCCTTCTCATGCCCCAGAAACCCGCAGATGCAGCCGGGACCGGGGACGATGAGCGCCAGGACGCAGCCGGTGCGGACGTCGAAATCCACATCCCCCACATAGCCCAGGCGCTTGCAGTCGCTGATGTTGATGACCTCTTTCCGCTTCAGCTCACAGATCCTCATACTGCCCCTCCCCGGCCTTCTTACTGACAGCTTATGCGCCTCCCGGCATGTACGCGCCAAAAAGGGGAAAATTCTTCTTTTTTTCTTGTGTCTGCGGGATCTTGGATGGTAAAATATATCTGTATATATTTTGTGAAATAATCCTGAGATTGGAAGTGATTGTATGACCTGTCCCAAATGCGGACTGCAGATAGACGGGACCAGCGGGCGCTGCCCCTTCTGCCACACGGAGATTGGCTCCAGAGAGGACTCCGGGCGCCTGCCGGAGCGGGCCGCCAGCCCCCTGCTCCTCATCTTCGCCGCCCTTCTGGCGGCGTTTTCAGGGCTGACCATTGTGATTTTTGCCGGATTCACCTTCGGCTATGTCCTGGCAGGGCCCCAGGATTCCTATGTGGAGGCGGAGGGCTGGTATCTGGAGGACGAGCCGTCCCCCTTCGGCCCCTTTCTCCCCGTCCCCATGGAGTCCCAGCTGATCTTCTCCGAGGGCGGACTCTCCATCACCGCAGACCGCCTGGCGGTGGAGGATGTCTGGGAGCCGGAGCTCTCCCTCACCCTGTCCAACGACACGGATGAGACTGTGGTCTTCACCGCCAAAGCCGGCTCTGTCAACGGCTTCATGAATCAGATGCGAATCTGGCAGGAGATCCCCCCAGGGCAGTCCGCGGAGGGCATTCTCGTCCTGGACGGCTACGGCCTGGATCTCTGCGGCATTTCCACTGTCCGGAATCTGGAGGTGAATTTTGAGATTCTCCGCGGGGAGAGCCAGCTGCCCCTCTTGGAGACCGGGCTTCTCACCGTGGTGACGGAGGCCGGGGAGCCCCCCGCCCCGGAGGCCTTCCCCTCCCGCCTCCTCTTCCAGGAGAGCGGCATCCGCGTGTCCCTCCTGCCCATCCCGCCGGACAGCTCCGTCTGGCAGGAGGACGGTCCCCTGATCCTGGCAGAAAACCTCACGGATCAGCCGGTGACCCTGCAGGCCGTCCACGTCATGGCCGACGGGGCCAGCACCCCCGCCTCCCTCTACCTGGAGATCCTCCCGGGCTGCCGGGCGGTGGAGCAGCTCTACCTCACCCGCATCTATCTGACGGAGGATGTGGCCCTCAGCGCCGCCTTCGACGCCTTCGACAGCTCCACGGGCCGGCGTCTCCTGACCACGGACATGCTGCCCTTAAACGCCCCCAAGCCGGAGGCAGACCCCATCGCCTGAGATCCGCCTACCGCTTTAAGTCCAGGTAGAAGAGGATGTAGGTGGTGTAGATGTAGGGAAGCGCCCACAGATACCCGATCCCAAAGCTCAAAAATGTCAGCACATAGACCCCGGTGAAGGACAGGGAGAGATATATGTAGCGCAGTTTATTTCCCCGCATCAGGCGCACGCTCTCCCCCAGGGCGGCGAACACCTTTTCCTCCCGGCTCTCCACCAGGACGTAGATGGCCTGCCCGAAAAACAGGTAGAGCACAAAGGTCACTGCAAAATGCAGGAGGGTGAAGAGGGCGCTCAGCACCTGAAGCCAGCTGGCCCACGGGTGAAGGTTGGCCGCCGCCTCCACCACCGCTCCCGGGATCCCCGCCGCCAGGTTGACAGCGGCGTAGAGAAATCCCAGGCCCACAAAGCGCCACCACTTGTTTTTAAAGCCGTAGAGCAGGTCCCCGATCTCGTAGGCCTGTCCGGTGCAGATGTTGTAGAAGAAACGGCAGATCCCCGCCGTGACCACGTAGCCCACCATGGTGATCAGGAGGGTCATGAGAAAGAAGACGGCCAGACCGCCGAATATCCACCCCTCATTCACCCTCCCCGTCACCCCGGCTCCAAATATGGCTGGAATCAGGGGGAAGAAGATGGCGACGCTCCCCAGGATGGACAGCAGAAAGACTACCACCAGCATCCCTGCGGATGTCCCATATTTTCCGGCCAGCAGTCTCCTGGCCTCCAGTTTCAGTTCCGATGCTTTTAATTTTCTATCCATATCCATGACCTCCCTAGGACGCATTTGCCATTCCGATGACCACAAGAGAGATGAGCAGTGCCAGGGAAATGACCATGGAGGCGGCCCCCATGGCTATGCCCGCCGCAGCCCTCGTCTCCATCTTCTGTCCCATCCTTGACAGCAGGCCGAAGAGGATGGCCAGGCTGCCCAAGAGAAATCCCCCCAGACCGCAGCAGCAGATTCCAAAGAAGGAGAGAATGCCGCACACCATGGACGCCATGGCCATGGGGTTGTCCCCCGGGCGGTAGCCCGCCGGCTCCTGCCCCTGCAGATCTTCTCCTCTCTGTCCCCTCTTCTCCTCCCAGGGCTGTCCCGCCGGGACGATGGCCGTCTCCCCCAGGGCGGGGTTCTCCCCCGCAGCCGTCTCTTCGAGGGCAGGTCTCTCCTCCGCAGCCACCGCATCCAGGGCAGGTCTCTCCTCCGTGACCGGCTCCTCGGAGGGCGCCTGCGCAGCCGGCGCCGGGTTCTCTCCGGGCGATGCCGGATCTTCGGCGGCCGGCGCCGGATTCTCCGCGGGCGATGCCGGATCTTCTCCGGTCAAATAGGTTCTATCTTCATCCATCTGAATTCCTCCTTTATCCCAGCCGGAAAACGTCCGGCTTTTCGTCCCACTATAGCACTCTTTTTTCACTATTTCAACAGAAATCAGAAAATGCCGGGGACATACAGGGGGGAGGGATCTCCCTCTCCCCGCATGTCTCCGGCAAATCGGAACGCCGAATGGCCGCCTTAGTCCAGGGGAACCACGGCTCCGCCGTAGGTGGTCTCCATGAACTCACGGATCTCATCGCTCTTTAACACTTCCACCAGGGTCTGGATGGCCGGGTCATTCTCATGGCCCTCCTGCACCGCCACCACATTGGCGTACTTCACAGCGGCCTCAGAGTCGGAGGCCTCCACCGCCAAGGCGTCCGCCACATCCAGGCCGGCGTCGATGGCGTAGTTTCCGTTGATAACCGCCACGTCCACGCTGCCCAGGGATCTGGGAATCTGAGCGGCCTCAATCTCCACGATGTCCAGGTTCTTCGGATTGTCCACGATGTCGTTCTTGGTGGCCGCCAGACCGGCGTCCTCCTTCAGGGTGATCAGGCCCTGGGCCTCCAGGAGCAAAAGGGCTCTCGCCTCGTTGGTGGCGTCGTTGGGAACTGCAATCTGAGCGCCGTCCGCCAGCTCCTCCAGGGAAGCGGTCTTGCCGGCGTAGATGCCGAAGGGCTCGTAGTGGATGCTTCCGGCGCTGGCCAGGTGGGTTCCGCGCTCCGCGTTAAAGTCCTCCAGGTAGGTGATGTGCTGGAAATAGTTGGCGGTCAGATCCCCACTGTCCAAAGCCAGGTTGGGCTGCACGTAATCCACGTACTCCACGATCTCCAGGTCATAGCCCTTCTCGGCCATGGCCTCCTTGGCCGCCTCCAGGATCTCCGCGTGGGGGGCAGGGCTGGCTCCCACGGTCACCGTCTCCAGCTCGCCGTCTGCCTTGGCCGCCTCGGTCTCCTCCTCCGCGGAAGTCTCCTCCGCCTCGGCGCTCTCCTCCGCTGTGGTCTCAGCGGCCGTCTCCGCCGCCGTGGTCTCCTCCGCCTGTCCGCCGCAGGCCGTCAGGGCCGCTGCCGCAGCCAGGGCTGCCGCCAGAATCACAAGGTTCTTTCTCATAATTGTTGTCCTCCTCTTTCTTTTTACCGTTTTACGGCATGTTTTGTATGTGTAATTGCCTTACGGCAGAATTACCGGATCCGCTTGTCCGTGGCCCTGGTGAGCCTCATCATCACTTCCTGGATGATCTGCACGATGATCACCAGGATGGCCGCCGTCACAAACATGATGGACAGCTCATAGCGGTAATACCCGTAGTTGATGGCGATGGCCCCCAGTCCGCCGCCGCCCACAAAGCCGGCCATGGCGGAGTAGCCCAGGATCGTCGTGATGGAGATGGCCGCCCCCACCAGCAGGGAGGGCTTTGCCTCCGGAAGCAGCACCTTCCATACAATCTGAAAGGTGTTGGCCCCCATGGACTTGGCCGCCTCGATCACCCCGGCGTCCACCTCCTTGAAGGAGGATTCCACCATGCGGGCGATGTAGGGCGCCGCCGCGATCACCAGGGGCGGGATGATGGCCTTGGAGCCCACCACAGTGCCCACGATCAGCTCCGTGATGGGGAGCACCATGATCAGCAGGATGATAAAGGGAACGGCCCGCAGAAGGTTGATGGCGATCCCCAGCACAGTCTGCAGCGCCGGCATGGGCCGGATGCCGTCCTTGTCCGTCACCACCAGAATGATCCCCAGGGGGATTCCGATCAGGTAGGAGATGGCCGATGAGAGCCCGATCATGTAGAGGCTCTCCAGAAGCCCCTTTCCCAGCATTTCCATTGTCGCCGCGTCAAAAGTCATTTCTCGTTACCTCCTCGTGTGGTATTCCGGCTGTGGCCAGATAGTTCATCACCCGCTTGTCCTCCCCCTCGTCCCCGGGCAGCTGGATGATCATCTGCCCCAGGGCTGTGCCGTTGACGTCCTTGGTGGCCGCGTACATGATGTTGACCGGCACCTTGCAGGCCAAGATCAGGTTGGCCAAAACCGGCTCGTTGGAGGCCCGCCCGTCGAAGGTGATGCGCACCAGCCTGGAGTCCCCGAACTCGGCGTGGATGGTATCCCCCATGATCAGCTGCCGGCCGATGGCGGATTTGGGGCCGGAGAAGATGTCGGACACCGCCCCCACCTCCGCGATGTGGCTCTTGTCGATGATGGCCACCCGGTCGCAGATGGACTCGATCACACCCATCTCGTGGGTGATGACGATCACCGTCACCCCCAGGTTCCGGTTGATCTCCTTTAAAAGCTGTAAAATGGACTTGGTGGTGTTGGGGTCCAGGGCGCTGGTGGCCTCATCGCAGAGCAGCACCTTTGGGTTGGTGGCCAGAGCTCTGGCGATGGCCACCCTCTGCTTCTGTCCGCCGGAGAGCTGAGCCGGGTACGCGTCCTCCCGGTCCGCCAGCCCCACCATCTGCAGAAGCTCCCTCGCCCGCGCCACCGCCTGCTCCCTGGGCGTCTTCTGCAGCTCCATGGGGAAGCAGACGTTTCTTAAGACATTTCTCTGGGCCAGCAGGTTGAACTGCTGGAAAATCATCCCCATGGACTGTCTCGCCCGGTTGATGCCCCGGCGGTCCAGGGTGCTCAAGGCCACCCCCTCGAAAATGACCTCCCCCGAGGTGGGCGTCTCCAGGTAATTGATGCAGCGGACCAGGGTGCTCTTTCCCGCCCCGGACAGTCCGATGATGCCGAAGATCTCCCCCGCATAAATATCCAGGTTGATATCCTCCAGAGCTCTCACCGTCCCGCCGGAGGTTTTAAACTCCTTGACCAGATGCTCCAACCGTATAATAGGCTCTCTCTGTTCCATTTTTCTCTCCTTTTTTCATCGGGTATCGCGCGCCCGGCAGCCGCCTGCCGGGTGTACCGCGAAAAAAAGGCAGGTCCATGGTCTCTTCCATGGGCCTGCCTTTTCATCACCTTTTTTGAAATCCTGAAGGACTCCTCTTATGCCTGCTCACAAAAACCATTTCCACAACTGCATTCGATTTTGGCGTACTCAAACATGCGGCACATGACCATCATCATGCCGCACATATCCATCATCATGCAGTTGTCCATCGTATTGGCTGCAAACATCAAGGTTTCCTCCTGAAGCGGCCGCCGTCTCCGGCGCCGTTGTTATGGTGTATTTTATTGCAAAATTCTCTGTCTGTCAAGTTTAAATTCACATTTGTCTGATTTTTCACGGATCAAATTCCAAAACTGCCCTTTACCGGCACAGCTCCGCTATGGCCTGGGCGAAGATTTTGGCGCTGGTCAGCAGCTCGTCGATGACCGCAAATTCGTCCGCTCCGTGCATCCGGTTGTCCGTCTCCGGCATCGCCGCACCGAAGGCCACCCCGTTCTTTAAGTCGTGAACGTAGGTGCCGCCTCCCGTGGACTCGCAGGCGCCCTTTCTGCCCGTATACTCCTCGTACACTCGGAGCAGGGTCTGCACAAAGTCGGAATCCCCGGGCACATGGTGGGGAGGCGTCATGCGGTCCGTGAGGAAGGCAAATCCCAGCTTCTCCATCTGTGCTTTCACCGGCTTCAACACGTTCTCCTCGTCGGCGCAGACGGGGCAGCGGCTGTCAAACCAGCCCTCCAGCCCGCTCTCCGTCACCTCCAGCATGCTGAACACCAGGGTCAGGGGGCCGGAGATCTCATCCTCCATGGCGATGCCCAACGCCTCTCCCCTCACATCCCCGTGGGGGAAGCAGCTCTCCAGCTTCTTTAAGAACTCCGTCTGGGGACAGGGAACCAGGGGAAGGCGGTTGATCAGCCGGATCAGACCGGTCAGGGCGTTGTTGCCGTCGTCGGGGTAGGCCGCATGGGCTCCCTCGCCCACCGCGGTCACGCGGGCCATCTGATCCCCCTTCTCCGGGGTGTAGTCGCTGTACTCCACCTCAAAGCGGACGCCAATGGCCTTCTCCGTCTCCTTCATCCCCGCTTCCAGCTCCTCCGCCGTCACTCCCTGGAGCACGGCCTCCGCCTTGCCGGGAAGGACGTTCACCTTGATCCCCGCGTGGAGGGAGCAGAGTCTGGGGAGAGCGGTGCTCTTCTCCCACTCCGCAGTGAAATGTCCCCGGAACATCCCCTTCTCCGTGTTGATCACCGGAAAGTTGGCGTCGGGGGAGAAGGTCATGGGGGCCTCCTTCTCCACCGCATAGTAGTGCTCGATGTCCGAGCTGCCGCACTCCTCGTCCGTTCCCAGGATCAGCCGCACGTTCCGGCTCACCGGGATCCCCAGCTCCTTCACCGCCCGCATGGCGTAGAGGGCCGCCACCGCCGGACCCTTGTCGTCGGCGGTGCCCCGCCCGTAGAGTTTCCCATCCTTCTCCAGGGGAGTGAAGGGTTCGGTCACCTTCCAGCCCTCGCCGGCGGGAACCACGTCCAGGTGCGCCAGGATATCCAGACCGGCCTCCCTGTCGTTCAAGTCCACCGTACCCACGTAGTTGTCGTAATTGTTCACGGAAAATCCGTACCTCTCCCCCATGGCCAGGGCCTGACCGAGGGCAGCGCAGACGCCTTCCCCGAAGGGCATTCCCGCCTTGTAGGGCATCTTCTCACTGTTTATGCGGCACAGGGTGGCGATGTCATCCAGCATCTCCTGTCTGTGGCTGTCGATATATTCCTCAATTTTGTCGCGGTACTCCATCTGCATTACCTCCAATTCCGGGCATTTTATGCCTCCCATTTTCCTGCCTGCGGCAAGCCTGCATCCACGTCCTCACTGGAACATGGATCCCAGAATCCGGTTCACTTCCTTGCCGTCCGCCTTCCCCTTCACCCGGGGCATCAGCTCCTTCATGATCTTTCCCTTGTCCTTCGCCGTGGGGGCGTCAATCCCCAGCTGGGAGAGCACCTGTCCGATCACCTCCCGGATCTGCTCCTCGCTCATATCCTCAGGGGCAAACTCCTGGTACACGCTCATGCGGAACTGAGCCTCCTCGCGGATATCCGTCCGGTCTGCGGGGGCAGACTCCCAGGTCTCCTTCAGCTGCTTGATCTCCTTCTTCACCACCGCGTTCTCCTCGTCCTCGGTGAGGGGCTCCCTCTTGTCGATCTCCGCATTCTTCAGCGCGGAGAGCAGCATGGAGAGGGCGTCCTTTCTCTCCTTCTCCTTGGACTTCATCGCCGCCACCATGGCGGCTCTCACTACATCGATCTTGCTCATGATCCATCTTCCTTTCCAAACGTCAGTTTTTCCCGAATTCGCTCAGCACCAGTCCCGGATTTCTCTCCAGCACCATGCCCACGCTCCAGCTGTTGACAAAGAGCAGCAGAGGATTGCCCTTCAGATCCCGGATTCTCTTCATGTCGGAGGTTCCCTGGATCTTGGCCACGTCCACCTGACTGGCCCCGTCCACCCAGCGGATGTACTCGTAGGGCAGCTTATCCAGCTTTACCTCCACATTGTACTCATTTTTCAGGCGGTAAGTCAACACCTCAAACTGCAGCTCGCCCACCACGCCCACGATGATCTCCTCCATGCCGGTGTTGAACTCCTGGAAGATCTGGATGGCGCCCTCCTGGGCGATCTGGTTGACTCCCTTTAGGAACTGCTTTCTCTTCATGGTGTCCACCTGGCGCACCCTGGCAAAATGCTCCGGGGCGAAGGTGGGGATGCCCTCAAACTCAAACTTCTCGCCGGAGCTGCAGAGGGTGTCGCCGATGGAGAAGATGCCGGGGTCGAAGACGCCGATGATGTCCCCGGCGTAGGCCTCCTCCACGATCTTGCGGTCCTGGGCCATCATCTGCTGGGGCTGGGACAGGCGGATCTTCTTGCCTCCCTGGACATGGTTTACCTCCATGCCCGCCTCAAATTTGCCGGACACGATCCGCATGAAGGCGATCCTGTCCCTGTGGGCCTTGTTCATGTTGGCCTGAATCTTGAACACAAAGGCGGAAAACGACTCCTCGAAGGGGTCCACCACACGGGTGATGGCCTTTCTGGGCAGGGGGGAGGTGGTCATCTTCAAGAAATGCTCCAGAAAGGTCTCCACGCCGAAATTGGTCAGGGCGGATCCGAAGAAGACCGGGGAGAGCTTTCCGGCGCTGACCTTCTCCTGGTCAAACTCGTCGCTGGCCCCGTCCAAAAGCTCGATGTCGTCCAAGAGCTGCTGGTGGTAGATGGGGCCGATCACCGACTCCACATCCGTCCCCTCCAGCTCAAACTCCTGGGAGGCCACCTCCTTCTGCCCGCCCATGGCGGCGGTGAAGGTGGTGATCTTTTTGGTGTCCCGGTCGTACACGCCCTTGAAATTCTTGCCGCAGCCGATGGGCCAGTTGATGGGGCAGGTGCGGATTCCCAGCACGCTCTCAATCTCGCTCAGCAGCTCAAAGGGATCCCTGGCCTCCCGGTCCATCTTGTTGATGAAGGTGAAGATGGGAATCCCCCTCATGACGCAGACCTTGAACAGCTTGATGGTCTGCGCCTCCACGCCCTTGGAACCGTCAATGACCATGACGGCGGAGTCAGCCGCCATCAGGGTCCGGTAGGTGTCCTCCGAGAAATCCTGGTGCCCGGGGGTGTCCAGGATGTTGATGCAGTACCCCTCATAGTTGAACTGGAGCACGGAGGAGGTGACGGAAATTCCCCTCTCCTTCTCGATCTCCATCCAGTCGGAGACGGCGTGCTTGGTGGCCTTTCTCCCCTTTACCGTTCCCGCCAGGTTGATGGCTCCCCCGTAGAGCAAAAACTTCTCCGTCAGAGTCGTCTTGCCCGCGTCCGGGTGGGAGATAATCGCAAACGTTCTTCTTCTCCTGATTTCTTCTGCTATATTCGCCAAAGGTCTCTCCTCCGTATCTCTCTCTCATAGTTTTGCAGGCAGCCGCTCTCAGCGCCCGCGCTAATCTAGCATTTTAGTATGAATCTGCCGGAAAGTCAACCGGGAAAGGCGGCGAATCCACAGGGCGGCAAGCTCTGTCCACATGGCCGCCGCCGGATCCATGTATTCCCCCGTCTTCGCGCCCTCCGGGCTCTCCCCCTCCGGCAGACTGGAAAGGGCTGTGGTCTCGTCCGCCAGGGCCAGGGCGTGCCTTCCCAGGGGGAAGAGGTGGTACTCCACGCTGACTCCGGCCCGCATAAGGGCGCCGGCTAAAAGGAGGCTGTTCTCCGGCGGCACCGTCCCGTCCTCCAGGGTGTTCCACAGAAACACCGGCGGGACCTGGGGCCCCGCCTGCCTCTCCAGGGACAGAAGCTCCCGCAGCCCGTCATCCTCCCGCCTCTCCCCCAGGAGGTTTTCCACAGAGCCCTGGTGGGCCCCCTCGCCCCTCCCCATGGTCACCACGGGGTAGCAGAGGATCAGGCCGTCCGGGCGGATCTCCGCCCCCGTCCGCCCCGCGCCGGACTGCACGAACTCTTTGTCCCAGTGCACCCCCAGACAGCCGGCCAGATGACCGCCGGCGGAGGAGCCGCACACCAGGATTTTGGAAGGGTCCACCCCCCACTCCCCGGCCCGCTCCCGAACGGCGGCCACCGCCTCCGCCAGCTCCAGGAGGGCCTGGGGAAAGCGGGCCGGGGCGACGCTGTAGCGGAGCACGAAGGTCTGGCATCCCATGTCCAGAAAGCGGAGGGCGTAGGGCTCCCCCTCCCGCTCCGCACAGACAGCGTAGGCTCCGCCGGGGCAGATGATCACTGCCGGGCGGAGCCGTCTCCTCTCAAACTGCAGATTGTCCCGGATATAGCAGGTGAGAACCCCGCCTCCCCTCCCGGGGCCGCCGGGGCGGACGGGGATCTCCAACACCCTCATCGCCCCTGCTCCTCCAGGATAAAGTCCAGGAGCCGGTGGGCCACCTCCTCCTTGGTGAGCATGGGCAGCTCCAGCTCCCTGTCCCCCGCGATGAAGGTCACCACGTTGGTGTCCACGCCGAAGCCGGCTCCGGCCACCTTGAGATTGTTGGCCACAATCATATCCAGATGCTTTTTCCCCAGCTTTGCCCTGGAATTCTCCAGCATATTCTGGGTCTCCATGGAGAAGCCGCAGAGGAACTGCCCCTCCCGCCTGTGCTCTCCCAGCCAGGCCAGGATATCCTCCGTCCGCTCCAGGCGGATGGACAGATCCCCGTCCTTCTTCTTCACCTTCTCATCCGCCACCTCCGCCGGCCGGTAATCCGCCACCGCCGCGGCCTTCACGATGATGTCCTGGTCCCCGGAGAGGGAGGTCACCGCCTCGAACATCTCCGCGGCGCTCTTCACCGGCACCAGCTTCACAAACCGGGGCGCCGGCACCTCCATGTGGGCCGCCACCAAAGTCACCTGGGCTCCCCGCAGAGCCGCCGCCTTGGCCACGGCGCAGCCCATCTTGCCGGTGGAGTGGTTGGTGAGGTAGCGCACCGGGTCCACCGCCTCCATGGTGGCACCGGCGGTCACAAGCACTCTGCGGCCCGCCAGGTCCTTTTCACAGGCAGCCGCCTTCAAAATATAGTCAAACAGCTCCTCCGGCTCCGGCATCTTGCCGGCCCCCGTGTCCCCGCAGGCCAGGTAGCCGTCCGCCGGGGTGATGACCTCCATCCCGTACCCCTCACAGATCTTTAAGTTGTCCTGGAGAATGGGGTTCTCGTACATCCGGGTGTTCATGGCCGGGGCGATGATCTTCGGGCACTGGCAGGCCAGAAATGTGGTGGTCAGCATGTCGTCCGCCAGCCCGTGGGCCACCTTGGCGATGACATTTGCGGAGGCCGGGGCGATGAGAAATGCCCTCGCCCGCTTGGCCAGGGCCACATGCTCCACGCTGTACTGAAAATTTCGGTCAAAGGTGTCCACCAGGCATTTATTCCCCGTCAGGGTCTCAAACGTGATGGGATTGATGAAATTCGTGGCGTTGGCCGTCATGATCACCTGCACATCCGCCCTCTGCTTCTTCAGCATGCTGGCGAGGCTGGCGATCTTGTAGGCGGCGATGCTGCCCGTCACCCCCAGGATCACAGTTTTTCCTTCTAACATAAGCGCCTCCCATTGAGTTTTTTTCGTCAATATGGTATAAAGTATAACATGGTTTTCTGACATTTGAAAGGAGTTCCTGCATATGATTTTAGCCATTGACATGGGAAACAGCAACATTGTAGTGGGCGGAATCGACAGCGACCGCGTATACTTTGAGGAGCGGCTGACCACCGACCGCAGCCGCACCAACCTGGAGTACGCCATCTACATCAAAAATATCTTGGAGATTCACGGCATCGACATCTCCCGCATCGAGGGGACCATCATCTCGTCCGTGGTTCCTCCCCTCAACAACACCATCACCACCGCCATCAAGAAGATCACCGGCAAGGCGCCCATGCTGGTGGGCTCCGGCATGAAGACGGGATTAAACATCATCATGGACAACCCCAAGACCACCGGAAGCGACATGATCGTGGACGCCGTGGCGGCCCTGCGGGAGTACCCCGCCCCCCTCATCATCATCGACATGGGGACAGCCACCACCATGTCCGTCATCGACCCGGCGGGCAACTACATCGGCGGCGTCATCCTGCCGGGCCTCAGGATCTCCCTGGACACCCTGAGCAGCCGCACCGCCCAGCTCCCCCAGATCAGCCTGGAGACCCCGGGAAAGGTGATCGGCAAAAACACCATCGACTGCATGCGCTCCGGCATTATGTACGGAACCGCCTCCATGATCGACGGAATCATCGACCGCATGGAGGCGGAACTGGGGGAGAAGACCACGGTCATCGCCACCGGCGGCCTCTCCCGTTTTGTCATGCCCCTGTGCCGCCACGACATCATCATCGACAACGCCCTGCTGCTCAAGGGTCTGTTTATTCTCTATCAGAAGAATCGGAAGGCGTGAGGGTGAGGCCGGAGAATCTGCGGAAATTGTCCTCCGCGATCTCCCGGACCTTTCCCCGATCTACGCCCCTCTCATCGGCAATCCAATCCAGACTGCGCTCCAGGACTTCCCGCAGGCCATCCAGCGGGAAGTCCTCCCCCAGCGCCCATCTCACAGCGCCGAACCCGTCGGTCTCCACCAGGAGGCGGGAGAGGTCCGCTCTTCTCGCCACCTGCTGCACCGCCGGGTTCACGGCCACATCCGGGCCCACAGAAAAATAGCAGTCCTGCTCCAGGTACAGATCCAGCCATTCCATATCCGAATACCAGTGCACCAGGTACCGGCCGGGATGCCGGCGGATCCGCTTTGCCGCCTCCCGCTCCATGCCCTTGACGTGGAGCACCACCGGCTTTCCCCCCTCGGAGGCAATCTCCAGCTGGCGCTCAAACACCTCCCGCTGCACATCCATATCCACCTGGCACCACACGCTGTCCAGGCCGATCTCCCCGACAATCTTCGTCCGGGAAAGCCACGGTTCCATATCCCGCAGCGCCTGCAGATCCGCCTTCCAGGGGTGGAGGCCGCAGGCCTTCACGATCCAGTCCCCGTCCATGGCGGAGAGCTCTCCGGCCTGGGCCGCATCCTCGGCGCAGATCATGGTCACGATCCCCTGCTCCCTGCGGTACTCCCTCTCCCGGGGCGTCCCCAGATGGGCATGGCCGTCGCAGATGATTTTCACGTCTCCTCACTCTCCTCCCCCATAATCTCCCTGTGGATCCTCCTGCGCAGATCCCCCTGGCCGTAGAGCCAGTCGCGGCTCCTCCCCTCCGGGGGCGCCGGCGGGATCAGCTGGCTCACCACCCTGGACGGATGCCCGCCCAAGATCAGGATCCGGTCCGAGAGATAGATGGCCTCGTCCATGTCGTGGGTCACCAGCACCACCGTGCGGTTCATCTTCCGCCTCATGGACAGGAGCCAGTCCTGCATCTCCCCCCTGGTGATCACATCCAGGGCCCCGAAGGGCTCGTCCAAAAGCAGGATGTCCGACTTGCAGAGGGCCGTCCGCAGAAATGCCGCCCTCTGCCTCATGCCGCCGGACAGGGCCGAAGGGTAGGATTTTTCATATCCGGACAGGCCGAAGGCGGCCATGTTCTCCATGGCCTCCCGCCTGGCCTCCTCCGCGGTCCCGTGGATCCGCCCGTAGAGGCAGACGTTGTCCAGGATGGTTTTCCACGGGAAGAGCAGGTCGTTCTGGGGCATGTAGGCGAAATGCCCCGTCATCCCCTGCACCTTTTCCCCGTCCACGGAGATGGTCCCCGCCGCCGGGGACAGGACGCCTGTCAAAAGTTTCAGGATTGTGGATTTTCCGCAGCCGGAGGCCCCCAGGATGCTGACAAACTCCCCCTCCTCCACCTGAAGGTTCAGCTGTCTTAGGACCTCCCGCCCTCCGTAGGAAAAATCCAGACCGGAAATCTCCAGTTTCATACGATCATCCTTTCCTGCCGGAGTCCGTCACTGGGCGGAGGGCAAAAATTCGTTGGTATAGCAGTCCGCCGCCGGGATATCCTTGTCGATCACCCCGTACTCCACCATAAAGTCGGTGTAGTTGTCCCACACGCTATCCTTCATGGTGCCCCAGGTCTCGCTGTCCTCCATGTACTTGTCGGTCAGGTATGCCTGGGAACGGCTCAGGAGTTCCATGTCGTAATCCGGCGTGTATTTGTGGAGGATCTCGGCGCTCTCCTCCGGGTTTTCGATGGCGTAGAGATATCCCTTCTCCGTGGCCGCCAGGAACCGGCGCACCATCTCCGGCTTCTGCTCCAGAGTCTCCTCGCTGGCGATGATCACCGGCGTGTAGTAGTCCAGGCGCTCGTCCAGGTCACGCACCGGCGTGTAGTTGATGGGGAAATCCGCCAGCTCGCATTTCACATTGTCCCAGGCCTCAAAGAACCACATGATGTCCACCTGGTCCTTCAGGGCGGCAAATCCGGCTCCGTCGGAGGTGACGATGTTCAGCTTGGAGAAATCCGCCCCCGCCTGGGTCATCACCGCGTTTAAGACGGCGCTCTCCCCGGGGCCGCCCCAGCCGGCGTAGGTTTTGCCCTCAAAATCCTTCACGGAGGTGATGTTCTTGTCCGCATAGGTGGCAAAGCCGGAGGTATTGTGCTGGATCAAAGCCGCGATGGCGCGGATGGGCAGGGGATCCTCCGAGGCCAGGGCGATGGTCACATCCTCCTGGTAGCTGATGCCGAAATCTCCCTTCCCCACGGCCACCAGAGTGGCGGTGGCTCCCTCCGTGGGCTCCACAATGTTCACGTTCAGCCCCTGCTCCTCATAATAGCCCTGGTCCAGGGCCACATACATGCCCGTGTGGTTGGTGTTGGCCACATAGTCCAGGATGACCGTCACATCCTCCAGGGAGTCTGTCTCCTCCCCGTCCGCTGCAGCCTCCGCGCCGGCAGACTCCTCCGCCTCACCGGCCCCATCCGCTGTCTCTTCACCGGCCTCAGCCGCTGTCTCCGCTCCGGCAGCGCTCCCCGCCGCCGCTGTCTCTCCGCTCTGGGATCCGCAGCCGGACGCCGCAGCGAGCATGGCTGCACACAAAACAGTTCCCCAGATTCTTCCATATTTTCTCATGTTCTCTACCTCTCATCTCTTTTGGTTTTATTTTTTCAATCTTTCTGTGCCGCGTAGGGCATGGCCGCCGCCTGGAACAGGCGGATCACCCCGTTCATGCAGAGGCTCAGCGCCACGATCACCAGCACGCAGGCAAACACCTTGTCCAGCATATACCCGTTCTTCACCCGCAGCAGGTAGTAGCCCAGGCCGCTCTGGGCGCCGATCCACTCTCCCACCACGGCTCCGCTGATGCTGTAGGTGGCCGCCACCTTGAGCCCGGAAATCAGCCCCGGCACCGCGGCCGGGATCTTCACCAGGCGGTAGGCCATCCACCGGCCGGCGCCGAAGGAGCGGACCAGCTGCACGTACTCCTCATCCATCTGCCCCATGGCGTCGGCGAAGCTCACCACAATGGGGAAGAAGCACATCAGCACCACCGTCAGGATCTTCGGCGTGATCCCAAATCCCAGGTAAATGATGAGGATGGGCGCCAGCACAATCATGGGCACCGTCTGGGTCACCACCAGCACAGGATAGACGCCGCTCTTCACCGCCGGGAAGGCGTCCATGGCGATGCCGATCACCAGAGCCAGGAGAAGGGCGATGGCCATGCCCGCCAGGGCCTCCGCCACCGTCACAGCCCCGTGGGCCGCCAGGGTTCCCCGGTTGGCGATCAGGGCCTCCACCACCTGGCTGGGGGCCGGGAGCACGTACAGGGGGATCTCCCGGATCCGCACCACCGCCTCCCAGCACACCAGGAGGGCGGCGATGAGAAGTACCGGCGCAGCCTTATTTTTCCATCGATTCATTTTTGTCACCTCTTTTCCACAAACATGCGGCGGGGCGCGCTCTGCTGCACGATAAAAGCCCCCGCTGGGCATGGCGGGGGCCTGTAAATTCACTATTTCCCTACGTTGGCATTACCCAAATCAGGTTACGGGTCGAAACTCTCTTTCCTCTCAGCCTGCCGCTCAGGCTCCCCTTTCACAGTCATAAATTCTAGCACAGGCCTCCCGGTTTGTAAAGGAAAATAACAGAAACTGGAAGTATAAAACCATTTCCCCAGGTACAAGATTCCTATAGAACCAAATCTGTAGATGCGGAGGTAAGGAAATTATGTCCGGATACAAAGTAGAGATCTGCGGGGTGAACACATCCAGGCTCCCCCTGCTCACCAATGAGGAAAAGGACGCTCTGTTCCAGCGGATTTTGGCCGGAGACCGCCAGGCCAGGGAGGACTACATCAAGGGAAATCTCCGCCTGGTGCTCAGCGTCATCCAGCGGTTTGCGGGAAGCGGGGAAAACGTGGACGATCTTTTTCAGATCGGCTGCATCGGCCTGATCAAGGCCATCGACAACTTCGACGTGACCCAGAACGTGCGGTTTTCCACCTACGCTGTCCCCATGATTCTCGGGGAAGTGCGCCGGTATCTGCGGGACAACAATTCCATCCGGGTCAGCCGCTCCCTGCGGGACACCGCCTACAAGGCCATCTACGCCAGGGAAACCCTGATGAAGAAGAACCTGAAGGAGCCCACCATCCTGGAGATCGCCGACGAGGTGGGCATCAGCAAGGAGGAGGTCACCTACGCCCTAGACGCCATCCAGAGCCCCGTGAGCCTCTATGAGCCGGTCTACACCGACGGGGGCGACCCCCTGTACGTGATGGACCAGATCAGCGACAAAAAGAACCTGGAGTCCAACTGGGTGGAAAACCTCTCCCTGAGCGAGGCCATGAAGCGCCTGCCCGAGCGGGAGCGCCACATCATCGACATGCGCTTTTTCGAGGGGAAGACCCAGACCGAGGTGGCGGAGGAAATCCACATCAGCCAGGCCCAGGTGAGCCGCCTGGAAAAGAACGCCCTAAAAACCATGCGCGCCTATCTGAGCTGATTGTCTTTATTCAGACAATTCTCTCAATATGGATAATATGCAAAAATGGATATTTACAGTTTAATGATAACAGGAGGCGATACTATGGTCAGCTATGAGCGTCTGTGGGAAACCATGAAAAAGAAGAATATTTCCCAGTACTACCTGATTCGTTACTGTAATGTCAGCTCCAGCCAGATCGACCGGCTGAAGAAAAACTGCTACGTATCCACCCACACCATCGAAAAACTCTGCTTTCTGCTGCAGTGCAACGTGGAGGACGTGATGACGGTCTATCCGGATCCGGAGCCAGGGGAGGATTCTCCTAAAAAAAAGACAAAAAAAGAACTGTCGAAAAATAGATAGTTCC
>DXEU01000182.1 GCA_019114845.1 Candidatus Lachnoclostridium stercoripullorum | reverse complement strand
TTACCTGGAAACCGGGGACGAGGAGCGGCTCCGCCTCCTTCTCCTGCACAACGAGGACGATCTGAAGGGGATGCCAAAGCTTCTCCCCATCCTCGCCTACCCGGATTTTCTCTCCGGCCCCTTCTCCCCCGTGGACTGTTCCCTCCGGGAGGAGACCGACCTGTTCGGCCAGTCGGAACCGGTGCTGGAGGCGATCTGCCGCGGCCCAGTCTCCCTGCCCCGCCCCTTCTCCTGGGAGCACTCCTGCCTTCCTGGCGCCCAGTTTGAGGCTGAGGGCGGCGAGCTTCGCCTATCCATCCCCCTCTTCCGGGGGGAGCTGAAATATTTTTACCCCAACTACAGGGACTACTACTATCTGATCTACGAGGACACGGCCATCCACAAGAGCGTGGGGGAATATGTGGACCGCAGTGCCAGGAAAAAGGCCACGGCGGCCACCTGCTACACAAAAAAAGAGGGGCTCTTCCTTCCCCTCCCGGACTCCTCCTGCGGTGAGCCCCTCTTCCGCCCCGATTACCGGTCCCGGACTTTCTATATGGAGATCCCGGAGGAACTTCTGACCAGCCCGGACTTTCCCCGGAATCTTGTCCGCTGGCCCTCCTTCCCCTCCTACCTTCGGGATCTGACCGCCTCCAGCCTGGGAAAGGCCGTTTCCTCCCCCTGACGGGCGGTCAGTAATCCCCCTTTTTTAACATCTCCCGGATGCAGGCGAAGGTCTTCTCCTCCCCCTCATCCCGGAGCATGATCAATAGCTTTTCCACCAGCGCCCGGGTCTCCGGGTGCATGAAGCGGTCCTCCCTGGAGCGGCAGAAATATTCCCAGGCGGAGGCGTCGGTGTAGTCCTTCCCCTTGTACACCCGGGAGGCGGCGATCCGGTCCATCATCATCTCCATCACATACCGGAGAGGCATCTTCACGCCCAGAAGTCCCTCCTCCCAGTGTCCCGGCCTCACATCCATCCAGTATTCAAAATGGTGCCGGTTGCGCCCCTTGTGGTGAAGCCAGGCCTCCGAGTATCCCTTCTCTTCCCGCTCCGCCGCGTTGGGGCTCCTGGTTCCCTGGTAATACCGCACGCCGATGGAAAACTCCGTCCAGCTGTATTTGGAGAGATCGTGGAGAAGTCCCTGGCGGTAAAGGCCGATCCGGAAGCAGTTCTTCATCACCAGCCACTTGTGAATGGTAATCGTCTTAAAATGTCCCCAGATATTCTTGATCTTCATGACAAAACCCCGTTTTCCTATCCTGTGCCGACCGGCTCTCCGCACAGCCGGCAGCCGCGGCTCATCCTCACTGCGGCTGCCCCTGTAGCGTTTGACCCGCCGCCGATACGATACAGTATACCACTCTCCTCCGGCGGACGTCCACCCTTTTTCCCCGCCAAAATAGTTTGACACTCCTTACAAACTATGCTATTCTGTACGTAGCCGCAGCAGGCGGCGAGACACTTTTATTTTTTTAATTTTTTGGAGGTATCATATGAAGGGTACAGTTAAGTGGTTTAACAACCAGAAGGGATACGGCTTCATCTGCGACGAGCAGGGAAATGACGTATTCGTACATTACACCGGACTGAACATGGAAGGCTTCAAGTCCCTGGATGAGGGCGCAGCCGTTGAGTTCGACGTAGTAAATGGGACGAAAGGACCTCAGGCAACCAACGTTACGAAGTTATAATTATTATAATGAGCCAACCAATGTACCTTTTTCTTAAAATATAAGAATTTTATTCCGATTCATTTTTTGAAATGTGACATATGGATTGAGACGTGATTGCAAAAAGCGCCCTGGCCGGACAAAATCCGGCGGGCGCTTTTTTCTATCTTTGCGCTTCACACAGTTTCGCACTGCTTCTGCCTATCTGGCCTTCGCCAGCAGCTCTCTCAGCTCATCCACGGTAAACCCATAGTTCTTGTTGCAGAAATGGCAGTTCACCTCGATGCCCTTTCCCTCGTCGATCATCTCCTGGATCTCCTTCCGGCCGATGCTGATGATGGCCTTCTCCACCCGCTCCTTGGTGCAGTTGCAGTAAAAACGGGTGGGCATCCGGTCCAGGATCTCCAGACCAAACTCTCCCAGAATGTGCTCCAGGATCATCTCCGGGCTGTTCCCCGCATCCAGCAGGCTGGTGATGGAGGTGATCTCCCCCAGGGTCCGCTCCAGCTTCGAGATGATCTCGTCGGAGGCCCCCGGCATCAGCTGAAGGATAAAGCCTCCCGCCTGGCGCACCGTGTTGTCCGTGTTCATCAGCACCCCCAGGGCCACGGAGGACGGGGTCTGCTCCGACGTGGCGTAGTAGTAGGTGAGGTCCTCCGCGATCTCCCCGGTGACCAGGATGGTCTGGCCCACATAGGGTTCCTTTAAGCCCACGTCGCGGATCACGCTCAGCACTCCCACTCCCAGGGCGCCGCCCACATCCAGCTTTCCCTTGGCGTTGGGGGGCAGCATGACGCCGGGGTTGAAGGCATACCCCTTCACATCCCCCTTGGAGTCCGCCGTCACCGTCAGTCCGCCGATGGGGCCGTCCCCCTCAACCTTCAGGGTGAGAAGGTCGTTCTCCCCCTTCATCATCACGCCCATCATGGCGCCCGCCGTCAAAAGCCGGCCCAGGGCGGCCGTGGCCACCGGGCTGGTGTTGTGGGCTGCCCTGGCGTACTCCACCAGGTCTCTCGTGGTCGCCGCGAAGGCCCTGATCTGTCCCTCCGCCGCCGTCGCTCTCACAATATAGTCTGTCATATCGGTCACTGTTCCTCTCTCTTCTTCCCCTTCTCCCGGAACACGGCGTAAATGCGCTCCGAATCCGGCCGGGGGCTGTTTTTCGTAAAGGCGTCGTAGAAGGCCACAAACTCCATGCCGGCCTCCTCCCCTGCCCGGCGGATCTCCTCCGGCAGGTAGGCCCGCTGGTAGTGGGTCTCCTCGTATTTCCGGTAAAGGCCGTCTCCGCCCTCCCGCACAAAGAGGGCCAGATCATACTCGTTGATCCGCTCCTCCCGGTGATAATAATTATCCCAGATAAAGCTCCCATCCTCCCGGTTCTCCGCGATGGTCTCATCCCCCATCTGGGAGTACTTATAATCCGTATTCAAGTCGAAGATGAACACCCCGCCGGGATCCAGGTAGTTGTTCACCAGGCGGAACACCTGGGTCAAATCCTCCGTGTCCAGGATGTAGTTGAGGGAGTCGCAGACGGAGACCACCGCCCGCACGGTGCCGTAGAGTTCAAACTCCCGCATATCCTGGCACAGGTAGAGGATGTCCCTGCCGGACGCCTCCCGCTTCGCCGCCGCCATCTCCAGCATCTCCTCGGAGTTGTCCACCCCGATCATGTCGTAGCCGGCCCCGGCCAGGAGCTCCGTCATGGTCCCGGTGCCGCAGCCGAGATCCAGCACCAGACCTTCCTCCACTCCAAAATCCCTCAGAAGACCGGTCAGATACCGGCACCACTCTCCGTAGGGCACATTGTCCATAAACAGGTCGTAAACCTCCGCAAAACCGGAATACGCTTCCATCCCTTCTCCTCCTCCCATCCCGGATCTTCAGTCTACCTGGGACAGCAGATACTCCTCCAGCTCCTCCACCGAGGCGGCGATACGGCCGGCCCCGGCCTCCTCCAGCTCCTCCCGGCTCCCGTAGCCGTAGAGCACGCCGATGGATTCCATGCCCACTTCCTTTGCACCCAGGATGTCGTGCTTCCGGTCGCCGATCATCACGGCCTCCCTCGGGTCGGCGATGCCCTCCTTCTCCAGAAGGTAGCGGATCACATCCGCCTTGCGCACCCGCGTTCCCTCCAGGTCCGCCCCCGCCACATAGGCAAAATAGTCGGTGAAGCCGAAGTACTTCATCACGATTCCCGCCGTGGTCTCCGGCTTGGAGGTGGCCACGTACAGCCGGTAGCCGGCGCACTTTAGCGCCCCCAGCATCTGGCGGATCCCGTCATACTCCCGGTTCTCATACACTCCCTTTTCCAGGTAGTACTGCCGGAAAACCTTCACCGCCTCGTCAGACTGCTCCGCGCTCAGCCCGGCGTACTCCTGGAACTGATCCCACAGGGGCGGTCCGATGAAGGGGCGCAGGCTGGTCCTGTCCTCCACCTGGATTCCAAAGTGGGCCAGCGCCAGCTGGACCGCCTTGGTGATCCCCTCCTCCGGGTCCGTCAGCGTCCCGTCAAGATCAAACAACAGATATTTCTTCATTGGCATTACCTCTTACACGTTCGTCTGCGGGGAAATGGATTTCCCGGCAAAATAAAAAGGACTGATCTCATACAATCAGTCCTAATCTTACAGTAATTCTCTCTTTTCGTCAACCCTGACCGCTGCCGGGTCATTTGAAGAACTCGTGGCCGTCGTGGGAGAACAGGTAGGTCAGGCTTCTGTCAAACCAGCCCACCGCCCCGGATCTGGACCGCCCGCGGTTCATGAAAAACAGCGCTCCCTGGGAGTAATCCTCCCCGGCAAGGGCCCGGTCCACGCAGTCGATGGTCTCCTGGGTGACCCGCACCCGGTTGATGCTCCCGTTGGACACCGGCGAAAACTGGTTGGCCTGGTAGACCACTCCCCGAATAGTGTTGGGGAAACGGGGGCTTTTCACCCGGTTGATGATCACGTTGGCCACCAGGATTTTCCCCTTCTCATCGCAGACCCCAGCCTCCGCCTGCACAATCCGCAGCAGGGTATTATAATCTTCGTCGGAACAGTTGATGGCCGCTCTGGCGTCCCGCTTTGCCTGCTCCTCCAACAATTTCTTATTTTCTTCCGTCCGCAGGCGGAGCATCTCTTCCTTCTCCATCTGCCTCTGCACCGACTGCTGCAGCAGGCCGCCCGCAAGCATATTTCCATCCCGCAAATTCTGTGCGTCCGCCGCGGCAACATTCAGCCGCGCGTTGATCACGTAGCCAGGACCTGTTTGGCCTTCTTTTGTATTGTCGATCGTCCTTGCAGCCTCCGTCGTCATGGAACTTCCGGTGGTGAGCGCCAGGATCAGGGCCACTAAAACCGCAGCCGCCAGGGCAGCAAAACGATGTCGCTTGAAAGTCAGCATACACATTCCTCCTTTTTTTCGGGGTGACGCCCCAAATTATAGGGGAGGAATGTTACAAAAGTCAATTCACATTTCACATTTTTGTCATAATCTTCTTCGTTTTTTTATATAAGATTTCGCTTTATATGCACTGTATATGAGTTTTCATCCATTTTACCCCCGTTTTTTGTGCTATTTTTATCTTGTCCCCGCTCTCAAATATTACATTTTTGTTAAATAATTTAATATTTAAGGCAGAGCCGTTTTTCCCGGTTCTGCCTTATGTAAACTCTTTTCCGCCCTTTCCGCCCGCGAAATCCGGGCGTTCACTCCTTGATCAGGGGCACAAACTCCCCCTCCACATACGCGGCCAGCGCCTCCGGATTCACCAGAATCTGCTTTCCCCGCACGCCGGCGCTGACGGCGATCCGGTCAAAAAGTACGGCCGTTTCTTCTATATAAGTGGGGAATTTCTTCTTCATCCCCACGGGCGAACAGCCGCCCCGGATGTAGCCGGTGACCCCCAGCAGGTCCTTCATGGGAAGCATCTCCACCTTCTTGTCGCCGGCGGCCCTGGCCGCCTTTTTCAAGTCCAGCTCCTCGTCCACGGGGATGCAGCAGACCAGATGGCCCGTCCGCTCCCCTTTAAGAACCAGGGTCTTAAAGACCAG
This sequence comes from Candidatus Lachnoclostridium stercoripullorum, assembly GCA_019114845.1. GTDB lineage: Bacteria > Bacillota > Clostridia > Lachnospirales > Lachnospiraceae > Lachnoclostridium_A > Lachnoclostridium_A stercoripullorum. The sequence continues at coordinate 28,182 of DXEU01000182.1, read as the reverse complement.
GTCGTGGTCCTCCCCCATCACGTCCGCCGCGTGGGATCCGGAGAGATCCTTCTCATCCACCTCGTACTCCCTGGCCTCATAGGCGATGCCCGCCTGATCCAGGAGGCGCATCACGTTGGTTTTCTCGATCCCGCTCATCTCAGTGCCTCCAGAAATTCCTTCATCCGCCCCTCGGCGTACGCTCCCCTGTAGGTGCCGTTCAGGAAGCGCTCAAAGCCCTCCTCCAGCAGCTGCCTCCAGCTCTCCGCCTCCCGGCCGCACACGATGGGGAAAAAGAGGGCGCCGTTTCTCTCCGCCGCTCTCCCGTCCCCCGGGGCGTCGCCGATCATCAGCACATGGTCCCCGTCGTAGCCTTTCTCCATCTGCCTGGCGATGCAGGCGGTCTTTGTGCCGGAATCCTGGGCCATCACCTCCCGCACCAGGCGGATCAGGCCGTGGCGGTTCCACTCGGTCTCCACGGATTCCCGGTTTGCCGACGAGACCACTACCAGATCCCCGTCCCGGCTCATCCTCTCCAGGGCTTCCCTCACCCCCGGGAACACCCGGCAGGGCGGCAGGGCGGCGATGGCCGCGTTGCTGGAGATGGACCACTCCAGCACCTTCTCCAGGAGAGGACTCCCAGTCCTCCCGATCTCCTCCTCCAGGGCCGCGTTGGAGTAGACTTTCGTGCGGGCATTCCAGGCGGCCAGATCCGTCAGATCCTCCTTCAGAAACCCTCTCTCCCCACAGAGCTCCAGGGCCATCTGGAGGCCTCTGAAACGGTTGATTCCCCGGTTCACCGACCAGAGGCTGACCTTGTTCCAGATCTCCTCGGCCTCCTCCCTGTGGCCCTCCATCTGCCATGTTTCCACCATGAGGGGGGCGAAGCACAGCCTGTGCTTTCCATCCATGCTGTCGATGGCGCAGCCATCGGAGTCAATACACACCAAAAAACGCTTTCTCTCCATTCTGTCTCTCCTATCTGTCTGTTCTTCTGTGTTCTCTACAGCATAACCGATTCTTTCTCGTTTGGCAACTTCTCGCCGGTGCGCACGATCCGCACCTTCTCCACCCGCTTGTCGTCCATCTCCAGCACGGTGATCTCCAGATCCTCAAACCGGAACTGCTCCCCGGCGGCGGGAATCTTCTCCGCCACCTCCATCACCCATCCGCTGACGGTGAGGACGTCGAACTCCCGCTCTTTTCCCAGGCGCTCAAACAGCTTCTCCACGTTGGCGCTGCCCATCACCAGGTACTCCCCGTCGGAGATCTGTTCCACCTCCTGCACCACCTTGTCGTGCTCGTCCCAGATCTCTCCCACCAGCTCTTCCAGGATGTCCTCCAGGGTCACAATGCCGGCGGTTCCGCCGAACTCGTCCAGCACCACCGCAATGTGCATTTTTTTCTGCTGCAGCTCCTTCAACAGCTGGCCCACCTTCTTGCCCATGGCGATGAACAGGGCCGGGCGGATGATCTCCTCCAGCTTGCGCTCCGTGTGATAGATCTGGTTGTAAAAATCCTTCTGGTAGATGATGCCCACGATGTTGTCCACGTTTTCCCGGTACACCGGAAGTCTGGAAAATCCGGTCTCCGTGAAAATATCGGCGATCTCCTCCTGGGTGGCGTCCGCGGGCACCGCCGCCACGTCGATCCTGGGGGTCAGCACGTCCTCCGCCGTCAGGTCGGAGAACTCGATGGCGCTGCGGATCAGCGTCCCCTCCTGCTCATCGATGCCGCCGTCCTGCTTGGCCTCCTCCACCATGATGAGAAGCTCCTCCTCCGTGATGCCGCTCTCCCTGGAGAATTTGAAAATCAGGGACAGAAGCTTCTTCCACTGGCCGAACAGGAAGTTGGCCGGGCTCAAGATGATCACCAGCACCCGCAGGATGGGGGCGGAGAACAGGGCAAAATTCTCCGGGACCTCCTTGGCCAGGCTCTTGGGGGAGACCTCGCCGAAGATCAGCACCACGATGGTCATCACCAGGGTGGACAGGCTGGAGCCCCTCTCCTCCCCCAAAAGGCGCACGAACAGCACCGTGGCCACGGAGGTGCTGGTGATGTTCACAATGTTGTTTCCGATCAAAATCGTGGACAGCAGGCTGTCATAGTTCTCCGACAGGCGCAGCACCAGGGCGGCCCGCTTATTTCCCTTCTCCGCCAGGCTCTTCATCCGCACCCGGTTCAGGGACGAGAAGGCCGTCTCCGTGGCGGAAAAATAGGCTGACATGATAATACAGCACACAATGATAATCAGGGATATGTTCATACTTTCTTCTCCTTTTCTTCTAAACCTCTCTCTGCGCCGGACCGATTTCCCCATAAAGACGCAAAAAGAGACAGCCCGCGCTCCTGTGGGATACTCGCGGGTGATGTCTCTCTATAAAATCATCTGACATTTTCTCTGTTCCGCTCTCTGGCAAGCGGCATGTCGGGTCTGTGTCCAAACCGGCATCGTCCATCTGTGATCGTTCTCCTAACGGAATAAATTCCCTGTCCTCCGGCTCGCTGCCGGGGACCAACAAAATCCATTATAGAAAAAGAATGGCTGTATGTCAACCCTGTCAGCCCTTGCCGCACTCGGTCACCTTCACCGTCTCCATGCGCAGGGTGGCTTTTCCCCCGCATTTTTCCCGGAATTCGGAGCGGATTCTCTCCTTGACCCGGTCCAGGAACCGCTTCTCCACGTAGTTTAGGAGCACCAGCACGCAGCCCGGACGGTACACGGCGTACACGTCCCCCCGCCGCAGCTTCTCCCCCATGATCTGGCACAGGCTCTCGGAGTACTGCTCCATCTCCCTGTCGTCCTGGATCTCCCGCCCGTTCCGGCTGACCACCGTGCAGATCATCAGCTGGGCGTTCATGTCCCGGCGCTCCTCGATCCTGGCGCACATGTGAAAGCAGTCCAGGAACCCCGGATAGTTGCACCGGTAGGCTCCGTTTCTGCGCCCGATCTCCCGCAGCTCCTCCTTCAGCGTCTGGTTCTCCTTCTCCATCATCTGGATGCGGCTGCCCATCTTCTGGAAGCGCTCCAGCCGCCGCCTGCCGGACTCATGGCTGTCGTGGCCAAAAAACAGCTTCGCCGCCTCATCGTACGCCCGCCTGGCCTCCCGGTATTCCTTCATGGACAGAAGGCTCTCGATGAGAAGCTCGCTCCACTCCTCCATGGGGCAGAGCTTTAAGGCCCGGCGGCAGAGCTTCTCCACCTCCTCCGGCTCCCCCTGCTTTTTTCTCAGCCTGCACATCTCCCGGATGCAGTCCACGTACATGTCCTGATATTTTCCCCGCATGGACTCCACCCAGGGATCCCCGGACATCGCCGGCAGGAATTCTCCCCCATAGTAGCCAGCCGCCTCCTGGAGGCACTCCAGCCGTTTTCCGGGATCGCTCTCCGACGCCGCCCTGGCGCAGGCCTTCTCCAGCATCACAGCGTCCACCTCCAGGGTCAGCTCCGGATCCTGGAAGACATAGTTCCCATTCTTGTACTGGATGTTGTCCGGCCCGGCAAGGCCCGCGTCGGCGATGACCTTTCGCAGGCGGGAGATGGAGACCCGCAAGGCGTTTCCCGCGTTGGCGGAGCGGGTGTCGTAGAGATAATCCTGCAGCTTCCCCCGGCTGATCCCCCGCGCCCCGGCCCAGGACAGGATCAAAAACAGCTGGAGCATTTTCCCGTTCCCGGTGAGATCCCGCTCCACCTCCCTGCCGTTATATTCCATCTCCAGATTTCCCAACATACGAATGCGCAGTACCGCCAACTCTCCTCATTCCTCTCTGCCAGATTGCCGGGAGGCCGTTTTACAACGGAATAACTCTTTTGTTGTAAATGGGAAGGGGGGTGAATGGTCCAGTTCATGAAAAATGCCCACGGTCTGACATAGAAAAAGCCGTCTGGACGCAAAAAATAAGCCGAAGTCTCTCGCGGCATCGGCTTTTCACTATAACCTATGGAATTTGCTGTCATTCTGTAGTATAATAGCCGGAAAACGGGGAGGCATTTTACAACAAAAGAGTTATTCTGTTGTACTTCTCCCCCTCCACCACCAGTCCCAGCTGCTCCAGGCGGCGCAGATGGTCTGCTCCGCTCTCCCTGGTATAGATCCGGGTGGTGTTGATGTCGCTGTGCCCCAGGATGTCCGACAGGCGCAGAAGGTCTCTCTCCTGGCTGTAGTAGGTTCTGGCAAACAGGTGGCGCAGGTTGTGGGGAAATATTTTCTCCGGCTCCACGCCGGCGGCCTGGCTCAGCTTTTTCATATCTCTCCAGATGTTGCTCCGGTCCAGGGGACGCCCGCCCCTGGTGACGAAAATCTGTCCGGAGCGGATCCCCCTCTTGTCCGCGTAGCGGCGCAGCAGGCGGCAGAGGGCCTCCGGCAGAAACACTGTGCGGATCTTTCCCTTGCAGTCCACGGAGGCGCTCCTGGCGCAGGCCGCCTCCACGGTGATGGCCGCCAGCTCCGAGATGCGGATCCCTGTGGAGCAGACCGTCTGCAGGAGCAAGGCCAGCCTCTCATTTCCGCTGTCCCTCGCCGCCCTCACCAGGCGAAGGTACTCATTTTTCGTCAGCTCCCTGCGGCTCTCGCAGAAGACCTTCCTCCCCACTTTCAACAGCCGGACCTGCAGATCCTTCCAGCCGCAGTAGGCAAACAGGCTGTTGACGGCCGCCAGCGCGCCGTTGACCGTCCCCGGTGAAAAACGCCCTTTTAACACCTCCTTCCACCGGATTACCTCCCGCCTGGTGATCTCCCTGCCGCCCAGATACTCCTGAAACAGGGCTAGATAGTACCCGTATTTTCGGATCGTCCCCCGGCTCCTCTCATTCTCCTCCATCCACCTCTCATACTGTACCCGCAGATCCGATGACATTTTCCTGGTTTCGGTGCTGATTGTCTCCATAGAACCCCTCCTCGCCCGCTGTTTTTCGTATGTCCGCCCCCATATGCGGGGGGGGCGTCCGCCGCCCCTGCACATGGATGCTGTTCTAATTATAGACAATTTTCCCCTCTCACCGCAGAACAAATGAAACAAAAAAGTGTGCGCATCCACAGCGGAGCTTTTTTATTTAATAGGGAACGAAGTTTCCTATTAAATAAAAAAGCACGGTCCCAGTTGTCCTGGAATCATGCTTTCTTCTGATGACCTATCCGGGAATCGAACCCGGGTTTCCGCCGTGAGAGGGCGGCGTCTTGACCGCTTGACCAATAGGCCGGATCATCGAGGCGACAAGATTTGAACTTGCGACCTCTGCGTCCCGAACGCAGCGCTCTACCAAGCTGAGCCACGCCTCGACATGGTCTTGATGAAATTTACCCATCAAAAAAGCTACTGAGGGGACTCGAACCCCTGACCTGCTGATTACGAATCAGCTGCTCTACCGACTGAGCCACAGTAGCCTGCTTAAAAAATGCCTTGGAATAATCCAAAGCATCCAGTGACCTATCCGGGAATCGAACCCGGGTTTCCGCCGTGAGAGGGCGGCGTCTTGACCGCTTGACCAATAGGCCGGTATCATCGAGGCGACAAGATTTGAACTTGCGACCTCTGCGTCCCGAACGCAGCGCTCTACCAAGCTGAGCCACGCCTCGATACCTTTGGTAGTATATAACAGATGGTGGGAAAAGTCAACTCTTTTTTAAAGTATTTTTTGTTGTATCAAAAATTCACGCAATTTAGAAAATTCCCTGCAGGAGCGGGGCCGGGCCAAAGCCCAGCCCCTCCCTACTTCATCAGCTTCTGAAGGGCGCGGCAGAGCTCGTCGATGACCTCCGTATCCCCCTTCTCCACCCGCTCCACCACGCAGGTGTGGATGTGGTCCGTCAGCAAAATGCGGTTGAAGCTGTTGAGGGCCGCCTGGACGGCTGACACCTGGTTCAGGATGTCGATGCAGTACCGCTCGTCCTCCACCATGTTCTTGATGCCGCGGATCTGTCCCTCGATGCGGTTCAGCCGGTTGAGGAGGGCCTTCTCCTCCTCCTCGCTGCGGTGCTTATGGCGGCCGCAGCAGCATTTCTCTTCCCTGTTCTCGCTCATCTTCCACCTCTCATCACTCAGACACCGGCACGCTTCTCTCCTCACATCTGCAGGGCAGACGGATCCGCCGTCCCGGAATTTATTCGCTTCTGCTGTACTTCTCAGACTGGGAGCGGATCAGCTCCTGGTCGCTGAAGTAATTGATCTTCATGGCGTCCTTCACCTCGGACAGTGTCTGGGCGGCCACCTCCTCGGCGGCCTCGCTGCCCCGCTTCAGGATCTGGTACACGCCCGGGATGTCCTTCTCAAACTCTTTTCTCCTGGCGCGGATGGGCTCCAGCGTCTCCTCCAGCACGCTGTTTAAGAAGCGCTTCACCTTCACATCCCCCAGGCCGCCTCTCTGGTAGTGGGCCTTCAGCTCGTCCAGGTTGGCGTAATCCGGCAGATACCGCTCAAAATGCTCCGGGCGGCAGAAGGCGTCCAGGTAGGTGAACACCGTGTTCCCCTCAATGTGTCCCGGGTCGCTCACCTGGATGTGGGTGGGATCGGTGTACATGCTCATGATTTTCTTCTTCACCTCGTCGGCCGTGTCGGAGAGGTAGATGCAGTTGCCCAGGGACTTGCTCATCTTGGCCTTCCCGTCGATGCCGGGGAGGCGCATGCAGGCCTGATTCTCCGGCAGCAGGGCGTCCGGATCCACCAGCACCTCCGCATAGACGGAGTTGAACTTATGGACGATCTCCTTGGTCTGCTCGATCATGGGCAGCTGGTCCACGCCCACCGGCACCGTGGTGGCCTTGAAGGCGGTGATGTCCGCCGCCTGGCTGATGGGGTAGGTGAAGAAGCCCACGGGAATGCTGGCCTCAAAATTTCTCATCTGAATCTCGCTCTTCACGGTGGGATTTCTCTGGAGGCGGGACACCGTCACCAGGTCCATGTAGTAGGCGGTGAGCTCGTAGAGCTCCGGAATCTGGGACTGAATGAGGATGGTGGTCTTCTCCGGGTCGATGCCGCAGGACAGATAGTCCAGCGCCACCTCGAGAATGTTCTGGCGCACCTTCTCCGGGTTCTCAATGTTGTCTGTCAGCGCCTGGGCGTCGGCGATCATGATGAAAATTTTCTCGTACTCCCCGGAGTTCTGCAGCTCCACCCTCCTTCTCAGGGATCCCACATAGTGTCCCACATGGAGACGTCCGGTGGGGCGGTCTCCCGTCAAAATAATCTTTCCCATGTTTGTTTTCCTCCTGATTTTCATACAAAAATGAAATTTCCTATTGAATAAAAAATCCCCCTGTCCCGATTTTCGGATCAGGACAGAGGGTATCAATCCCTGCGGTGCCACCTGATTTCGTCCCAGAGGACGCTCTCAAGCCGCGCCGGTGCCGGCGCGCAGTCCCTGTAACGCCGGACTGTCTGCTGCGTCTCCCCTACTCTCCGCCCCAAGGCCATCCTGCAGCCCAGGGCTGCCGGCCTTCGCCGAGGTTCCGATTTCAGTTTGCCCTCGGGAGCCCATTCTCCCCGTCCCGTCACGCCGCCCTCTCACCCTCTGGCCGCTCTCTGTGCTTCCGGAACCGGAGATACTCTCCTCCGTCATCGGTTTTTCTCTCTATTCTGTACTATAACACGAAATCCCATTCCCTGTCAAAGTGATTCTCCGGCCGTTTTTTACTGCTGGGATTTCTTGTTCATCATCGCCCGCTTGCGCATGGTGGGATCCAGGATCTTCTTGCGGATCCGCAGGCTCTTGGGCGTCACCTCCAGGAGCTCGTCCGTGTCGATGAAGTCCAGGCACTGCTCCAGGCTCATCTCCTTGGGCGGGGTGAGCTTCAGCGCCTCGTCGGCGCTGGAGGAGCGGGTGTTGGTCAGCTTCTTGGTCTTGCAGACGTTTAACTCGATGTCCTCCGCCTTGGGGCAGGAACCCACAACCATGCCGGAGTACACCTTCACCCCCGGACCGATGAACAGGGTTCCCCGCTCCTGGGCGTTGAACAGTCCATAGGTGATGGACTCTCCCGCCTCGTAAGCGATGAGGGAGCCGGTGGGACGGTAGGAGAGGTCCCCCTTGTAGGGGCCGTACCCCTCAAAGCTGGTGTTCAGGATGCCGTTTCCCTTGGTGTCCGTCATGAACTCCCCCCGGTAGCCGATGAGGCCCCTGGAGGGGATGGAGAACTCCAGGCGGGTATAGCCGCCGGAGGTGGGGCTCATGCCCTGCAGCTCGCCCTTGCGGCTAGTGAGCTTCTGGATCACGATGCCGGTGAAATCGTCCGGCACGTCCACGTAGGCCAGCTCCATGGGCTCCAGCTTCTGATTTCTCTCGTCGTACTTGTAGAGGACCTCCGCCTTGCTGACGGCGAACTCATAGCCCTCCCGGCGCATGTTCTCGATCAGCACAGACAGATGCAGCTCGCCTCTGCCGGAGACCTTGAAGCAGTCCGGGGATTTCTCCTCCACCCGCAGGCTCACGTCGGTGTTCAGCTCCCTAAACAGGCGGTCCCTCAGATGCCGGGAGGTGATGTATTTGCCCTCCTGCCCCGCCAGCGGGCTGTCGTTGACCATAAAGTCCATGGCGATGGTGGGCTCAGAGATCTTCTGGAAGGGGATGGGCTCCGGGTGCTCCGGAGAGCAGATGGTATCCCCGATGTGGATGTCCGCGATGCCGGAGATGGCCACGATGGAGCCGATTCCCGCCTGCTGCACCTCCACGCGGTTCAGACCGTCGAACTCATACAGTTTTCCGATCTTGATCTTTTTGAACTTGTCCGGGTCGTGGTGGTTCACCAGCACGCACTCCTGGTTCACCCGGATGGAGCCGTTGTCCACCTTACCGATTCCGATGCGGCCCACGTACTCGTTGTAGTCGATGGTGCTGATGAGCACCTGGGTGGGGGCGTCGGGATCCCCCTCCGGGGCCGGGATGTAGTCGAGGATGGTCTCAAAGAGGGGAGACATATCCGTCTCCGGATCGTCCAGCTCCTTCTTGGCAAAGCCGCCCTTGGCGGACGCGTACAGGAAGGGGCAGTCCAGCTGCTCATCGGAGGCGTCCAGATCCATAAAGAGCTCCAGAACCTCGTCCACCACCTCCTGGGGGCGGGCCTCCGGGCGGTCGATCTTGTTCAGGCAGACGATCACCGGCAGATCCAGGTCCAGGGCCTTGCTCAGCACAAACTTTGTCTGGGGCATGGGGCCCTCGTAGGCGTCCACCACCAGGATGACGCCGTTGACCATCTTCAGCACGCGCTCCACCTCGCCGCCGAAATCCGCGTGTCCTGGGGTGTCCACGATGTTGATCTTGGTCCCCTTGTACTCCACAGCCGTGTTCTTAGAGAGAATGGTAATTCCCCTCTCCCTCTCAATATCGTTGGAGTCCATCACCCGCTCCATCACTTCCTGGTTGGCGCGGAACACACCGCTCTGGCGCAGCAGGCAGTCCACCAGGGTGGTCTTGCCGTGGTCTACGTGGGCGATGATGGCAATATTTCTCACGTCTTCTCTCTTCATCTTCATACGCTTCTTCCTCTCCATCCGAGACTCTTCATTTCCCTGCATCGGGCGGGGAAGGTGACACTTCCCCTATTCTGTGCGGCACCGCAGCCCTCGCCGGGCGTATCGCACAAAAAACTAAGGACCTTGTTCTCGGTCCTTAGTCTGTCTTTTTCTTTACCAGTTTTATAATATAGCACCTTGCCCCGCAAATTGCAAGGGGTTTGGCGAGAAAGCCGCCTTACGCCTCGTGGTGCGCGTGCTCCGGCTCGATGTAGGAGGTGCAGTGCGGGCAGCGGGTGGCCGCGATGTCGATCTCTGTCTGGCAGTAGGGGCACTTCTTGGTGGTGGGAGCTGCCGGCTTCTCCTCCTCCTTCTTCTGACCGATGGTCATCAGACGGTTCATGGCCTTCAGCAGGCAGAACAGGATCAGGGCCGTGATCAGGAAATTCACCACGGCGGAGGCGAAGGTGGAGGCGAATCCAGCCACCTGCTCCAGACTGTAGTGCTCGGCGCCGGTTGCAAATTTGAGAATCGGCGTGATAAAATTATCGGTCAGGGAGGTGACGATTCCGGAGAACGCACCGCCGATGAGAACACCGATCGCCATATCCATCACATTTCCCCTGAGGGCAAATGCCTTAAATTCAGCGATAAACTTCTTCATTTTCTCATTTGTTCCTTTCCTTATAACATATCAGAGCGGCCAAACGGTCTGACTAGGCCACTATAGCACGGTTCTCCCCATTTGAAAAACCCTTTTATTAAAAAAGTATTACATTTTTATTTATAAGGCCGTAATAAAGCTCCCGCTTCACCTCCATGGCGCAGCGCCCGTTGGTTCCCTCCGTCAGGAGCACCATGAAGGAGTCCGCCTGACCCGTGGGGACCAGAAAGGAAAATGTCACATCCGCCCCGTACTGGCTGTCCAGGGTGGTGATGCCGCTCTGGGCCGCCAGATACTGGATCTTCCCCACGCCGCTGTAATCGGTGGTGACCGCCAGTTCCTTCGCCAGCCGCTTGGTGACCACCGTGCAGTGGGCGAGGCCCTCCTTCACCGCCCCGGAGTAGGCCCGCACCAGGCCCCCGGTGCCCAGGAGTGTCCCGCCGAAGTACCGGGTGACCACCGCGCACACGTTGCGGATCTCCTCCCCCAGAAGCACATCCAGCATGGGCCGCCCCGCCGTCTGGCTGGGCTCCCCATCGTCGCTGCAGCGGGCCAGTTCCCCCCGCTCGCCGACGACGAAGGCGGAGCAGTTGTGGGTGGCGTCCCAGTATTTCTTCCGCATCTCCTCGATAAAAGCGTACGCCTCCTCCTCCGACTCCACCGGCCGCAGGGTGGCGATAAACCTGGATTTCTTCTCTATAATCTCTCCGCTTCCTCCCTCGTAGAGGATCTTGTATTCAGGAATCATCTCTTCTCTCCTTCCCCTTTGCTGTAGACCATTATAACCGGTTTTCCCCGCAAAATCACGCAAAAGTTGAATTCTTTTCTTACTTTTGGTATACTATTCAGATACCGGAAAGGAGGCTTTATGAATTACGGAAAAAGCGGAACGGAACGAAAGCTGAACTCACTCCAGTCCAATCGGAAAAAATACGCTTCCAGACTGAGCTTTTCTTTTGTAAAACTGCTGTCTGTTCTGGTGCTCTTCCTGGGGGTCACCGGCGTCGGGGCCGCCCTGGGCATGGTCCACGGCATCATCGAGAAAGCCCCTGAGCTGAACCTGGAGAGCATCGTGCCCGCCGGGTACGCCACCACCGTCTACGACAGCGCCGGAAACCTGACGGACACCCTGGTGAAAACCGGCTCCAACCGGGAGGAGGCGGAGTATGAGGAGCTGCCGGAAGATCTGATAAACGCCTTCGTGGCCATCGAGGACGCCCGCTTCTGGCAGCACAACGGCATCGACCTGCGCTCCATCGCCAGGGCGGCCTGGGGCATTCTCTCCGGGGACTACAGCGGCGGCGCCAGCACCATCACCCAGCAGCTCATCAAGAACAATGTGCTGGGGGGCGGCAGCGAGGACAACTGGGGGGACCGCATCGAGCGCAAGATCCAGGAGCAGTACCTGGCCCTGCAGCTGGACAAGAGCATGAGCAAGGAACTGATCATCACCAACTATCTAAACACCATCAACCTGGGCAACAACACCCTGGGGGTCAAGGTGGCCGCCAAGCGGTATTTCAACAAGGGCGTGTCGGATCTGACCTTGTCCGAGTGCGCGGTTCTGGCCGGCATCACCCAGAACCCCTCCAAGTACAACCCCATCTCCGGCCGGGAAGCCAACGAGGAGAAACGGCGGATCATCCTCCAGAACATGGTGGATCAGGGGTATATTTCCCAGGCGGAGCAGGAGGAGGCCCTGGCAGACAACGTCTACGACCGGATCCAGGACGTGGACCTTCTCACCAGGGAGAACAGCACCCCCTACAGCTATTTCACAGATGAGCTCATCGACCAGGTGATGGACGCCCTCATGGACCAGCTGGGCTACACGGAGAGCCAGGCCACCAACCTGATCTACAGCGGCGGCTTGCAGATCTACACCACCCAGGATCCGAAGCTCCAGGCCATCGTGGATGAGGAGGTCAACAACCCGGACAACTACACCGCCGCCAAGTATTCGGTGGAGTACCGGCTGTCCGTCACCCACCCGGACGGCACCACAGAGCACTACTCGGAGCACGACATAGAAAAATGGCACAAGGACGTGCTGCAGGACTCCTACACCGGCCTCTACGAGAGCCAGGAGGCGGCCCAGAACGACGTGGAGCAGTACCGCACCTGGCAGCTCCAGGAGGGGGACGAGGTCATCGGGGAGACGGCGACCATGGTTCTCCAGCCCCAGGTGTCCTTCGTCCTCATGGACCAGTACACCGGGGAGGTGAAGGCCATCAGCGGCGGGCGGGGGGAGAAGACTGCCAGCCGCACCTTAAACCGGGCCAGCGACGTGGTGCGCCAGCCGGGATCGGTGTTCAAGGTCATCACCTGCTTTGCCCCGGCCATCGACACCTGCGGGGCGACCCTGGGGACGGTCTACTACGACGCCCCCTACACGGTGGACACCAAGACCTTCCGCAACTGGTACTCCTCCGGCCCCGGCTACCTGGGATATTCCAACATCCGGGAGGGCATCATCTACTCCATGAACATCGTGGCCGTGCGCTGCATGATGGAGACGGTGACCCCGCAGCTGGGCATTGAGTACGCGAAAAATCTGGGCATCACCAGCCTGGTGGACTCGGATGTGACGGCGGCCGCAGCCCTGGGAGGACTCACCAACGGCGTCTCCAACCTGGAGCTGACCGCGGCCTTCTCCGCCATCGCCAACGGCGGCGTCTACACCAAGCCCATATTCTTCACCAAGATCCTGGACCACAACGGCAGAGTCCTCATCGACAACCAGCCGGAGACCAGGAGGGTGCTGAAGGATTCCACCGCCTTTCTGCTGACGGACGCCATGTCCGAATCCATGGAGGCCAACCGCCATTTCTCCGGCTCGGAGATGAGCGTCAACTCCACCAGCACCCGGGCGGCCCTGTCGGGGATGTCCGCCGCCGGCAAGAGCGGCACCACCACGGCCAACAACGACATCTGGTTCGTGGGCTACACCCCCTACTACACCGCCGGCATCTGGGGCGGCTGCGACAGCAACCAGAAGCTGACCGCCTCCAACGGGGGCACCAGCTTCCACAAGGATATCTGGCGAAAGATCATGACCCGGGTCCACGAGGGGCTCGCGGATCCCGGCTTTACCGTCCCCGACAGCGTGGAGACGGCGGAGATCTGCCGCAAATCGGGAAAACTGGCCATCCCCGGCGTCTGCTCGGCGGACCCCAGGGGCAGCGCGGTGTACACCGAGTATTTCGCCAAAGGCACGGTTCCCACGGAGGTGTGCGACCACCACACCAGAGCCACGGTCTGCTCCGATTCCGGCATGCTGGCCACGGAGTTCTGCCCCAACCGGACCACCGGCGTGTTCATGACGATCCCCGCCGGGGAGACCACGGTGACCGATGACTCCCTGTTCGCCCTTCCGGACAGGTGTACGGTCCACGACAGCTCCAGCGTGATCATTTCCCCAAATCTGGGGGGAAATCTGATTCCCGGAGGCCCATCCTCCGGCGGACAGGCCTCCTACCAGGCCCCGGCAACCATCCCGTCGGCTCAGGCCGAATATGAGGACGAGGTTTTGAGCGCCGCCCCGCCGCCAAGCTGAGGCGGATATGTACAGAGAGGGAGAGCTGCAGAGCGGAAATTTCCGTTTTGCAGCTCTCCCTCTCACTCTTTCATCCTGGGCTGAAAGATCAGGGCCGCCAGGAAAGAGAACACCAAAGCCCCGCAGATTCCCCCTGCGGTGGCCGTAAGCCCCCCCTTGAACACCCCCAGAAGCCCTTCCGCCTCCATCCCCTCCCTGACTCCCTTCCACAGGGTATTTCCAAAGCCCAGAAGGGGGACGGAGGCGCCGGCACCGGCCCACCGGGCGAAGGGCTCGTAGACCCCCGCGAACCCCAGGATGCCTCCCAGCACCACCAGGCCCACCATGATCCTGCCCGGCATCAGCTTCGTGTTGTCCATGACCGCCTGGACCGCCAGGCAGATCAGGCCTCCCACCAGAAACGCTTTCACATAGTCCATCTCATCCCCTCCTTTCCCCCGGGCCGCGGTGCTCGATGACCACCCCGTGGGCGATCCCCGGGATGGTCCGGCCCTCGTTGAAGCTGACGGTGGACAGCAGGGCGCCGGTGGGCACGAACAGCACCCGCCTCCACTCCCCGGACTCCACCTTTCCCAGGATGGAGGCAGCCAGGGTCACCGCCGAGCAGCCGCAGCCGCTTCCCCCCGCATGGGTGTCCTGGGCGGCGCAGTCGTAGATCTCCAGGCCGCAGTCCATGTGGACCGCGGACAGATCCCTGCCGCCGGCCCTCATAAAGTCCATGAGGGCCTGACTTCCCACCCGCCCCAGATCCCCGGTGATGATCCTGTCGTAGGCCTCCGCTCCCACCCCCAGATCCATAAAATTCCGGGAGATGGTGCTGTAGGCCGCCGGGGCCATGGCCGCCCCCATGTTCATGGAGTCCTTGACCCCCATGTCCGCGATCTTTCCCACCGTGACGGCGGAGATCACCGCCCTTCCCCCGGGCTTTCCCCCTTGTCCGGGCTCCGGAAAACCCCTCTTCTCCCCCGCAGGGCCGCTCTTCTCCTCCGCCGCCTCCTCCGACGCCAGCACGAAGGCGCCGCTCCCGGTCACCGTCCAGGTGGAGGACCAGGGTCTCTGGTTCCCATACCCCAGGGGAAAGCGGAACTGTTTCTCCGCCGTGGCAAAATGGCTGGAGGACACGGTGAGCACCCGCTCCCCGTACCCCGCCGCCACCGTCATGGCCCCCAGACACAGGGCCTCCCCGATGGTGGAGCAGGCCCCGTACAGGCCAAACAGCGGGATTTCCAGGTCCGCCACCCCGAAGGAGGTGGCGATGAGCTGCCCCAGGAGATCCCCAGCGAACAGATACTGGATCTGTCCTCTCTCCAGCCCGCCCTTCTTCAAGGCCAGGCGGCAGGCGGCCTCCTGCATAGCGCTCTCCGCCTCCTCCCAGGTCTTCTTCCCCATGCGGTCGTCCTCCGCCACCAAGTCGAAGCGGCCCCGCAGAGGGCCTTCCCCCTCCTTCTTCCCCGCCACGGAGGCGGCGGCCTCGATCACCGGCGGATGTTCAAACACCAGGCTGGCTCTTCCTCTTCTCATATGCATCCACCTCCTACCAGCTGATATTCCACATGCCCAGGGCGTAGGAGAGAATCCCCAGCGCCCAGGTGGAAAATATCCCGTAGAGAATCACCGGCCCGCAGATGGTGAAGGCCTTCACCCCCACGCCGAACACCATCCCCTCCACCTTGTTCTCGATCATCGGCGCCGCCATGGAGTTGGCGAACCCGGTGATGGGCACCAGCACGCCGGCGCCGGCGAACTTCGCGATCCTGGAGAACAGCCCCAGGCCCGTGAGCAGGATGGCCACGCCGATGAGGAAGAGCTGGTTCCAGGCCGCCGCCCCCTCCTGGTCCAGGCCTGCCGCCGTCAGCCCGTCGGTCACAGCCTGTCCCAGCAGGCAGACGAGGCCGCCGCACAGGAAGGCCCGCCCCATGTTGGCCAGCCGGCTGTGCACCGGCGTGATCTCCTTGATATAGGATTCATACAGTTTTTTGTTGACTTCCAATGGTATCTCCTTTCCGAGGCTGCGAGGCTCCTAGTCCCCGAACCGCTCCGCAAAATAGATGAGGGAGCCTGCCAGCTTTCCCAGAGCGATGGAGGCGATCACCCAGGGAAAACCCACCGACAGGCGGATTCTCCTGGTGAACACGGGCAGGGCTTTTAAGGTCTCCGCCAGGGACATGACAAGACAGCCCACGAAAATGCCCACGGACAGCCCACAAGCCCCCAGGAGAATCTCCCCAGCGCCCCCCAGCCCCAGGGGATATTCCAGCAGGTCCTCCGCGTTTCCCAGGCTTCCCCCCAGAATCAGCACGGTCTCAAACAGCATGATATGGCTCCCGCTTCCCGTCTTGCCGATGAGCCTGGGAAATACGCCTATGATGGCCAGGAAGGCGAACACCCCCGCCGCGATCACAAGCCCCGCAGAAAGCCCCGCAAACGCCAGAAGTCCCTCTCTAAGTAGCATCCCCGCCCGACTCCTCTCTCCCGTGATTGCTGATCACCGTCCGGTTGATATTGTCCTCGTAGAGGCGCATCTCCACCTCCAGGGGCGTGGGGTCCGTGTTCAGCTTCCACCGGGAAAAATGGTTGAAAAATATGGCGATCCCCACCGCCAGCCCCAGGCTGTAGGACAGCTCCAGGATGGTAAAGCCGTCGGACGCCTCCCCGGTGACCACATAGTGGATCTCCCCGAAGACCTTTGTCACATCCACATCGTTGTTGAAGGTCATGATGGCGAAGGCCGCCCCGAAAAAGGAGACCAGGCACACAAAGCCGGTCTTCGCCCACTCCAGGGCCGGGTGTCTCCCCCTGGGCCTTCGGTAGTCGATGATGTACTCCGTCTGGCCCAGGTTGGTGACGTGGACTTCTGGGGCCTCCCCCTGGATCTGCTCCACCAGGTCCAGGACGTTCCCCACGTACCGAAAATCCCTGTCCTCTGGGACGGAGAAGACTGCAAGCTCCCGCAGCCGGGCGGTGAGCCCGGCGTCCCCGCACCAGACATCCCCCAGATCCTTCAGCCGCACTTCCCGCTTTTCCAGCCGGGAGATCTGCCGGATATTCAGGTAGGCCTCCGCCCGGCTCACGCGCTCCTCACCTCCGCCTCCACAAACGTCCCCTCCCGCTCCCCGGCGCCGCCGGAGAGGCCGAACAGGCAGTAGCACAGGGCCGCCGCCGTCAAGACCAGACACGCAAACAGAGCGGCAATCCCCGCCTTCTGTCTCCAGGTTTCCATACGTCTCACATCCTTTCAATGCTATAGTATGGATGGGGATTGCCGCTTTATACGCCATTTTTCCTCAGAGTTTTTCCCTCATCTGCCGCAAAATCTTTTTCTCCAGCCGGGAGACCTGCACCTGGGAGATGGACAGCTCCGCCGCGATGGCGCTCTGGGTCTGGTTGTAAAAATACCTGCGGACGATGATCTCCCGCTCCTTGGGGGCTAGATCCATCAGAAGTTCCCTCAGCACCATGCGGTTCAGCAGCCGCTCCTCCTCATCCCCCTTCTCCTCCAGCCGGTCCATGAGGCACAGGTCCTGCCCGTCCCCCGCCCCCAGGGACCGGTACAGGGACTCCACCTCCGCCCCGGCCTCCAGGGAGGCGGCCACCTCCTCCCGGCTCACCTGCAGCTCACCGGCGATCTCATCGATGGTGGGCTCCCGCCCCAGGCGGCAGCTTAAGCTCTCCCTGGCCGCCCCCGCCCGCATTCCCAGCTCCTTCACCGAGCGGCTCACCTTGATCATGCCGTCGTCCCGCAGGAAGCGGCGGATCTCCCCGGTGATCATGGGAACGGCGTAAGTGGAGAACCGCACCTGATAGGACAGGTCAAATTTGTCGATGGCCTTCAATAGACCGATGCTCCCGATCTGGAAGAGGTCCTCCGGCTCATGTCCCCGCCCCAGAAAGCGGCGCACAATGCTCCAGATCAGCCCCACATTCTCCTCCACCAGCCGGTCCCTGGCCTCTTTATCCCCGCTGTGAGCCATTTGAATCAGTCTCATGGTCTCATCCATAGACTCACGCCCCGATTCGCTTCTTCATGATCACCCTCGTCCCCTGCCCGGGGGCGGAGATCACCTCCACCTGGTCCATAAAGGCTTCCATAAAGGAAAATCCCATCCCGGACCGCTCCCCGGCGGTGTCCGTGGTGAACATGGGCTCCATGGCCCTGGCCACGTCCCCGATCCCCACGCCGTCGTCCCGGACCTCCACCGTAAACTCCTGCCCGTCCACAGCCGCCCGGATGAATATGGTCCCCGGGCCGCCCCCGTAGCCGTGGATCACCGCGTTGGTCACCGCCTCCGACACCGCCGTCTTCACATCGTCCAGCTCCTCCAGGGTGGGGTTTAAACGGCTCAGAAACACCGCCACCACCACCCTGGCAAACTCCTCATTCTCCGAGAGACTGTCCATCTCCAGCCTCATCTCCGTCCTCTTTTCCCGCTCCAAGCTGCTCCCCCTTCCTAGTCCGCCATGGCGGCCTCCCTGGTGTCAAAATTTTTGATCAGGCGGAATACTCCCCCCATGGTGAGGATCCGCTTCACCTGCTTTCCCGCTCCCCACATGGCCACCTTTCCCCCGCTGCCCGCCATCTGCTTATAGCGGTTTAACAGCACTCCGATGCCGGAGGAATCCATGAACTCCGTCCTGGAAAAGTCAAAAATCACCTTGTTTACATAGTTCTCCGCCAGCAGCAGATCCGTCTCGTACCGGAGATTCCGGCAGTTGTGGTGATCCAGCTCCCGTGGGAGATGGATGATCAGAATCTGCCCCCTGGCCTCGTAGGTAAATGTCTCTCTGTCCATACAAATCCTTCCCTTCCTGCGAACCAACATTGTGGTCCCATTTCCTGTGAAAACAAAAAGTGTGCGCATCCACAGCGGAGCGTTTTTATTTTTAATAGGGAACGAAGTTTCCTATTAAATGAAAAGAGACATGACCTCCTCTCAGATCATGTCTCTTTCGTATTTTTCTATTTTTTGTTTTTCTGTATGTCAGTAGCCCCTCTGCTCCCGGGACATCACCGCGTAGTCGGTGTCCGGATAGGCGTCGATGATCTGTCCGAACAGATCGTCCGCCTCGTCCTCCTGCCCCTGGGCCTTCAGGGCCGCCGCCTTGTCGTACATCACCGCCGCGTTGTCCGGCTGGATCCGCAGGCTGGCGTCGTAGTAGGACACCGCCCCGGCGTAATCCCCGGAACCCGCCGCCTCGTCCCCCAGCTCATCCAGAACCTGGTACCCGTCCTCCGCCATGTCCGTCTGGATCTCCTCCAGAATGGGAGCCAGGTTGGGGTCCGTGATCAGGGCCGTGTTCATCCCCGCATAGATCTGAACCGCCGTCCGGAAATCGTCCTCCCGGTAGGCCTGCAGAATCCTGGCCAAGGAGGCGTACTGGCTGATGGTCCCGCCGCTGTCGCTGACCACCGACTCCAGGGAGGCCTCCGCCGTATCCCTGGCGCCCTCCGCCTGAGCCAGCTGGCTCTCCAGCTGGTCCGCCCGGATGTTGCTCTGGCTCAGCTGCTCGCTGTACTCCAGGATCTCCTGGTTGTGCTCGCTGTTGATTCTCTCCTCGATGGAGGGCATCACCAGGGTCATGAAGGCCGCCACCCCCAGCACCACACCCACGAGGATGTGGATGACCATCTGGCCGCCGGTGCTCTCCCGGTAGGTGGGAGGGAGAATGATGTTGTCGTCCTCCAGGCGGGAGTGGGAGAAGGCGTGGTCCAGCTGCTGCCTCTCAATCTCCGCCCGCCCCGTATTCTTCTTCACCACCGACATGTACCACAGGGCTTTCTGGTTGCTGCGGTCGATCTGCAGCACCCTGCGCAGGGCCTTGCCGGCCCGGATATAATTTTCCTGGGAGATGCAGAGCAGGGCCAGGAGAAGCTGGGCCTTCACATAGTGGTCGTTCTCCTCCACCGCGGACACCAGCTGCAGAATCGCCAGGTCGTAGGAGCCCGTCTGGGCGTACCACAGCGCCTGGTTGTACTTCTTCACATTCTGGCTGGCCACCTCCAGCCGGCCCGGCTTGCGCTGGATTTCGTCCAGGTAGTAGTCGCACCGGTTGTTCTCCGGCTGGAGATTCAGGCTGATGACCCACTGGACGATGGCGTCCGCCACCTCCCCCATCTCATAATAAATCAGGCCCAGAAGATTTCTGGAATCCGTCTGGTATTTGTTGAAGCGCAGGCTCTTCTTCAGGCACTCCGCCGCCCCGGACAGATCCCGGATCTGCGCCTTCTCCAGTCCCAGATTGTAATAGCTGTTGGCAATCTGGTGGTTTCTCTTCACATAATCCATGGGTACCGCCTATCTCTGCTGGTCTTTGATCAGTTCCATCATCAGATCCGTCATATCCGTCAGGTCACTCTTCACAATGGCGTCCTCCACCTCTTCCACATCCAGGCTGGGCTTAAAACGCTTGATTTCCTCGTCAAAATTGATCATGTTCTTCCTCCTTGAGGCATTCCTTCAGCTCCCCGATGAAATAGAGGGAGCCAGTGCAAAACAGCAGATCCTCCCCCTTTGAGGCCAGGGCATAGGCCAGGGCCTCCTCCGCCGAGTCAAAGCCCCGAACCGGGCAGCCCGCCTGGCCGAAGGCCTCCTCCAGCTCTCCTGTGGACAGCCCCCGACCGCTCTCCATCCTGGCGACGATGATCTCCGCCGGGTAAAGGTCCTCCGCCAGCTCCGCCGCCATCCGGCGGTACTCCTTGTCGGACACCGCTGAAAAGAGCAGGCGGACCCGCCGGCCCTCCTTCTCCCCGATCCTCGCCGCCGCCTCCCCGAAGGCTCGGACCCCGTCCCGGTTGTGGGCGCCGTCCAGGTATACCCCTGGGAGCACCTGCTCCATGCGGCCGGCATGGCGGGCCGAGGTCAGCCCCTGCGCCACCGCCGCCGGGGTGATGCCCCCGAGGCGGCCATCCTCCCAGAGGAGTTCCGCCGCCCTCACCGCCAGGGCGCTGTTCCAGACCTGGTACAGGGCAGGAAATGGCAGGCGGGCGCTCACCCTGCCGTCTGCAAAGGGCAGGGTGACCACGGGGTACTCCCCGTCCCAGCTCACGTCCAGCGGCTCCTCCCGCACGTCGAAATACGGGACTTTCGCCTGCTCAGCCCCCTCCCGGATCACCCGCGCCGCAGCCGGATCATTTCCGTCAAACACCAGGGGCGCGCCCGGCTTGAGGATCCCGGCCTTCTCCGCCGCAATCTTCTCCACCGTGTCCCCCAGATAAGCCATGTGATCCAGGCTGACGGAGGTGAGCACCGTCAGCGCCGGGCGGCAGACATTGGTCACATCCCGCAGCCCGCCCATGCCGGCCTCCAGGATCACCGCGTCCGGCCGGCTCTCCCGGAAGAAAGCCGCCGCCATATAGAACAGGTACTCGAAAAAGGTGGGGTGGGGAAATCCTCCCCTCTCCATCTTCTCAACGGCCGCCTGCACCTGCATAAAGCACCTCTGAAACGCCTCTTCCTCTATCATCTCCCCGTCCAGGCAGATCCGTTCCCGGATATCCGTCAGATGGGGAGAGGTAAATGTTCCCACATGTAATCCGGATGCCCGGAGAATGGATGAGAGGAAGGCGCAGACGGAACCCTTCCCGTTCGTCCCCGCCACATGAATCACCACCCCCGGAAGGGGGCAGTCGAGCTCCCTCAAGAAGGCCTCCGCCTGGGAAAGGCTGTGCTTCTCCCTGGCAAAGGACGGGATCCGAAGCAGGTATTCTCTCGCGTCTTCCATGTTCACTCTCCTCTTTGGCATCTTTCTACCCCATCTATTATAATAGAAAACCTCAGATATGCAACAAAATAATTCCGGGAAAAATCGACGAAAAAGGCGGCCCGGACCAGCAAAGGTCCGGGCCGCCGCCCTGAAATTCTCTAAAATTAATCGCAGAACACGTATTTGCTCAGGCGCTCAAAGGCCTCCTTCACCCGGGACAGCGGGAGCGCCAGGTTCATGCGGATGGAGCACGGTCCGTGGAACATGCGGCCGTCCTGCCATGCCACGCCCACATCCCAGCCAGCCTTCTCCACCTCCTCGATGGTCTTGCCGTGCTTCTCGCACCACTCGGTACAGTCCAGGAACAGCATGTAGGTTCCCTCGGGCTTGGACACGTTCACGCCCTCGAAGTGCTCCTTGATGTAGTCGCAGGCGTAGTTGACGTTCTCGCTCAGCACCTGGAGCAGCTCGTCCACCCACTCATATCCCTCCGGCTTGTAGGCGCCGATGAGGGCGTGCATGGAGAGCACGTTCATGTCGTTGTAGTGGGGCAGGGAGGACTCCTTCACCACACGGTCGCGCATCCACTTGTTGTAGATGATGTGGTAGCTTCCCACCAGACCGGCCAGGTTGAAGGTCTTGCTGGGTGCGTACACAGCGGCAGTGCGCATACGGGCATCCTCGCTGACGGACTGGGTGGGGATGTGCTTGTGGCCGTTTAAGATGATGTCGGACCAGATCTCGTCGGAGACTACGAACACGTCGTACTTCTTAAAGAGCTCCATGGCCTTCTCAATCTCCCATCTCTCCCAGACGCGGCCGCAGGGGTTGTGGGGGGAGCAGAACACGGCGGCGTGGATATTCTGGGTCTTTAACTTCTCCTCCATGTCCTCGAAGTCCATGCGCCATACGTTGTTCTCGTCCTTCTTTAAGGGGCTCAGCACCATGTCGTAGCCATTGTTGGTCATGCACATGGTAAAGCCGATGTAGGTGGGGGTGTGCACCAGGACCTTGTCGCCCTTGGAGCAGAACACGTTCAGAGCGCTGATCACGCCGCCCAGAACACCGTTCTCGTAGCCGATGCACTCCTTGGTCAGGCCGGTGACGCCGTTTCTGGTCTCATGCCACTTGATGATGGAGTCATAGTACTCGTCGGTGGCGCTGAAGTAGCCGAACGCCGGGTGCTTGGCTCTCTCGATGATGGCCTCGGGGATGGTGGGAACAGTGGGGAAGTTCATGTCCGCCACCCACATGGGGATGATGTCAAATCCCTCCTTGGGCGCGTCGGGGGCGAAACCGGGGTTCTTTCCCAGGCCGTCCACAGCGATGGCGTCTTTTCCGCTCCGATTCATAATACTGGTGAAATCGTACTTCATGCTTGTATCCTCTCTTTCCTCTTAAATTTTTCCTTCTAAGCTCCTGTTCATTAAGTTGCTTAACTATGTGATAACTTAATTATACAGTTTTTTGAGCGATTGTCAATATTTTTTATCAAAAATATACAAAGGATTTTTTCCAGTTGACAAAGCACCTGTTTCTGCCTATAATTACCCTCATATTACACATAAAAGGAGGCCCGGCACAGAACATGGACGCCGTAGACAGCGACGCAGACCCTGACGGAGACAATCATACCATTTGTTTTTGTTTTTATGATACATAGCATAAGATACAGCCTGTGTGCCCCTGGCCGCGGGTCGTGTTTTATGCTTTTTTGTTTGCCAGGAAACCCTGCTTCATTTTTCAAATTTTAAAAAACAGACATACTATACTATATAAAGAAAGAGGTTGAATAGCATTGAAAGATTCCATAGGTTTTCTATTACTGATCCAGGTTGTTCTCATCGCCTTAAACGCGGTGTTTGCCAGCGCGGAGATCGCGGTTCTCTCCATCAACGAGGCAAAGCTGGCAAAAATGGCCTCCCAGGGCAATAAGAAGGCCAAGCGCCTGAGCAAGCTCACCAGCCGCCCGGCGAAATTCCTGGCCACCATCCAGGTGGCCATCACCCTGTCCGGTTTCCTGGGCAGTGCCTTCGCCGCCGACAACTTTTCCGACAGCATCGTGGACTGGCTGCTGGGAATGGGAGTTCCCATCCCCGCCAGCACCCTAAACACCATCGCGGTGGTCCTGATCACCTTCATCCTCTCCTACTTCACCCTGATTTTCGGAGAGCTGGTTCCCAAGCGGATCGCCATGAAGAAGTCGGAGGAGTTGGCCCTGGGGATCTCCGGCCTGGTCAGCTTCATCTCCACTCTGTTTGCCCCTATCGTGTGGTTTCTCTCCTTCTCCACCAACACGGTGCTCCGGCTCATCGGCATCGACCCCAACGAGGCGGACGACCAGGTGAGCGAGGAGGAGATCCGGCTGATGGTGGACGCGGGCAGCGAGAACGGGGCCATCGACCGGGAGGAGCAGGAGTTTATACAGAACGTCTTCGAGTTCGACGACCTCACCGCCGGCGAGATCGGCACCCACCGCACCGACGTGCTGTTCCTCTGGATGGAGGACTCCATGGACGAGTGGGACGCCACCATCCACAGCAGCCGCCACACCCTGTACCCCGTGTGCGAGGGTTCCGCCGACCACATTGTGGGCGTGTTCAACGCCAAGGATTATTTCCGGCTGAAGGATAAGAGCCGCACCAACGTGATCACCCACGCCATCCACCCGGCCTACTTTGTGCCGGAGACCCTGAAGGCAGATGTCCTGTTCCGCAACATGCGGGCGACCCACAATTCCATGGCCATCGTGCTGGACGAATACGGCGGCATCGCCGGCATCATCACCCTCCACGATCTGGTGGAGGAGCTGGTTGGCAGCCTCATGTCCTCCGGGGAGACTCCCGGGGAGACGGATCCCTACATCGAATCCCTGGGGGAGGACAGCTACTCCATCCACGGAAATGTGTCCCTCCGGGATCTGGAGGACGCCACCGGCGTGACCCTGGAGGAGGACTGCGACACCTTCACCGGCCTGGCCTTCAATCTCCTGGGCAACGTCCCCGAGGACGGCCCCCAGGACATCCTCCTGGAACATCCGAAAATGTCCATCCACATCAGCCTGGTGGAGGATCATCAGGTGGAGGAGGCCACAGTGAAGATCAAACCGGCCCCCGCCGCAGAGGAATAAAGAGAGATAAAAAGGGGGGGCATCCCGAAAGCCAGCTCAGCTTGCGGGATGCCCTCCTCTTCTATTGGAAAAATACGCCATTTGGAAAATCTGTCACTGCTGATCCCCCAAAAGCTTTACCAGAACCGCCTTCTGCACGTGGAGGCGGTTTTCTGCCTCGTCAAACAGCTCATCCGCGTGGGCTTCAAAGACCTCCTCCGTGATCTCCTGCCCCCGGTAGGCCGGCAGGCAGTGCTGCACTATGGCGCCGGGCTTGGCAGCCTTTAAGAGCTCCTCATTGACCTGGAAGCCGGCGAAAGCCTTCATCCTCTCCTCCTTCTCCTTCTCCTGGCCCATAGACGCCCAGGTGTCCGTGTACACCACATCCGCATCCTTCACCGCCTCCATGGGGCTGTCCGTCAGCAGGAAATTAGGGTTGCCCTTCGCCTCCTCCAGCACCGCCGGATCCGGCTGGTAATCCTTAGGCGTGGCCACCGCCACCTTCATCCCCATGGTGAGGCAGCCCACAATCAGGGAGTTGGCCATGTTGTTTCCATCCCCGATGTAGCAGAGCTTCAGCCCCTCAAGGGCGGCGTACTTCTCCCGGATGGTGAGCAGGTCCGCCAGCACTTGGCAGGGGTGGGCGTAGTCCGTCAGGCCGTTGATCACCGGGATGGAGCCGTAGGCCGCCAGATCCTCCACCTCCTTCTGGGCAAAGGTGCGGATCATGATCCCGTCCAGGTACCTGGACAGCACCCGGGCTGTGTCCTGCACCGGCTCTCCCCTGCCGATCTGCAGGTCGTTGGAGGACAGGAACAGGGCGTGGCCCCCCAGCTGATACATGCCCACCTCGAAGGACACCCTCGTCCTGGTGGAGGATTTCTGGAAAATCATTCCCAGGGTCTTTCCCGCCAGCAGGGGATGGGGAATATGGTTCTTCTTCTCGTATTTCAGCTGATCCGCCAGATCCAGGATGGACTCGATCTCCTCCTTCGACAGGTCCGCCATTTTCAACAGATGCTTCATGATGTTTTCCTCCTCGTTCTATACCGCTCCGCTTCTTTTCCGCTTCTATTTCTGCGCCCTACTCCGCGCCGAACACCTGGCTCATGGCCGCCAGCGCCTGGTCGATCTCCTCGATGGTGATGGTCAGGGGCGGCAGCAGGCGGACGGTGTCCTTGCCCGCCATGAGGGCCAAAACCCCCTTCTCCATCAGGGCGTTCACGTACTCGCCCTGTTTTCCCTCCTCTACCTGGATGCCGATCATCAGGCCCATGCCCCGGACGGCCTTCACAGCCGGGGCGTGCAGATCCAGGATGTTGCGGCGGATGTAATCCCCCTTGCTGCGCACCTTCTCCAGGAAGATGGGATCGTTGACCTTGGCCAGCACCGCGTTGGCGGCGGCGCAGACGGTGGGGGAACCGCCGAAGGTGGATGCGTGGGTTCCCGGCCCCAGCACCTGGCTGCAGCTTCCCGCCGCCAGCACCGCGCCGATGGGCAGGCCGCCCCCCAGCCCCTTGGCCAGGGTCACCACGTCGGGGCGGATCTTGTACTGCTGGAAGCAGAACAGGGATCCCGTCCTTCCGATGCCGGTCTGCACCTCGTCCACGATGAGGAGCAGATCCCTCTCCCTGCAGAAGCGCTCCACCGCCTGCACATACTCCATATTAAGGGGCAGCACTCCGCCCTCCCCCTGCACCAGCTCCATCATCACCGCACAGGCGGTGCCGTCCGCCTTATTCTTCAAATCCTCCAGATCTCCCGGCTCCGCGTAGTCGAAGCCCTCCGTGAAGGGGAAGAAATACTGGTGAAATTTGTCCTGCCCCGTGGCCTTCAAGGTGGTCACCGTGCGGCCGTGGAAGGAATTTTTCAGGGTGATAATCTTGCTTCTCCCCTCCCCGTAGCGGTCGAAGCTGTATTTTCTCGCCAGCTTGATGGCCCCCTCGTTGGCCTCCGCCCCGGAGTTGGCAAAGAACACCTTCCCGTTCTCCAGGCCGGAGAAGATCACCAGGGTCTTCGCCGTCTTCACCATGGGAATGGTGGTGTACAGGTTGGAGACGTGCATCAGCTTTGACGCCTGCTCGGAGACGGCCTTCACCAGATCCCAGTCGCCGTATCCCAGACAGTTTACACCGATGCCGGAGGCCATGTCAATGTATTCCTTTCCCTCCACGTCCCAGAGCCGCGCTCCCTTCCCCTTCTCCAGGGCGACGGGGTAGCGGCCGTATGTATTCATCACATAGCAGGATTCCTCCTGCTTGATCTCCTGATAAGTCATGATCGCGCTCTCCTCCCTTTCAATGAATCATGGTTCCCACTCCGTCGTCGGACAGAAGCTCCATCAGCACCGAGTGCTTGACCCTGCCGTCCTGGATGTTGGCACGCTCCACGCCGCCGCGGACGGCCTCCACGCAGCAGCCGACCTTGGGAATCATCCCGCCGGAGACGGCTCCCGCCCGGATTAAGGCCGGCACCTCCGACACCTTCAGGCTGCGGATCAGGCTGTTCTCGTCCTTCGGGTCCCGCAGCAGGCCCCTCACGTCGGTGAGCAGAATGAGCTTCTTCGCCTTCAGGGCGATGGCCAGCTTGGCGGCTGCCGTGTCGGCGTTGATGTTGTAGCAGGTGTCCTGGTCCTCCCCCCTGGCCACCGTGGAGACCACCGGAATGTAGCCGGCGTCCATGAGGTCCGTCACCGGAGCCGGGTTCACCTCCGTGATCTCCCCCACGTAGCCGTAGTCTGTCCCGTCCTCATCCTCCAGCTTTTTGGCGGTGAAGAGGCCTCCGTCCATGCCGCCCACGCCCATGCCCCGGCCGCCGGCCGCGGACAGGAGGGTCACCAGATCCTTGTTGATCTTTCCGCAGAGCACCATCTGCACAATGTCCATGGTCTCCCGGTCCGTGTAGCGCAGCCCTTTGATGAAGCGGGATTCCTTTCCTATCTTTTTGAGCATCCCGGAAATCTCCGGGCCCCCGCCGTGGACCACCGCCACCCGGACGCCGATCAGGGACAGCAGCACAATGTCCCTGATCACCGCCTCCTTCAATTCCTCGTTCACCATGGCGTTTCCGCCGTATTTGATCACCACCGTCTGGCCGTAATAATCCTGAATATAGGGCAGGGCCTCCACCAGCACCGCCGCCCTGTCCTCCGAATGGAGGACGGCTGTATCTCTCATCATCGATCTCCCCCTTTTCAATCTATCTCCTCACACCCTCGGCTCCCGCACGCTCCGCCTCTCTCCGGCTCACGTCCGGTAGTCACCGTTGATGCGCACGTACTCGTAGGTCAAGTCGCAGCCCCAGGCGGTGACAGATGCATCCCCCTCTCTGAGGAGAACCTGAATGGTCACCTCCGGCGCGGACAAAATCTCCTTGGCCGCGTCCTCGTCGAAATCCACCGCCCTGCCGTCCCTGCAGACCGCAATCTCCCCCGCCTCGGAGAGAAAGGTCACATCCGTGCCTTCCGGGTCAAATTCTGCCCCGGAATATCCCATGGCGCAGAGGATCCTTCCCCAGTTGGCATCGGCGCCGAACATGGCCGCCTTCACCAGGGGGGAACCCACCACCGCCTTGGCCAGGCGCTCGGCGCTCTCCTCGCTGCGGGCCTGCCACACCCGGCAGGTCACCAGGCGTGTGGCACCCTCGCCGTCTCCGGCGATGCACTTGGCCAGGTACTCGCAGACATGGTGCAGGGCCTGGACAAAGAGGGTGTAGCTGTCGTCTTTCCAC
>DXEU01000181.1 GCA_019114845.1 Candidatus Lachnoclostridium stercoripullorum | reverse complement strand
GTGGAAAACAGCAAAAATAAGTGCTCTTTTTCATGATATATTGGTTTCAGCAAGAGAGAAGCGCGAAGCGCATGAACGGAGGAGAGGAAACGATGGGAACGATTCAGCTGAGGAATGTAAAGAAACAGTTTGAAAAAGATGTGGTCATTGAGAATCTGAATCTGGATATTGCGGATGGCTCCTTTACGGTGTTGGTCGGGCCGTCTGGATGCGGAAAGTCCACAACGCTCCGCATGATCACCGGTCTGGATGATCCGACGGAGGGGGATATCTTTATTGACGGGCAGAAGGTCAATGATATCACACCCGGAAAAAGAGATATTGCCATGGTATTTCAGAACTATGCGCTGTATCCCACAATGACCGTGCGGCAGAACATTTCCTTCGGCCTGGAGAACAAGAAGGTGCCGAAGGAGGAGCGGGAGAGAAGGGTGAAGGAGATCTGCGAGATCGTGGGTCTGACGGAGTATCTGGACCGCAAGCCTTCCAAGCTCTCCGGCGGCCAGAGACAGAGGGTGGCCCTAGCCAGAGCCATGGTCAAGCAGCCCAAAGTGTTCCTGATGGATGAGCCCCTGTCCAACCTGGATGCCAAGCTGAGGGCGCAGATGCGGGTGGAACTGATCGAACTGCACAAGAAGCTGGGGACGACCTTTGTATATGTGACTCACGACCAGACGGAGGCCATGTCCATGGCGGACACCATCGTGTTGATGAAGGATGGATATATTGTGCAGCAGAGTTCTCCCAGGGAGCTGTACAATAACCCCAGCTGTGTGTACGCGGCCCAGTTTATCGGCACGCCCCAGATGAATGTGCTGCGGGACGTGCTGCCGGACGGAAAAATGCTGGGCTTCCGGCCGGAGAAACTATATTTCGGGGAGATGAATGTACCCCACATCTCCATTTCCGTGAGGATTGCCACGAAGGAGATGCTGGGATCGGAGATCATCTACTCCCTGAACAGCCGGTATGGAACTCTGATGGCGAAGACGGATTGGGAGAAGGAGACCGGCGAAGAGGTGAAGATCCAGGTTCCGTTTTCTGCCATGTATCTGTTTGGCGCAGACGAGAAGCGGATAGAGCTGGACGATGGAGAGCTGGAAATGATCCGGACAGCGTTTGCCGAGTGATGGCGAGAGGAGGCGTACCTGTGAAAAAGAAAGAGAGAAGCGCAAGTGAAAAGAGGGACAGGCTTCTGGGGATGATCACGGCCTCGCCGGCAGCGATTCTGCTGTGTATATTCACCGTCTACCCGGTGATCTATCTGATCTATCGGTCGCTGTTTTCTGGAAGTCTGATTTCCGCCAAGAAGGAGTTTGTGGGATTCGACAACTACACGGAAATCTTCGCGGACGAGACATTCCACAAGGTGCTGGCGAACACGGTGATCTACACGGTGCTGTTTGTGGGGCTGACCATGGTGCTGGCCATTCTCATCGCGGTGTGGCTGAATGGATCCAGGCAGAAGCGATTGAATAATATGGTGGAGGCGTGCATTTTTACCCCCCATGTCATCTCCATGGTGTCGGTATCCATCGTCTTTCTGTGGCTGATGGAGCCGGATACGGGATTTTTCAATATGATTCTCACCAGATTGGGGCTGGAAAAGTATCCCTTCCTCTCCAGCCCATCCACGGCCATGATCTCCTTGGTGCTGGTGATGGTGTGGAAGAGCGTGGGGTATTATGTGCTGCTGGTGATGGCGGCTCTGCAGACGGTGCCGGTGAGCATTTACGAGGCGGCGGAGCTGGACAACACGTCAAAGATCCGCACATTTTTCAAGATCACCCTGCCCATGATCTCGCCGACCATCCTGTTCACCTCCGTGGTGGCCTCCATCGCCTCCTTCAAGATTTTTGACGCGGTGAACGTGATGACCCAGGGCGGTCCGGTGGACTCCACCAACACGCTGGTGTATTATATTTATGCATATGCATTCCGCTATGGAAAGCCGGGAATTGCGTGTGCGGCGGGAGTTGTGCTCCTGATACTCGTATGCATTATGACCTATGTACAGTTCGGCGTCAGCAGAAACAAAGTACATTATCAGTAAGGAGGGAAGTACGATGGATACAGCTTACGAGAGAGACATTATTTTCAATAAGATCCTGCGCGTGCTGAATGTGATTTTGAAAGCCATCGTGGTGGTCATATTTATCTTCCCATTTTACTGGATGGTCAGCACATCCCTGAAGGATCTGACGGAGGCGCTTCAATTTCCGCCGACCCTGATTCCGTCCAGTCTGCACTGGGAAAATTACAGCCATGTGTTCGAGGTGGTGCCGATCGCCCAGTATTTTAAGAACTCGGTGATCGTCAGCGCGGTGGTGCTGGTGCTGCAGTATCTCATCATCGTGCCTGCGGCTTACAGCCTTGCCAGACATGACTACAGGGGGAAAAAGCTCTTCTTTGGGCTGGTGCTTTTGGGGCAGATGATCCCTCAGCAGGTCACCTTCCTGCCGGTGTATTTTATGTTCAGCAAGGTAAAGCTGCTCAGCACCCTGATCCCCTTGATTCTGCCGTTTATCTCCAACCCCTTTGGAATCTTTATGCTGCGCCAGTATTTTATGCAGATTCCTCAGGAGGTGATTGAGGCGGCGAGGCTGGACGATGCCAGCAATATGAAGATCATGTTCAAGGTGATGATGCCCATGGCGAAGCCGGCGCTGGTGACCATCGGACTGCTGTCCTTCATCTCCACCTGGAACAGTTACTTCTGGCCGCTGATCATGACGTCCAAGGAGGCCCTGCGCACGCTGCCGGTGGGAGTGGCGGCCCTGAAGTCTTCGGAGACGCTGCAGATGTGGCACATCATCATGGCGGGCAATGTGGTGCTGGTGCTGCCCATCCTGCTCATCTATATCGCAGCCAGCAAGAAGATCCGGAGCTCTTTCGCCTATTCCGGAATCAAGTAAAATGGTAAATATCCCTCAGGGATCATATAAAGGAGGACAAAATGAAAAAAAGAACCTTACTCATGTTACTCGCAGGTATGGCGATCCTGGCTCTGCCGGGATGCGGATCCGGCGCAGAGGAGTCTGCTCCCGCCGGGGAGAGCGGAGAGGCGCAGTCGGATGAGAAGATTGAGATCGAATTCTGGCACTGCATGGGCTCCTCCAACGGGGAGCTGATCGAACAGATTACGGAGGCCTTCAACGAGTCCCAGAACAAGATCTATGTGAAGGCAGTGCAGCAGGGCTCCTACACCGAGGCCAGCACCAAGATGCAGGCGGCTCTGGCCGCCGGGGAGGCACCGGTGGTGGCGCAGATGGAGATCGGAAGTCTGGGCGTGTTCGCAGATTCCGGCCAGCTGGTGGATCTGCAGAAGTATGTGGATGCGGAGGATTTTGATCTGGATGATTTCATGCCGGGTCTGCTGGACGCCTCCTACTATGACGGCGCCCTGATCGCTCTTCCCCACTCCAGAAGCCTTCCGGTTCTCTACTATAACAAAGATCAGTTTGCAGCTGCCGGAATCGAAAATCCGCCGGAGACCTGGGATGAGCTGAAGACCACAGCGGCGGCCCTGACCACCGACACCGTCTATGGATATTCCTGTCCCCTGGATCAGTGGTACTATTCTTCCCTGATGATGAATGCGGGCGGAACCATCTACAACGAGGAGGAGACGGGCATCGGCTTTAACAACGAAGCGGGAACTGCACCCTTATACCTCTGGAAGGACATGATTGCGGAGGGAACCATGCACGTTCCGTCCGGCCAGGATTACAATTCCTCTGAGGCCTGCAGAAATGTGTTCGCGGCCGGAACAGCCTCCATGATTATGCAGAGCAGCGCGCAGTTAAAGGGATTGGAGGAGACCTGCAATTTTGAGGTGGGTGTGGCTGCCATTCCCATGCTGACAGACCGGGCTTATCCCGCCGGCGGCTCCAACCTGATGATGTTTGCCGGACACAGCGAGGAGGAAGAGGCGGCAGGATGGGAGTTCCTGAAGTTCATGACCAACACAGAGAACGCCATCACCTGGGCCAACGGCACCGGTTACCTCCCGGTGAGACAGAGCTGCACGGAGCAGGACAGCTACAAGCAGATGGTGGAGGAGGATCCCAACCTGCAGGTGATCACCGACAATGTGCAGTACTGCGCGGAGGCGACCTTCATCCCGGAGTACGCGGAAACCAAGGACATCATCACCAACGAGATGCAGAAGTGCATTCTTGAGGACAACTATACGCCGGAGGAGGCTGTGCAGAGCATGGCAGACCAGGTGGCAGAGCTTTTCAAGTAAAGAAAGGTGAGAGGCCGAAGGGCTTTAAAAAGCGGGGGAGCAAAATGAATTTGCGGCCCCCGCTTTTTGAGGTAACAGGATGTATTTGACTCAGCCGTCCGCCTCCTGACTCTTTTTGCGGAATTCTGTGGGCGTGCAGCCCTCGTGGTCGATGAAGAGCTTGGTGAAATGGCTCTGGCTGTAATAGCCGCAGGCGGAGGTGATCTCCTTGACGGATTGATTGGTGGAGATGAGAAGCTCCTTTGCCCGGTTCATCCTCAGCTGGGAGATGTACTTATTGTAGGAGATCCCCAGCTCCTGCTTTAGGAGATTGCTGATGTAGTTTGGGGAGAAGCCGAACTGTTCTGAGAGGCTGGCGATGGAGAGATCCTCACAGAAATGGTCCTGAATATAGCGGACAATGGTCCGGACCGGCCGGCTGTCCCCGGCGGTGCGGAGAAACCGCATGGCGTACTCCTGAAAATATTTTCTCAGATCTTCCGTTTGGCGGGGAAGGGCTTTTTCGGCGTCCATCACGGCGGCGAAGAAGGCGAGGATGTGCTTTTCGTATTTCCCCTTTTCCGGCAGTGCGTCCAGGCGGCGGCAGATGGCCGCGCAGCAGTTGGTGAAGGCATTGTAATCCCTCTTCAGACATGCGTCCTGCCATTGGACGCAGAGGGAGGAGAACTGCAGCAGCTCAGGGGCACAGGAGAGCAGAGGGGTCAGATAGTAAAATTTTTCCAGGCCATGGATCACCCGCAGGCAGGCGTACTGCTGAAGGCGGCGGATGTCCTCCTGCGTCTCCGCAGTGCTGGCGGTGACGGAGGAGGCAAAACAGGTCACTCCGTCGGCGTAGGGGCGGGCAGACAGGTCCAGTAGAATCCTGTGCAGAGCGTCGGAGTCCTCGGAGAAAAACAGGAGCAGAATCTGATTTCCGGAGAAGGCGGAGACAAAGGAATCCTGATAGGGATTCAGCTTTTCCATCAGGGATTCCGGGGGGATGTCTGGCCGTTCCTGGGTGATGAGGACGGCAAAGAGATAACAGCTCTCGTATCTTCCCAGGGAAGTTTCCCGGCGGTCGATGGTGCCTTCCAGCCATTTGCGGAAAATGTTTTTTCGCTCCCGCAGGCGGGAGAGCTCTGCCAGCCTGGCGGCGCGGACCGTCTCCTGGATGGTCTTCAGATCCAGAGGTTTCATCAGGTAGTCCTCCACCTTCAGGCGGATGGCCTGCTTTGCGTATTCAAATTCGTTGAAGCCGGTCATGATGTAGTAGCGGGTGTCCGGGGAGATCTCTTTTCCCAGGCGGATGGCATCCAGGCCGGTGAGCCCCGGCATCTTGATGTCCACGTAGGCCAGCTGGAAATGGTGCTCCTTTAAGAGCTCCAGCATCTGCAGGCCGGTGTAGGCGTGGTGGACATGGATGGGGTGAAAATCATCCTGGCAGGAGAGAAGCAGCTTTTCGATGGAGAGGTGGATCAGTGGTTCGTCGTCGATGACAAGTATATTCATTGTGTTCCTCCTTTTGCGGATTCAGGGATGATGACTGCCTGGATGGTCAGACCGTCGATCCGGTACATGTAAAATTTCACTTCTTTGCTCCACAGCTGGATGCGGTTCTCCACGTTCTTCAGGCCGATGGAGGTGGGGGAGGACAGCTGTTCCGGGGTGAAGCCTACCCCGCTGTCCTCGATAATGATATAGATCTTATTCCCCCGCTCTTGGGCTGTGAGATTTAGGGTACAGGGCACTTCGCTGGGCTCAATTCCGTGGATCACGGCGTTCTCCACCAGAGGCTGCAGCAGAAGCTTGGGCATGGGGAGGTCCCGGAGGCTGTCGTCACAGGAGATGGAGTAGCGGATCCGATCCCCGAAGCGCAGGTGGAAGAGAGCGCAGTAGCTGTCCAGGAAGTCCAGCTCCTTCCCAAGGGTGGTGTTCTGCTCCTTGCTCAGCACGTAGCGGAGAATGTTGGCAAATTTGTAGAAGCAGTCGTTGAGCAGCTCCGTCTCCCCGATCTGGTTGAGGGTGATGAAGCTGTAGATGGTGTTGATGATAAAGTGGGGGCGGATCTGAGACTGCAGAGCCTGGAACTGCAGATTCTTCTGGGCGATGAGCAGTTCATACTCGTTGCGGATCTTCTCCTGCAGCTTTGCCGCCATATGGTTGACGGAGGAGCCGATCTTCTGGAATTCCCGGATGGGGAGATCTCGGCAGCGGGCCTCCAGATTGCCCTGCTCCATCTCCCCCAGCACGGCCTGGATGTGGTTGACAGGCTCCTTGATCCATCGGTTGTTTCTGCGGAATAGCAGATAGGCCAGACAGGCGGCGATGAGCAGACAGAGTACGCCGACGGTCACGAAGGCGGTGATCTGCTGGCGGATGTAGGCGGTGGAGTGGAACATGTGGATGGTGAGGGGGTAATTTTCCAGCGTGTGCACCTCCTGGCTCCAAGTGTCCTGCCGGTAGCGGAAGGAGGTGTCCCCCATGTGGCTCAGAAATTCCTGGTCTACGGCCTGGCTGGAGTAGAGAAGTTCTCCCCGATCGTTGGTAAAGAGGATGATGCAGGGAGTCTGGGCGCCGAGCTGGGAAAACAGGGTATCCAGAAACTGAGTTTTCATATTGATCATGATGATATTTTCCTGGTCCGGGTCGTAGAGATTCTTCAGCTGACGGGAGATGAAGAAACTGTCGGCCCGCTGGGAATTTTCGCCGGATTCCTGGGGATAACAGGGAGTGATGGCGACCTTCCCCTCCTTTTCCAGGGCCTCTGTGTACCAGCTCCTGGTCTCCAGGGGCTGGACGGTGGACAGGTATTGATAATAATTGACCGCGTTGAAGTACAGCACTTCCCGGTCAGAGATGAAGAGAAGATCTCCAAAATCATCCCGGGAATAGGCGGTGAGGGTCAGAGTGTTGCCGATCTCTTCGCTCAGAGCATTCCGAGCACCGATGGACATCTGAGATAGATCTGTGCGGGACTGAAAGTATGGATTGTAGTAGAGCGCCTTGGTGACGTTGTTGACGTCGTTCATGTAGTTGGACAGGTAGGTGCTGATGAGGCGCAGATCGCTCTGGGACTGCACCTGGAGAGCATGGCGCTGATAGTTGCTGAACAGGTATGAGAGAAAGACCACCGTAAGGATCAGCGGAAAGATGAAGCTCAGTATAAAGGTGAGAAACAGTTTCTGGGATAGGGATGGGAGCTTTAAGCGTTTCATGAATGATTTCTCCTTCGGATATAAAATACACTGTTTTCATTATACCAGATGGGCATTTTCGGTTGAAGGCATTCTGAGAAAATAGCATCAAAATGTTGAAAAACAGCAAAATGTCGAGGACGGTTTGATGATATACCTGAAATAAGATTTGCGAAGGAGGGCGGGAGATGGACGGCGTATGGCTGGGAACGGGCGGTGAGGTGACGGAAGGGTTTCTGATTTCTGTTGTGGTGCGGCTGCTGGTCGCCGCGGTAAGCGGCGGCATCGTGGGATTTGAGAGGGGGCTGAAGGGCAGGCCGGCGGGGTTAAAGACCTTCTCTCTGGTGTGCATCGGGGCGGCTATGGTGATGGTCACCAACGAGTACATCATGCTCTTCATCTCCGGCGGGAGCGGGGATGCCGCCAGGATGGCGGCTCAGGTGATCAGCGGAATCGGATTCCTGGGGGCAGGGACGATCATGGTGACGGGAGCCAACCAGGTAAAAGGGCTGACCACCGCCGCAGCCCTGTGGGTGACGGCGGCTCTGGGAATTATGATCGGCACGGGATTTTACTTCGGAGCGGTGGCAGGCACGGTGGTGGTCTGCGGATTTTCCAGGCTTTACACCCTGTTAGATATGGTGATCACCGGAAATTCCCGCTATATGAAGCTGTGCGTGGAGGGGGCGGACGAGCAGGTACTCATCCAGCTGCTGGATTATTTCTCCGGGCAGGGGATCCGGGTGAAGAACCTGACCAGGGTGTCGGAGTATAAGTGGTACAAAAAGGACACCTGCGCCGTCCTGGAACTGGATTTTGGGAGGAAGCGGAGGCACAGGGAAATCCTCGACGCCATCGGGGAGATCGAGGGAGTCCGTTTCGCCCATGAAATATGATGGAAATACGGTGCCGCGAGGTGCGGCATTCAGAAAGAGAGGAAGATATCGATGAGACTGACACTGGAGAGAGCGGAGAAATTGATGAATCACGCGGCGTCTGTGATGGAGGGGAGAGAAAATTATCTGCGCCATAGCAGGAGCGTGGGGGACACGGCGGCGGTGATCGCGAAGGCGGTGGGGCTGGAGGACCCGGATTACGCCAGGGCCCTGGGATATGTCCACGACATCGGCAAACACCTGGATGAAAAAAATGTGGAGTGGCACGACGTGCTGGGCTTTCAGTATCTGCAGGAGCAGGGGATCGATGAGCAGGATGCCTGGATCTGCATGACGCACTCCTACATAAACGGGGACTATACCTGCCAGGCGGGGGGCATTCCCAAGGAGCACCCCCTGCGGTGCGAGAAGCTGCGGGAGCACCATTACAATACCTACGAGGAGATCATCAATCTCTGTGACCTGATGTGCCTCCATGAGACCATGACCATGGAAAAACGGCTCATCGATCTGCTGGTGAGAAAGGGCGTTCACGAGAATACCCACTACCACATTGTGACGGCTTTGAAGCTGAAGGAGAAGTTCGACCAGATGGCGGGGAGAGATATCTACGAGCTTTTCCCCCATATTAAATATTGAGTTTGAGCACGCGGAGTTAGTCAAAGGAGAACCACAAGCTGCTGGAGGTGAACAACTCCTCCCTGCGCCCCGGCGGCCACCGCAGGGACGGCAGGGAGAACTGCCGGGCCATGCTGGAATCCTGCCGGAGGCATCAGGTATCGGTGATCATCGGCAGCGACGCCCACTTCTGGACGGAGGTGGGCGTCCACGACGACGCCCTGGCGCTGCTGCGGGAGATGGATTTCCCGGAGGAGCTGGTGGTGAACTTTGACGCCGGCAGACTGTCTGAATTTTTGTGAGGTGGAAAATGATTTATACGAAGATAAAGTATCTGGATCACTACAGGGGGATCTGTCCCAACCTGGACAGGGCCATCGAGTACCTGGCCGGGTGCGGCCTGGCGTCCTTAAAGCCGGGGAGAAATGAGGTGGACGGGGACAGGATTTTCATCAACCGCTTCGGCTACGAGACGAAACCGGCCTGGGAGGCCTCCTTTGAGGCCCACGACCAGTACCTGGACATCCACCTGGTGATCGCCGGGCGGGAGCGCATCGGCATCGCCGACCGGGCCTCCATGAGGGAGACGGACCGGGACGAGGCGAACGACGGGATCGCGCTGGAGGGCGCTGCGGAGCAGTATGTATCCATGGAGCCGGGGGATGTGCTCATCGCCTTCCCCGAGGACGCCCACCAGGTGAAGGTGGAGTCCGGGGGGAGCTGCCAGGTGCAGAAGGCGGTGGTGAAGGTGCTGCTGTAAAATAGAACAGAAATATTTCGCTATGAGGGAGCAGACGCCTAGGGGGCGGTGCTCCCTTTTTCCCACAGAAAGGCGGCGCCCACGTCCAGCATGCCGCTTGTGGCCACCCGCCCGCCCAGGGTGGTGAGCTCCCTGGCTGACCCTAAAAGGGCGTCCCGCACGTCCAGGACGGTGTAGTCCGGGCGGTAGGAGTAGAGCAGGGCGGCCGCCCCGGTCACCATGGGGGCGGACATGGAGGTGCCGCTCAAAAACCCGTATCCCCCCGGGATGGTGCTGACGATGTAGGAGCCGGGAGCGGCGATGTCGGCGCTTTCCGGGCCGAAGTTGGAGGAGGTGTCCAGGTTCCCGTCAAACATCAGGTTGGAGACGGTGATGACGTTGGGGAAGGGCAGGCTGGCCGGGTAGGCGGGAATCTGATCGATGTTTAAGCCGATGCCGTTCTCGTCCCCGTTTCCCGCCGCCACGACAAACAGCATCCCGGAGTTCTGGATGGTGTCCGCCAGCTCCTGGCTGTACACGCCGGAGCAGAAGCTCAGGTTGCAGATGGACGCGCCGTTGGCCTCCGCGTAGCGGATGGCGGCGATCACATCCTCCGGGGCGCCGATGCCCTGGGAGGTGCCCAGAACCTTGAGGATCATGATTTTCACGTGCTCCGAACCGGTGATGCCGGCGATGCCGCCGTTGTGCCGCCCTGCGGCGATGGTGCCCGCCACATGGGTGCCGTGGGTGTCCTCCGAGGACTGGGCGGAGAACACGAAGGGGTCGCCGTAGAAGAAATCCCAGCCGAAGCAGTCGTCCGCGTAGCCGTTGCCGTCGTTGTCGATGCCGTCCCCGGGGATCTCGTCGCCGTTGACCCAGATGGAGTCCCGCAGGTCGGGGTGGAGGATGTCCGCGCCGGTGTCGATGACGGCCACCACCACGTCCCGGTTGGTCTGGGAGGCGTCGTAGAGTTCCCAGGCGGGTTCGATGTTGATGTCCACGCCGGCCGCCGCGTCGGTGGTGTACACCTGGTATCCCCCGGGGCCGTAGGGGATGGGAAGGCCGGAGTGGGGCCCCCGCTCCCCGTCGGGGGTCTCGTAGGCGTCCCCGCTGTCCGCAAACTGGGAGCGGATCTCCACCAGCTGGAGGCTGCCGTCATTTTTGAGCCCCCACTGATATTCTGCGTAGGTATCTCCGGGGGAGAGGCCGGAGGAATCCGGCAGCAGCGCTCCGGGGCCGGTGACCCGATCCCTGGGCGAAGCCTGGGAGGTCACGGTGCAGGCCGCCGCCAGCAGGCAGGCGGCCAGAACAGTTCTGTTTAAAAAAGTCATATAAAATCCTTTCTGCACGGGCATGTCGGTGCTGGATCTTTTCTGATGTGAATAAGTATAGCATACCCGTCTGTAAAATGTCTGAAAAAACTCTGAAGAATTCCTGACGAAGAAAAACCAAATGTGGTATTCTATTTACAGCAGGCACAGCCGGGCCGCGGGATGGCGGGCGGCTGACTGCCGGGAAGGGGGATTCCGGATGGAAGAGAGGCAGTTTCGCAGCAAAATACAGTGGTTTACCTTCTGCTTCAGCATTCTGGTGGTGTGGGTTCACGCCGCCAACGCCGAATTATTTCTGGGGCGGACCGGGGAGGCGGCGGCACTGGAGCGCCTTCAGTCCCTGGTGGGAAACGGCCTGGGGCAGTTTGCGGTGCCCGGGTTTTTCATGATTTCCGACTACCTGTTCTACCGGAACTTCTCCTGGGATAAACTGGAGAGGAAGCTGAAATCCAGATTCCGCTCCCTGGTGATCCCCTTCCTTCTCTGGAACGGCCTCTACTACCTGGGCTACGCCCTGGCCAGCCGCGTGCCTGGGCTCACCGAGATCGTGGGGAAGGGCGTCATCCCCCTGGATCCCGGCACAGCGATCCAGGCGGTGGTCCTCTACCGCTACAATGCGGTGTTCTGGTACCTGTATCAGCTGATCTGGCTGGTGGCGCTGACGCCGGTGCTCTACAGCCTTCTGAGGAGAAAGGGCACGGCGGCCCTGCTGCTGGCCGCGGCAGCTGCCTGGGTGTGGTTTGAGCGGGATGTGCCCTTCATCAATGAAGATTCCCTTCTATACTACGTGTCAGCGGCCTGCTGGGCCATCTATGCGCCCGGGACGGCGGAGGAGGCCGGCGGCCGGCGGCAGCTTCTGGAGGGGGCGGGGGTGCTCGCGGCGGGAATCGCCAGCCTTCTGGTGCAGAGACATGGCGGGGGGATCGGCTTTCTGGTGTACGGCCGCCTGCTGGTTCCCATGGGGGTGTGGAGAATGGTGGATAAGCGCCTGCTGCCCCAGGCCCGCTGGTGGATGAAGGACACATTTTTCCTCTACGCCACCCACTTCGCCTTTGTGCGCCTGGTGAACAAGACTATGGCCCGGATCTTTCCGGGGAGCGCCCTCGGGGCGGCCCTGCTGTACGCGCTGATGCCGGCCCTCTGCCTGGGTTTTGCCCTGGCGGGGCGGGCGGTCCTCGTCCGCCTTGCGCCGCCGCTGTGGAGGCTTCTCACCGGCGGGCGGGACGTGCGCGGCTGATCTGTGGGGGACGCACGGCAAATATTCGGAAAATTTCTGGTTTTACTTGCATATATTTGGCAAAACGTGTATGATGGAAAGAAAAATATCTGAAAATGATGGGAGGAGCGCATATGGGAAGGATTTATAACTTTTCGGCCGGGCCGGCCACACTGCCGGAGGCGGTGCTGCAGGAAGCTGCGGAGGAGATGCTGGATTACAGGGGAACAGGCATGTCAGTGATGGAGATGAGCCACCGCTCAAAGGCCTACGAGGAGATTCACAACGAGGCCATCGCCGACCTGCGGGAGCTGATGGGGATTCCGGAAAACTATAAGGTCCTGTTTCTCCAGGGCGGCGCGTCCATGCAGTTTGCCATGATCCCCATGAACCTGATGAAGAACC
The DNA here is from genome assembly GCA_019114845.1 of Candidatus Lachnoclostridium stercoripullorum. Taxonomy (GTDB): domain Bacteria; phylum Bacillota; class Clostridia; order Lachnospirales; family Lachnospiraceae; genus Lachnoclostridium_A; species Lachnoclostridium_A stercoripullorum. Next base: position 5,739 of record DXEU01000181.1, on the reverse strand, counting down.
GGGTGGCGGACTACATCATCACCGGGCAGTGGGCCAAGAAGGCCTACAAGGAGGCGCAGCTCTACGGGAAAGCCAACGCCATCGCCTCCAGCGAGGATAAGATGTTCACCTACATACCGGACTGCACGGATCTGCCCATCTCCCCGGATGCGGATTACGTCTATATCTGCCAGAACAACACAGTGTTCGGCTCCGAGTTCCATACGCTGCCGGACACCAAGGGAAAGCTGCTGGTGGCGGACGTCTCCTCCTGCTTTCTCTCGGAGCCCATGGATGTGACGAAGTACGGGATCCTGTACGGCGGCGTCCAGAAGAACATCGGACCGGCCGGCACCGTGATCGTGATCATAAGGGAGGATCTGATCACGGACGACGTGCTCCCCGGCACCCCCACCATGCTCCGCTATAAGACCCACGCGGACGCCAATTCTCTCTACAACACCCCGCCCACCTACGGCATCTATATCTGCGGAAAGGTGTTCAAATGGCTGAAGCAGAGAGGCGGACTGGAGGCCATGAAGGCGTACAATGAGAAGAAGGCGGCCATTCTCTACGACTATCTGGATCAGAGCCAGATGTTCAAGGGGACGGTGGAGAAGAAGGACCGCTCCCTGATGAACGTGCCCTTCGTGACGGGCAACCCGGAGCTGGACGCCAAGTTTATCAAGGAGGCCAAGGAGCGCGGTCTGGACAACCTGAAGGGCTACCGCACCGTGGGCGGCATGAGGGCCAGCATCTACAACGCCATGCCCATGGAAGGGGTGATCGCCCTGGTGGACTTCATGAGGGAATTTGAGAGGAGAAATGGATGATGAAAAAGATACACTGCTTGAATGTGATTTCCAAACATGGCACGGACCTGCTGACGGATCAGTACCAGCTGACGGAGCAGCTGGGGGAGGCGGACGGCATCCTGGTGAGGAGCGCCGCCATGCACGATATGGATCTGCCGGACGGGCTTCTGGCCATCGCCAGGGCGGGGGCCGGCGTGAACAATATTCCCCTGGAGAAGTGCGCCGAGAAGGGCATCGTGGTCTTCAACACGCCGGGGGCCAACGCCAACGGCGTCAAGGAGCTGGTGCTGGCGTCCCTGGTGCTGGCGTCCCGGGATGTGATCGGCGGCATCCAGTGGTGCCAGTCCATCAAGGACGACCCCAACATCGCCAAGACGGTGGAGAAGGGGAAGAAGGCCTTCGCCGGCCATGAGATCAAGGGCAAGAAGCTGGGAGTCATCGGCCTGGGGGCCATCGGCGTTCTGGTGGCCAACGCGGCGGCCGCCCTGGGGATGGAGGTGTACGGCTACGATCCCTTCATCTCCGTCAACGCGGCCTGGATGCTGTCCCGGGACGTGAAGCACATCATGTCCGCGGACGAGATTTACAGGGAGTGCGATTACATCACCCTCCACGTGCCCCTCGTGGACAGCACCAGGGGGATGATCAGCGCCTCCGTGCTCCAGGAGATGAAGGACGGCGTGGTCGTGCTGAACTTCTCCAGGGATGTGCTGGTGGACGAGGAGGCCATGGCGGAGGCCCTCAATTCTGGAAAAGTGAAGAAGTACGTGACGGATTTCCCCAACCCCAAGTCGGTCAACATGGCTGGCGCCGTGGCCATCCCCCATCTGGGGGCCTCCACGGAGGAGTCCGAGGACAACTGTGCCCGGATGGCGGTGAAGGAGATCATGGATTACCTGGAAAATGGAAATATCCACAACTCTGTCAACTACCCCAACTGTGACATGGGAGTCTGCCGGACAGCGGGGAGAATCACCGTGCTGCACAAAAATATCCCCAACATGATCGGACAGATCGCGGCGGCCCTGGCGGCGGAGTCCATCAACATCTCCGACATGACCAATAAGAGCCGGGATAAATTTGCCTACACCATGGTGGACGTGGAGCAGAGGGCCGACGAGGAGACGGTGGAGCGGATCCGCCGGATCGACGGCGTGCTGCGGGTGCGGGTACTGTAGGGAGGAGAGCGGAAAATGGCAGTGTTGAAACCATTTCGGTGCGTGCGCCCGGCGCCGGGCCAGGCGGAGAAGACGGCGGCTCTCCCCTACGACGTGTTTAATGAGAGGGAGGCTAGGATCGAGACGGCGGCCAATCCTCTGTCCTTTCTGAACATTGACCGGCCGGAGACCCAGTTCCCGGAGGGGACAGATCCCTGCGGGGAGGAGGTCTACCAGATGGCGAAGGAGCTCTTCGAGGAGATGATTCGCCAGGGCATCTATGTGGAGGACGGCGAGGAGGCATACTATATCTATGAGCTGACCATGGGCGGCCGCAGCCAGACGGGCGTGGTGGGCTGCGCAGCGGTGGACGACTATCTGTCTGGGGTGATCAAAAAGCACGAGAATACCAGGGAGGAGAAGGAGCAGGACCGCATCCGCCATGTGGATGCCCTGAACGCTCAGACCGGCCCCATTTTTCTGGCGTACCGGGCCAGCGAGGCGGTGAGCCGGGCGGTGGAGCGGTATAAGTCCGGGGAAGCCCTCTGCGATTTCACCGCGGCCGACGGAGTGCGCCACCGGGTGTGGAAGGTGAGCGGGGAGGAGCGGATCCGGAATCTGGAGAAGCTGTTCGCCGCGATCCCGGCGGCCTACATCGCCGACGGCCATCACCGGGCGGCGTCGGCGGTGAAGGTGTGCTTGAAACGGCGGGAGGAGCATCCCGGCTACACGGGAGAGGAGCCGTTCAACTACTTTCTCTCCGTCCTGTTCCCCCACGACCAGCTGCGGATCCTGCCCTACAACCGGGTGGTGACAGACTGGAATGGCCTGACGGAGGAGGAGTTGCTGGAGAAGATCCGGGAGAACTTCCTGGCGGAGAAGGTGGGAAAGAAGGGCGAGTCCCCCTTCCAGCCGGAGAGAAAGGGCGAGTTCGGCATGCTCATGGGGGAGGACTGGTACCGGCTGGAGCCGAAGCCGGAGGTGCTGCAGGCGGTAGCCGGAGATCCGGTGCGCAGCCTGGACGTTTCCGTCCTGCAGGAGTATCTCCTGGGGCCGGTTCTCTTCATCGGAGATCCCCGGATCAGCAAACGGATCGACTTTGTGGGCGGTATCCGGGGTGTGAGGGCGCTGGAGGAGCGGGTGGGGACCGACATGGCCCTGGCCTTCTCCCTGTACGCCACCTCGGTGGAGGAACTGTTTGCGGTGGCGGATGCAGGGCTTCTGATGCCCCCCAAGTCCACCTGGTTTGAGCCGAAGCTCAGGAGCGGCCTGTTCATCCACAGGCTGGAGTAGACAGGGGCGGGATGGACTGCCCAGAATAGAGAGATTGTGAGCCGGAGCGCGCTTCTGCGGAGGGGAGCGCGCTCCGGCATTTTGTGCGGTGGGGCCGGCGGGCGGCCGCAGCGCCTCTGTTAGAACTCCGTTAAGATGCCTGAAAGCAGCTCTCTCATCCATTGACATTGGTGCACATTGATGGTATTTTGAGGGAGGACGAGAGAGAATGCGTCCGGTTTTCGGCGCGCGCAGAGTGCGCAGGAATTAAGAAAAAGGCAAGGTATTGACACATGAAGAATTTTATGGACTTTCTCGGAAAACAACCGCCCGGGCGTCTGATCGCCATGGGCTTTGCCACGGTGATCCTCCTGGGGGCGCTGGCGCTGATGCTGCCCATCTCCGTGCGGGAGGGGGTGGAGGTGCATTTCATCGATGCGCTGTTTACCTCCACCAGCGCCGTCTGCGTGACGGGACTGATCGCCATCGACACGGCGGATCATTTTACCGCCTTCGGCCAGGGCGTGGTGGCAGCGCTGATTCAGATCGGCGGCCTGGGGGTGACGTCGGTGGGCGTGGGCCTGATCATCGCCGCAGGGCGGCGGGTGAGCATCCGCAACCGCCTGCTGGTGAAGGAGGCGCTGAATGTGGACAGCTACGGCGGCATCGTCCGCCTGGTGAAGGCAGTGCTCCTCATGACCCTCTGCTTTGAGACGGTGGGAGCCATTCTCAGCTTCATCGTATTCTCCCAGGATTACGACCCGGTGCACGCCCTGGGAATCAGCGTGTTCCACTCCATCGCGGCCTTCAACAACTCGGGCTTTGACATCCTGGGCGGGCTGAGGAACCTGATCCCCTATCAGACGGATGTCCTGCTGAACATGACCACCTGTTTCCTGATCATCTTCGGCGGCTTGGGCTTCCTGGTGATTCTGGATATTTTGAAGACGAGGAACTTCCACAGGCTGACCCTGCACTCCAAGGCGGTGATCACCACCACCATCGGACTTCTGGCGGTGGGAACGGTTCTCCTGAAGCTGACGGAGGATGTGACCTGGATGGGGGCATTTTTCCACAGCGTGTCCGCCAGAACGGCGGGATTTTCCACCTATACCATCGGGGACTTCACCAACGCGGGCCTGTTTGTGCTCTGCGTGCTGATGTTCATCGGTGCATCCCCGGGATCCACCGGAGGCGGTATCAAGACCAGTACCTTCTTCGTGATCCTGCAGGCGGTGCGGAGCATGTGCACCAAGCGGTCCATCGGGGCGTTCCGCCGGAGTATTTCCCAGCAGAACGTGTCCAAGGCCTGCATCATCGCCGTGCTCTCCATGGCGGTGGTGTGCATCGCCACCTTCCTGATGTGCGTGCTGGAGCCGGAGTGCACCTTCATCCAGCTGCTGTTTGAGGTGGTATCCGCATTCGGCACTGTGGGACTTTCCACCGGCATCACCACCTCCCTGAGCGTGGCCGGCAAGCTGGTGATTATTCTGGTGATGTACACCGGACGTATCGGAGCGGTGACTCTGGTTTCCATGTGGATCGAGCATCCGGAACAGAACGCCCGCTACACGGAAGAGACAATTTCGATCGGCTAAGAGAAGCAGAAAGGGAATAAGAATATGAAGAAACAGATGGCAGCTACCTATGGAGTAATCGGACTGGGCCGCTTCGGCACAGCTCTGGCTACCACTCTGGCGAAGGCCGGAAAAGAAGTGATTGTGATTGACAGGATCGAGAGCAAGGTCAAGGAGATGCGCCAGTACACGGACTACGCCTTCGTGGTGGACGAGCTGAGCGAGCAGGCCATGCGGGAGACCGGCATCCAGAACTGCGACGTGGTGATCGTCTGCATCGGCGAGAAGGTGGATGTGAGCATCCTGACCACCATGAGCGTGCTGGAGATGGGCGTGCCGCGGGTGATCACCAAGGCTATCAGCCAGGAGCAGGGCGCGGTGCTTCACCGCATCGGCGCCGAGGTGGTGTACCCGGAGCGGGATATGGCGCTCCGCCTGGGCAAGCAGCTGATTTCCGGAAACTTCCTGGACTACATCTCCTTGGACAACAGCGTGGAGATTCGCCAGATCCAGGTGCCGGACCGCTTTGTGGGCCACAGCATCATGGAGATCGAGCTTCGCCCGAAGTTCGGCCTCAACATCATCGCCTTAAAGAGCGACCACGAGACCACCATCGAGGTGAACCCGGGCTATCGCTTCAAGAAGGACGATGTGATCACGGTCATCGGAAAGATCGACAACATTGACAAGTTTGAGAGAACGCTGTAAGCGGAGAGCTTGGCGTTTTGCGGGGGCGTTTCAAAGGCCTAGGGGCCGGAGAGACGCCTTTTTTATTTAATAGGAAACTTTGTTTCCCTATTAAATAAAAACGCTCCGCTGTGGATGCGCACTCCGCGCTTAAGGAAATTGGTTGCTGACGCAACCGCGCTCCGGCGCGAGTGTGCGCAGGAGCGCACACTTTTTTAATTTCTCTGAACGCTTCTCCGGTATTCCGTGGGC
>DXEU01000180.1 GCA_019114845.1 Candidatus Lachnoclostridium stercoripullorum | reverse complement strand
GGGAGATCGGCATCCGCAAGGCCCTGGGTGCCAGGCAGGCGGTGATCATGCAGCAGTTTGTCATCGAGGCGGCCATGACCAGTACCATCGGCGGCATCATGGGAATCTTTCTGGGGTCCGGGGCCTCCGTCCTGGTGGGCAGGGCCATGGGGATCGACTCGCCTCCCACCTTCTTGGCGGTGGTGGTCTCCTTCACCGTCTCCGTGGCCATCGGCCTCTTCTTCGGATACATGCCCGCCAGGCGGGCGGCAAAGCTCAACCCCATCGACGCCCTGCGCAGCGAGTGACGGCTGCAGGCGAGGGGGCGGGTCATACTTTTGGATAAAATCGCCCAGAGAAGTTGAAAATATGCCGGAGCGATGCTATAATAAGTAGTAATCAAAACCACCTCTTACGATGGTTGAAGCATGGAGGCATAGGATGAACTATAAAATTATTGGCGACAGCTGCACGGATCTCACAGAGAAACAGAAGAACGACTCCCATTTCCAGCTGATTCCCCTGACGCTTCAGGTGGGGGATACCCAGGTCATAGACGACGACACGTTTGACCAGAAGCGATTTTTGGAGCTGGTGAGGGCATGCCCGGAATGCCCGAAGACGGCCTGCCCGTCCCCGGAGGCATTTAAGGAGGCTTACGAGTGCGACGCGGACAACATTTTTGTAGTCACCCTTTCAGAGCATCTGAGCGGCACGTACGGCAGCGCTATGGTGGGAAAACAGCTGTACGAGGAGGAGCACGGGAAGGACAAGAATATCTTTGTGGTGGGTTCCCACTCCGCTTCCGCAGGACAGCTGAACATCGCCCTGTTTCTGCAGGAGCTGTGCGAGCAGGATGTGCCCTTTGAGGAGATTGTGGAGCGGGTGATGGAATTCCGGCTGCAGATGAAGACCTACTTTGTGCTGGAGTCCTTGGACACCCTGAGAAAGAACGGCAGGCTCACCGGCCTGCAGGCATTTTTTGCCACCGCCTTGAACATCAAGCCGGTGATGGGAGCCACGGAGGGGACCATCATCAAGCTGGATCAGGCCAGAGGAATCACTAAGGCGCTGAACCGCATGTGCGAGATTGCCCTGCGGGAGGCGGGGGATACCGCGAAGAAGCGGCTGGTGATCTCCCACTGCAACAATCCGGAGAGGGCCAAACTGGTGAAGGACGTCATGTGTAGGGCGGCCAAATTCCGGGACGTGATAGTGACGGAGACGGCGGGAGTTTCCACCGTGTACGCCAACGACGGCGGGATTGTCATCGCTCTGTGATGGGGCGGGGCCGCGGACGGCGGCTGGATGATAAGAATAAAATATCAGCAATTCCCGCAAAGGTATTGACATTTCGCGGGGAGAATGCTATAAATAAGTTAAATGAAGATACGTCTCTGGCGTGTTACTGGTAAAGCAGGCAAGACCGGAACTGATGAGATTCTCGAGGAGAATCTGTCGGTTGCGGTCTTTTTATTTGGCAGGAAACGATGATTTCCCTAAAGCGAGCGCCTGCCGTCCAGAGAGAACAGCCAGGGCGGTTCTTCCTTCTGTGCGCACGGAAAATAAAATTCAGGAGGATGTTATGGATTGCAGAAAGTTGGCCCGAGAGATCGTGGATCAGGTGGGCGGCAAAGAAAACATTACGAGTGTAACCCATTGTTTCACCAGACTGAGGCTGGTGCTGAGGGATAGAAAACTGGCGGATAAAGAGAAGGTGAGCCGCCTGGAGGGCGTGATCTCTGTGGTGGACGGAGGCGGACAGTTCCAGGTGGTCATCGGCAACAAGGTGGAGCAGGTATACGACGAGGTGACGAAGCTGGTGGATGTGGAGAATTCTGCGCCCGACGGAGAAAAAAAGAGTGCCGCCAACGCGGTGTTCCAGGTGATCTCCGCCATGTTCACGCCGCTGGTGCCGGCGATTGCCGCTTCCGGACTGCTGAAGGGAATTTTGACGGCAGCCCAGCTGTATATGAACAGCAAAGGGGTGGACATCACGGGCAGCGATACCTATGTGGTGCTGTATGCCGCCAGCCAGATTATTTTCTACTATATGCCGATTTTCCTGGCCTGCACAGCGGCGAAAGCTTTAAAGACCAGCCAATTTACGGCTATGGTACTGGGCGGCTTGCTGGTCTATCCGCAGATTGACGCTCTGATGCAGGATGCCGGCACGGTCACTAGGGTGCTGGGAATTCCCATGGTGAAAGGGGCCTGGCAGATCGGCGACGCAGAAAAAGTCTTCAGCTACACGGAATCGGTGATTCCCATCATTTTGGTGGTGATCGTGCTGAAGTATCTGGAGAAATTCTTGAAGAAAGTGATCCCGGAGGTGCTGCAGGTAATTCTGGTGCCAGGTCTCTCTTTGATCGTCATGGTGCCTGTCACCTTCGGCGTGCTGGGACCCATCGGCATTTACATTGGAAATGCCATTCAGGTTGCCTACAATGCGATCATCGGGTTCAATGTCATTTTGGGAGGAGCTCTCATCGGCGGCCTCTGGTGCGTGTTTGTGGCTTTCGGAGCCCATCGTGCGCTGGTGCCCGTCTCCATCAACGACGTGGCGGTGAGCGGAAGTCAGACGCTGATGGCTATGTCATCCCCCGCCAATTTTGCCCAGGGCGGAGCTGCATTGGGAGTGATGTTGAGGACGAAAAACCGTCAGTTGAAGAGTGTGGCCGCCTCCACCTCCCTGACAGCGGCCCTGGCGGGCATCACGGAGCCGGCTCTTTACGGATGCAACCTGCGGCTGAAAAAACCCATGGTCTGCGCGGTGATCAGCGGTGCCGTCGGAGGAGCCCTCATCGGCTGGGGCGGAGTGTACGCGGAATCCCATGTAAATGGCTGTCTGCTCACCTCCGTGGCCTACGCCGCCGGCGGTATGGACAAATTCCTCATCTATCTGCTGGGCTGCGGCATCGCATTCTTTGGGGCGGCGATCCTCACGTTCATCGTGGGATTCGAGGATGATCCGACAGAGCCGGAAGGATCCGCCGGGAAGTTGGTGATGCCGGAAGCGACCGTGGAAACTGCGGACATCTGTGAGGAGGAAGTTCCTGAGAAAGTGGATATTCGTGTGACTTCCCCGGTAAAGGGAAAATTGATTCCCTTAAGTCAGGTAAAGGATGAGGTGTTTGCCGCCTGTGCCCTGGGGAGAGGGGCAGCTGTAATTCCGGAAAAAGGAGAGGTGGTCGCCCCGGAGGACTGCGAGGTGAGTGTACTCTACGATACAGGACATGCCATCGGCCTGAAGCTGAAAAGCGGTGTGGAGCTCCTGATTCATATCGGCATTGATACCGTGGAACTGGGAGGCAGATTTTTTGCGAAGGAAGTGTCTCAGGGGGCAAAACTGACCAGGGGAGATAAAATTGTATCCTTCGACATTGAGGGAATCCGCCAGGCGGGATACGATCCCACCGTGTGTGTGATTGTGACCAACACGGAGGAATATAGGGCGGTGGCCAAGGCACCGGGAAACCGTGCGGAGGAGGGAGCGGACGCCATCCTCATCGAGACTGGAAAGGGGGAATGAGACGATGACAGCCAGGACATTTCCGCAGGATTTTCTTTGGGGAGGAGCCACAGCCGCCAACCAGCTGGAGGGCGGTTACCGGGAGGACGGAAAGGGAATCTCCGTGGAGGACTGTATGCGACAGCATTTTGATCAGGATCTGCGGGACTACAACCTGCAGAACCATGTGACCCTGGAAGATGTAAAGCGGGCGCTGGAGACGGAGGATATGGTCAACTACCCCAAGCGCAGGGGGGTGGATTTCTATCACCACTATAAAGAGGATATCGCTCTGCTGGGAGGCATGGGATTCAAATGTTTTCGCATGTCTATCGCTTGGACGAGGATTTTTCCTATAGGAGATGAGGAGGAGCCCAACGAGGCTGGACTGGAATTTTACGACCGGGTATTTGACGAGTGCAGGAAATACGGGATTGAACCTCTGGTGACCATGAGCCACTATGAAATGCCGGTTCACCTGGCGCTGAAATACGGCGGCTGGCACAGCCGAAAAACGGTGGATTTCTTCCTCCGCTTTGTTCGGACCATCTGCGAGAGATACAAGGACAAGGTGAAATACTGGCTGACTTTCAACGAGATAGACTCCATGATCCGTCATCCGTTCACATCGGCCGGTTTGCTGGAGGACTGTTTCCCAGGCCAAAATTTTGAGGAAGTGGTGTTTCAGGCCATGCACCATCAGTTTGTGGCCTCGGCGGCGGCTGTAAAGATCTGCCATGAACAGATCCCGGATTCCAAGGTGGGATGTATGCTGACAAAGCTGACCTATTATCCCTACAGCTGCAGGCCGGAGGATGTGAAGAAGGCTCAGGATATTATGCGCAGTACCTACTGCTACAGCGATGCCCAGGTGTTTGGTGAATATCCCCGCTTTCTGCTGAACTATTTCCGCAAGAACGGCATCCATATTCAAAAGGAACCGGGGGATGACGAGCTCATGAGGAAATATCCGGTGGATTTTGTCTCATTTTCCTATTATAATTCTTATTGTGCGGCGGAGAACGGGGAGGGGCTGACAAGGAGCGCCGGGAATACGGCTGTGGGCTTTAAGAATCCCTATCTGGAAGAGTCCCAGTGGGGATGGCAGATTGATCCCATGGGTCTGAGGATCTCGCTGGTGGACCTCTACGACCGCTACCGGAAACCGCTGTTCATCGTGGAGAATGGCTTGGGGGCAAAGGATTTGCTGGAGAATGGCGCGGTAAATGACGATTACCGCATCGCCTACATGCAGGCCCATCTGAAGGCAGTGCTGGACGCCATCGACTTAGACGGAGTGGATGTCATGGGCTATACCTGCTGGGGCTGCATCGATTTGATCTCCGAATCCACCAGGCAGATCAGCAAGCGCTATGGGCTGATCTATGTGGACTGCGACGATTACGGGAGAGGCTCCTATGACAGGTATAAAAAGCGCTCCTACGACTGGTACCGGCAGGTGATAGAGAGCAATGGCGCAAGCCTGTTTTGACAAAGCGAGAAGGGGGCTGGGGACGTGAGAGTAGTCAAGGTTTTAAATAATTCATTGATCATGGCCCTGGACGAGGATGGGCAGGAGGTAATTCTGTCAGGAAAAGGCATCGGTTACAGGAAAGCCATCGGCTACGAACTGAAGGAGAATGAGATCCAGAAGATCTTCGTGCTGCGGGAGCGGACGGTGGTGCGGGATGTGATCCGCCTGGCGGCGGAGGTGGGGGAGGAGTATTTTAACCTTACAAAAAGCGTTATTTCCTATGCCGTGGAGACCTACCATATGAAGCTGATGGATCATATCTACCTGGCGCTGACTGACCATCTGGCTTTCACGGAAAAACGGCTGAGGCAGAATGTGGTGATCGAGAATTTCTACACAGCGGACCTGCGCCGATTCAACCCGGAGGAGTATGACGTGGCCTGCTATGGAGCTCGGCTGTTTGAGGAAAAATTCGGCACGAAACTGCCGGAGGGGGAAATCGGAAACATCGCTTTCCACTTCATCAACGCGCAGCAGGGCGGGCAATTCGAGGAGCGCAACCGAGAGATTGACGAGGTGGTGGGGCAGATTTTGAATATTGTCCGTTACTGTATGAAAATTGCTTCTCTGGAAGAGGGGATCGCCTACTCCAGGATGCTGACCCATCTGCGGCTGTTTGTATCCCGGCTGCTGCGGGGACAGATGACAGATGACGACCAGGAGGATGCTCTTCGCCGGAAAATTTTGGAAATGTGCCCGGAAGAGTACGCCTGTGTCCGGCGAATTGGCCGTTTTATAGAACAGAAATACGGAGAGCCCATCACCGGGCAGGAGGAACTGTACCTGACCATCCATCTGCACCAGCTGATGACAGAGAAGAAAAAGGAAGTTAAGTGAGGAGGAGATACTGTGGAATCAAGAGCAGAACAGGCAGTGGAGAAGTATCTGAAGGGCTATAATTGTGCCCAGGCGGTGGCTTGCACATACTGCGAGGATTTGGGAGTGGATCCCGTGGTCATGTTCAAAGCGATGGAGGGCCTGGGCCGGGGGATGGCGGGAACCTTCGAGGGAACCTGCGGATCCGTGGTTGGCGCCTGCGCCCTGGCTGGCCTGAAGGAGAGTACCGCCAATTTTGAAAAGCCGGACAGCAAGATGAAAACCTATGCCCTGGGGAAGGAGATCATCCGAGGCTTTAAGGAGAAGAATCAGACCATCAGCTGCCATGAGCTGAAAGGGATAGAGACAAAGAAAGTGATCTGCTCCTGCCCGGACTGTGTGCGGGACGCAGCCCGGCTGGCGGAGGAGATCGTGCTGAAAAAGGAGGACTAGGGAAGGAAGCCTCCTGGAGGTGAACGGCGGGGAGTCACAGGGCGCAGCCCTGGAAGGCTCCCCGCTCTTTGAATCTCCGGGCCAGGGAGTTTAAAACCAGGTGTTTGTCGCCGCTCCATGCGGGGGCCAGCAGCAGCCGCTTGGGACCGTCCCCGCTGATGCGGTGGATCACCACCTCCGGGGGCAGGAGGGAGACGGCGTCGACCACCAGATCCAGGTACTCCTCCAGGGAGAGGACGGGAAAGGGCTCTGCCTCGTAGAGGCGGCCCAGATCTGTGCCCCTCAGGACGTGGAGGAGCTGGAGCTTCACCCCGTCCGCCGGCAGATCGCCCACAGCCCGGACGGTGTCCAGCATCATCTCCCGGCTCTCCCCGGGAATTCCCAGGATCACATGGACGACGACGGTGAGCCCGGCTTCCTTCAGACGGCGGAAGGCGTCGTAAAACACAGGGGTCTCATACCCCCGGCGGATGAAGCGGGCGGAGGAATCATGGATGGTCTGCAGGCCCAGCTCCACCCACACCGGCTTGATCCGGTTTAGTCGGGCCAGGAGATCCACGGTCTCCGGCGGGAGGCAGTCCGGGCGGGTGGCCACGGAGAGGAGGGTGACCTCCGGGCAGGCGATGGCCTCGGTGAACAGCCGCTCCAGATAGGGGAGAGGGGCGTAGGTGTTGGTGTAGGACTGGAAGTAGGCGATGTAGCCCACGTCCCGGTCCTTTAATTTTGCCCGCAGCCGCTCCCTGGCGGAGGCGATCTGCTCCGCCGCGGATCCCGCCCTGGGGGCGGCGAAATCTCCGGATCCCCCCTCGCTGCAGAAGATGCAGCCCCCAGTCCCCAGGGTGCCGTCCCGGTTGGGACAGGTCATTCCCCCGTCCAGGGCCAGCTTGTACACCTTCCTCCCGAAGGTCTTTTTCAGTTCAAAATCCAGAGAGTGATAGGGTTTTCCGCTCCATTCCATGGCAGGCGCCTCCTTTTTGCCGCAAGTGGTCTGCCCCTAGCATAGCGGAAAGAGGGGAGAATGGCAAGACCGAATATTTTTATCCATATTTCATAAAAGATTGTATTGTTGGCGGGGGCTGTTTTGTGCTATAGTTGAGATAATGGACGGCGGCGCGGAATGCCGGCCTAAGCGCACAGGGAAAAAGGAGAAGCAGGTCATGAATGTAGAACAGACGATGGAAGTATTAAACGGAGCGGGAGCGGAGAGACTTCTGACAGAACTTTACGGGGCGGACCAGGTGGAGGAGCAGAGAGGAAGATACAGAGAGCTCCTGGAGGGATACAGAGACAAATTCGGCGACGGGGAGGTCAAGCTCTTCTCCTCACCGGGGCGGACGGAGATCAGCGGCAACCACACGGACCACAACCACGGCAAGGTGCTGGCGGGCAGCATCAACCTGGACTGCGTGGGCGTGGCTGCGGTGAACCACTCCTCGAAGGTGAAGATCGTGAGCACCACCTTCGGCCAGGAGTTTACGGTGGATCTGAATAATCTGGCCCCCAGCCGGAGAAAATCAGGCACAGAGGATCTGGTGAAGGGCCTGCTGAAGGGCTTTCAGGAGTCCGGCTACGAGGTGGGGGGCTTTAACGCCTACATCACCAGCAACGTCATCAGCGCGGCGGGCGTCAGCTCCTCCGCAGCCTTTGAGATGCTGCTGTGCTCCATGTTAAACACCTTCTTCAACGAGGGGAGAATGGACACGGTGGCCTACGCCCACGTGGGAAAATACGCGGAGAACCACTACTGGGACAAGGCGTCCGGCCTGCTGGACCAGATGGCCTGCGCGGTGGGCGGACTGATCACCATCGACTTCATGGAGCCGTCGGATCCCAAGGTGGAGAAGATCGATTTTGATTTCGGCTCCCAGAACCACAGCCTGATCATCGTGCAGACGGGGCGCGGCCACGCGGACCTCAGCGCGGACTACTCCGCAGTTCCCAGCGAGATGAAGAAGGTGGCAGAGTTCTTCGGCAAGAACTACTGCTCGGAGATCACGGAGAAGGATGTGATCGACAACCTGGCGGAGGTGAGAAAGTACGCGGGAGACCGCTCGGTGCTCCGCGCCCTCCACTTCTTTGAGGAGAACAAGCGGGTGGAGAACATGGTGAAGGCCCTGAAGGAGGACCGGTTCGACGTCTTCCTGGAGAACATCACCGCCTCCGGCAACTCCTCCTGGAAATGGCTGCAGAACTGCTATACCAATTCCAACTACCAGGAGCAGGGAATCACGGTGGCCCTGGCTCTCACAGAGCTGTTCATCGCCGACAAGGGAAGAGGAGCCTGCCGGGTGCACGGCGGCGGCTTCGCAGGCGTGATCATGGCCATGCTGCCCAACGACCTGGTGGACGAGTATGTGGAGTACATTGAGAAAGCCCTCGGCAAGGGCAACGCTTATCGGATGAGCATCCGTCCCCACGGAGCCATCTGCTTCAGCGATATGTGCCGTTAAGCTGATCATTCAGCGATAGAAAATTCAGAGAGCAGAAAGGAGACTGTGCGATGAAGAAGTACGTGTGCGATGTCTGCGGATATGTGTATGATCCGGAGATCGGAGATCCCGACAACGGTGTTGCGGCGGGAACGGCCTGGGAGGATGTGCCGGAGGACTGGGTATGCCCCCTGTGTGGAGTGGGCAAGGATCAGTTTTCTGAGGAGTAATGTTCCAGAAAGAGGAAGAGAGGGTGCGCTGTGCGGAGAATGTGAGCTCTGCGCAGCGCACTTTTGCGCTATAAGCCTGGCAGGCGGCATCTTAAATTTTCCTTACAAATTCCCGGGAATCTGTGAACTTTCCGCCGAATTGGTTGACACAGGATTGGCTTTTTCTTTATAATACTGGAAGGCGCTGACGATGGATCGGTGAAATTTCACAGGTCATGGATTCCGTCAGCGGACAGAAATCAGGAGAAAATCAATGGCTAAAAGATACAGAATGAGAGGAACGGCGATTCTGCTCGGCCTGGCTATGGCCGTCTCCCAGCCCGCAGCCAGCCTGCTGCCGGCGGCGGAGATCATGGCCTACACGGAGCGGAGCGCCAGCATAAACGGCACCAACGTCAACGTCCGCAGCGGGCCGGGAACCACCAACTCCATCGTCACCAAGCTGACGCGGGGGGCGGCGGTGACGGTCATCGGGGAGCAGACAGCCTCCGACGGCGCCCTCTGGTACCAGATCCGCTTTACGGGGAGCGGGGGCACCCAGACCACAGGCTTCGTGTCGTCCGCGTACATAAAATTTCCGGTGACCTACACCAGCGACGCGGATTTTGAGGCGTATTTGAACGCCCAGGGATTTCCGGACAGCTACAAGGACAGCCTGCGGGCTCTCCACGCCAAATATCCCAACTGGGTGTTCACGGCTCAGCACACGGGACTTAACTGGGACGATGTGATCTCCAACGAGAGCGTGGTGGGAACCAACCTGGTGAGCTCCTCCAGCATCTCCTCGTGGAAATCCACGGCGGCGGGCGCCTACGACTGGAACACCAGCACATGGCCCGGATTTGACGGCAGCTCCTGGGTGGCGGCATCCCAGGAGATCATCAGCTATTACATGGATCCCAGGAATTTCCTGGATGAGAATTATGTTTTCCAGTTCCTGCTCCAGAGCTACGACGGCTCTGTGCACACCATCGAGGGGCTGAACACCATGCTGAAGGGCACCTTCATGGAGGGGGGCTCCGTGGCTGCGGAGGGGACGGCAGTCTCCGGGGATGGCAGCGGGGCGGGCGGCCAGCAGAATGGCGGCTCCCAGGACGGCAGCGCCCAGAATGGGGGAGACGGTCCGAGCATCGGCGTGGGACCGGGAGGCTCCGGCGGAACCGGGACGTCCGGGGAGACATCGGCTTCCAGCGAGACATCGGCCTCCGGCGGCAGTGAGACCTCCGGCGGGACAGCCGCCCCCCCGGCGGACGCCTCGGGGAGCGGAGCGTCGGAGGGCAGTTCCTCCCAGGAGGGGGATGTGAGCTTTGACAGCCCGTCGGTGGCCATGAGCCGGAACGAGGCGGCCCTGGTGGCCAGTAGCTACGGCCCTGGCATGGAGCTGACGGGAGGCGGAAACGGCGGGGAGACGGTGAACAGCGGCAGCCAGGGCGGTTCGTCCCAGGCGCCCTCCTCGGGAACTCTCTCCTACGCCCAGATCATCATGAACGCAGCCGCCCAGTCCGGGGTCAACCCCTACGTGCTGGCGGCCATGATCATCCAGGAGAACGGAAAGAACGGAAGTTCCAGCATCTCCGGAACCCGTTCCCCCTACGAGGGATATTACAATTTTTACAACATCGGCGCCTACGCCACGGGGAGCATGGACGCTGTCACCAGGGGGCTGTGGTACGCCTCCCAGGCGGGCAGCTACGGCAGGCCCTGGAACACGGTGGAGAAGGCCATCATGGGCGGGGCGGATTACTACGGCACGAATTTCGTCAAGGCGGGACAGGACACGTTCTATCTGAAGAAATTCAACGTCCAGGGGAGCAATCTCTACAAGCACCAGTACATGACCAACATCCAGGCGGCGGCCTCGGAGGGGTATGAGATGTCCACGGCCTACAGCGACGAGATGAAGCAGACGGCCCTGGAGTTCAAGATACCGGTGTACACCAACATGCCCGCCACGGCCTGCACCAAGCCGGCGGTGGACGGAAGTCCCAACAACAAACTGGGCGGCTTGGCGGTGGATGGATTTGCCCTCACCCCCACCTTCCAGATGGACACCACCTCCTACGACCTCATCGTGGACCACTCGGTGGCCAGCGTGACGGTGCAGGCGTCGGCCATCGACTCCACGGCGTCGGTGAGCGGCACGGGATCGGTCAACCTCCAGAGCGGGGTCAATGAGATCCGGGTCAATGTGACTGCCCAGAACGGAGCGGTGAGAGAGTATGTGATCCATGTGGTGCGCCAGGCGGGGGGACCCACCTACACGGAGGGCGCGGGGGGAACCGTGCCGGAGGCCTCCGTCTCCGGCGGGGCGTCCGCCGTGAGCCCGGCGGGGGCGTCCGGACAGGGGGACAGTCAGGATCTCCTCACCGGCCCCGGCATGGGAATGTAATATTTATAGAAGGAAGAGCGGGATGATGAATAATATGAAAATGAAAAAAGCATTGTTAGGCGCGGTTATGACCTGTATGCTGGCCTTCACGGTCCCCTGGGGGATCCTCACTTCATTCGCGGCCAGCGTCAGAATCGCCTTCTCCGACCCAACGGTGACGGTGGGGGAGGAGGTCAGCGTAAACCTGAAAATCACCTCCCTGAGTGGGGAGTCACTGGGACGTTCCAGCTTAATGTTGTCCTATGATCCCAATATTCTGGAATTTGTGGGCGGCGCGGACGCCAGCGGCGGAGCCGGCTCCGTCAGCGTCCGCCAGACGGCGGAGGCGGGGGCTCAGCAGATGGCCACGGTTCTCACCTTCCGCGCCCTTCAGGCGGGAAGCACCCAGATCACCGTGAGCACCCAGGAGGTGTACGACGCGGACGAGCAGATTGCCACCGTGGACCGCATGGGCAGCTCCGCGGTGACGGTGAGCGCCGAGGCGGGAGCTTCCGCGGACGCGGGACTCAAGTCCTTAAAGATTTCCCCCGGGACTCTGACGCCGGAGTTCTCCGCCGATGTGACGGAGTACAGCGCCAGCGTGGGACCGGATGTGACCAAGATTGCGGTGAGCGCCGAGGCCAGCGACGAGGGGGCCACGGTGACGGTGAACGGAAGCAGCGACCTGCAGATGGGTGAAAATACCGTCAACTGCGTGGTGACGGCGGCGGACGGCCAGACCCGCACCTACGTGATCCATGTGACCAAGACGGAGGGCGGAGCGGAAGCCGGCGGAGCCGTGGCGGCCGGGGATCTGACGGTGGTGATCGATCAGGTTCAGTACAACGTGGCCCAGAGCTTCGACGTGACCACACTGCCGGAGGGCTTTGAGGGCTTTACCTACAATTATAAGGGCCAGGATATCATGGCTGGCCAGGGAATTCAGAAGGATCTGCTGCTGCTCTGCCTGGTGAACGGGGAAGGAGGGGCCCGCTTCTTCATCTACGACGAGGCGAAGGACAGTTTCAGCGCCTACATGGAGGTTTCCACCACGCCCAAGTCGGTGATCGTGCTGGAGCCGGATGAGTCTGTGACGGTGCCTGCCGGATTTACGGACGGCATCATGAACCTGCCGGGCGGCGGCCAGGTGAAGGGCTGGGTGCCCCAGGGCACAGAGGATCCCCAGTACATGATCTTCTACGGCATGAACTGGAATGGGGAGAAGGATTTCTACCGCTATGACCTGAAGGAGAACACCATCCAGAGGTATTTCCAGGATCTTCCGGGAGTGGACGGCATCTCCTCCGATCAATATCAGGATGTGGTGGTGACTTACTCCGATCTGCTCCACGACTACGATATGAGGGGAATCATCATCATCTTCCTGGGAGCTGTGTCCGCAGCCCTGGCAGTGGCACTGATCGTGGTGGTCAGGAGAAAGGGCAGACCGCACCCGGACGGAAACGGGGAGCGGCCGGAGAGAAAGTCCAGACGGAGGGCGGCCGACGACCGGCTGGAGGCGGCCGGCCAGCAGGCGGCGTCCAG
>DXEU01000179.1 GCA_019114845.1 Candidatus Lachnoclostridium stercoripullorum | reverse complement strand
ACGTAATCACCTGTGTCGATATGCGGTGTAAATTCCGGTTTGTTCTTTCCCCTCAAAACCTTAGCAACCTCGGAAGCTAAACGTCCAAGAGTGCATCCTGCAGCATCAACTACATACCATTTTCTATCAATCGTCGCTGGACTAGCCATAAAGCTCTTCATTGGTCATCCTCCTGTTATATTCCAATGTGATTAACTGTTAAACTATATCAAAATGCTTACTCCGGGGCATGGCTAAGCATTTTTTCCATAATGTCACATTGAGATATTATATTATATAGGGCCCGCTCTGTCAAGCCGTTTTTCCTGAAAAAACCAACAAAAAATCAAGGATTTTCCTGGATTTTCGGGGTTTTCTCCGCCATGAGCCGCCAGGCTCCGTTGTCTCCCGTCTCCGCCTCTCTGAGAACGTAGTATCCGTACCTCTGGCCCGCCGCCAGGCGGTCCTCCAGATCCCGCACCAGGACAATTTCGGCGCCGTTTCTCACCGCCTGGTGGATCACCCGCGCCATAAGCGGTTCCAGATACTCCGGCAGACAGCGGTTGACCGTCAGCCTGGCCATGCCGGCGAGAGGCACCTCCCGCTGATCCAACACATACTCCCACTCCTCGTTGGTGCCGCAGATCTCCGGGCGCAGCTCCCTCTCGTACTCCATGCTCACCAGAGTCAGCCCTTTGGCCGGGGCTGTGGGCCCCGCCTGCTTCCGATCCCTGGCCGCCAATATCTGCCGCATTTGCTCCGGCTCAAGCGCTCCCGTCCCCACCTGGATCAGGGTTCCGGCGATGATGCGCACCATGTTGTAGAGAAATCCGCTCCCGCTCACCCGGATGGTGATCACATCGTCGGATGCCCTGTCCACCGTCAGGCTGTAGATCGTCCGAACCGTGTCCTCGTCCTTCCTGCGCACGGTGCAGAAGCTGCGGAAATCGTGCTCCCCCACCAGGTAGGCCGCCGCCTCCAGCATGCGCTCCACATTCAGGTCATAGTAGCTGAAATATGTGTACAGGCGAAGGGTGGGCAGATT
Source organism: Candidatus Lachnoclostridium stercoripullorum (assembly GCA_019114845.1). Taxonomy (GTDB): domain Bacteria; phylum Bacillota; class Clostridia; order Lachnospirales; family Lachnospiraceae; genus Lachnoclostridium_A; species Lachnoclostridium_A stercoripullorum. The sequence goes on along the minus strand of DXEU01000179.1, from coordinate 6,133 downwards.
GATGCGCCGGTTGAGGATTTTGTACTCGTAGGTCTTCACGCAGTTCTGTTTCCGGGGATGCCAGGAGAGGGGCACCTCCTCCGAGGACTGCACCCGTATGTCCTCCGGGAGCCTCTGATTTAAGGCCAGGCAGATCTTGTCCGCCGGCATGCGGTTTTCCGTGTCAAAGACCGCCACATTCCCCAGGGAGTGAACCCCGGAATCCGTCCGGCTGGCGCCGATCACGGTCACAGGCTCCCCCAGCAGCTGCGAGAGCGCACCATTGAGCACCTCCTCGATGGTGATCCCGTTGGGCTGGAGCTGCCAGCCGCAGTAATTGGTGCCGTCGTAGGCCACCACCAGTTTCACACGTTTTCTCATATCATCACCCTCAGCACGATCACCGCCGCCAGGTAGAGGACCAGCAGCAGCTGGGCCAGGCGGTCCCTTCTGTGATAGCGGAGAGGCTTCATCTTCGTCCTCCCCTCCCCGCCGCGGTAGCATCTGGCCTCCATAGCCATGGCCAGATCTGTGGCCCGGCGGAAGGCGGAGATAAACAGGGGCACCAGCAGGGGCACCATGCTTTTGGCCCGCTGCACAATATTTCCCGACTCGAAGTCAGCCCCCCTGGCCATCTGGGCCTTCATGATCTTGTCCGCCTCCTCGATGAGAATGGGGATAAAGCGCAGGGCGATGGACATCATCATGGCCACCTCGTGCACCGGCACCCCCACCTTCTTCAAAAATCCCAGCCCCTTCTCCAGGCCGTCTGTCAGCTCATTGGGGGTGGTGGTCAGGGTCATGACCGAGGAGCCGAGCACCAGAAAAATCAGGCGCACAGCCATAAACACCGCCGTCCGCAGCCCCTCCCAGGTAATCTTCAAAAATCCCAGGCGGAAGATCTCCCGCCCGGGCGTCAGAAACAGGTTGAAGCTGACGCTGATGAGCAGAAGCACCAGCACAGCCTTCAGCCCCCGCACCATAAACTTCAGCGGCACCTTCGACAGACGGATGGTCACCGCCAGAAACAGGGCTGCCAGCCCATATCCCCATGCGCTGTCCATGCAGAACAGGGAAATGATAAACAGCAGCGTTCCCAGCAGCTTCGTCCGGGGATCCAGGCGGTGTATCACCGAATCCACCGGATAATATTGTCCCAGTGTAATATCTCTAAGCATACGATTCCCTACTTTCCATCTCTCACAGGCGCCCGGCCCACCAGCCGCAGAATGGCGTCCCTGGCCTCCTCCACCGTGATCAGGCTGTCATCGATGGGGATTCCCTCCCTGCGCAGCGCCTGCACGATGTAGGTCACCTGGGGGGCCGCCAGGCCAATGGCCTCCAGTTCCCGGTAATGGCGGAACACATTCCGCGGCGTATCGTCAAATATCTTTTCCCCGTGATTCATCACAATCAGCCGGTCCGCATAGCGGGCCACATCCTCCATGCTGTGGGAAACCAGGATGATGGTCATCCCCCTCTCCCGGTGGAGCTTCTCAATCTGTCCCAGGATCTCATCTCTTCCCCGGGGATCCAGCCCCGCTGTGGGTTCGTCCAAAATCAGCACCTCCGGGTGCATGGCCAGCACCCCCGCGATGGCCACCCGCCGCTTCTGGCCGCCGGAGAGCTCAAAGGGCGACTGCTCATAGAAGCTCTCGTCCATCCCCACCAGTGCCAAGGCCTCCCTGGCCCGCTCCTTCACTTCCTCCTCCGGCAGACCCTGATTTCTCGGGCCGAAGCACACGTCCGAAAATACGTCCACCTCAAACAGCTGGTGTTCCGGATACTGAAATACCAGCCCCACTCTGCTGCGCAGCTGCTTCATATCATAGCCGGGGGCGTAAATGCTCTCCCCATTGTAGAGGAGATCTCCGCTGGTGGCCTTCAGCAGACCGTTGAAATGCTGAATCAGGGTGGATTTCCCAGAACCCGTATGTCCGATGAGCCCGATAAACTGCCCGTCCCCAATCTCCAGATTCACATCTTTCAGGGCATACTGCTCCAGCGCCGTCCCCTGCCCGTAAACGTGACACAAATTCACTGTTTTGATTGACATGTCATATGCTCCTTCATATAGGGCACCAGCTGGGCCAGCAGCTCGTCCATGGTCAGAACGCCTCTGGAGACAGGCAGTCCCGCCCCCGCCAGCTCATCCGCCAGCTCCGTCACCTGCGGCACATCCAGCCGGTATTTTTTCAGCTCCTTCACCCGGGAAAATATCTCCCGGGGCGTCCCGTCCATCACCACACGCCCCTCGTCCATGACGATCACCCGGTCTGCGTCCACCGCCTCCTCCATGTAGTGGGTGATCAGAAGTACAGTGATCCCCTCCTGCCGGTTCAGCTCGTGGACTGTGCGGATCACGTCCTTCCTGCCGTTGGGATCCAGCATGGCGGTGGGCTCGTCCAGGATGATGCACTGGGGCTTCATGGCCATAACCCCCGCGATGGACACCCGCTGTTTCTGGCCGCCGGAGAGCTTATTGGGAGACTTCAAGCGGTAGGCCGTCATCCCCACCGCCTCCAGACTCTCGTCCACCCGCTTCCAGATCTCCTCCGTGGGCACCCCCAGGTTCTCCGGGCCAAACCCCACGTCCTCCTCCACGGTGTTGCCGATGATCTGGTTGTCCGGGTTCTGAAACACCATCCCCGCCGTCTTGCGGATGTCCCAGATATGTCCCTCATCCCGGGTGTCCATACCGGAGATGAGCACCGTCCCGTCCGTGGGGGTGAGGATCCCGTTCACCTGCTTGGCAAATGTGGATTTCCCGGAGCCGTTGTGCCCGAGAATGGCCACGAAGCTCCCATCCTCGATCTCCAGGGAGAGGCCGTCCAGTGCCCGGTCCACTCCCTCCACGCGCTCCTCCTCGTCCCGTTTAATATAGTCAAAAATCAAATTAACCGCTTTAATAATTCCCATACTGAGCCTTTCTCACTCTGTTTATCGTCAAAAGCCGGCCAGGTCAGACCCGCCGGCACTGCATTGGGCTGTCACTTAGTTTAGTTTAAATATGCCCCGCCGTCAAGTGGCAATGCGAAAGGCCGCCGGTTGCTCCCCGGCGGCCAACTGCTCCATGATCGGTTCTATTGTCTAGTCCATTCTATTGCACGGTCCGTTCCTTCGTCTAGTGGATCCACTTTCCGCTGGCGTCCAGCTCAAACACACCGATGGTGGTGCTGTAGGCCTTCTCCCCGCTTCCCGGGTGGAAATAGTAGTAATCCTCGCCGATCTTCGCCCAGCCCTCCACCATGGCGCCGGAGGCGTCCAGGTAGTACTGTTTTCCGTCCAGGGTCAGCCAACCTGTGACCATAGCCCCTCCCGGAAGGTTGGAGAACATCCCCGTGTTCAGGAAATACCATTTGTTGTCAATATAGTTCCAGCCCACGGCCAGCGCCCCCTTGGGGCCGCCCGTATAGGGCTTCAGATAGTACCAGAGTCCGTCCAGATACTGCCATCCGGTGAGCATGCGCCCGCTGGAGTCGAAGCGGTACCAGCAGTCCTGGATGGTCAGCCATCCGCTGGTGTGGTAGGTGCCGTCCGGATAGCGGAAATACCAGGTTCCTCCCTGCTCGATCCATCCCACCTGATCTGCCGTCACAGGGCCGTCCGACGAGCCGGGGAGAGACGGTGCGGAACCCCCAACGTCCTGGCCCTTCCCGTCGGACACATGCCTCTCGTCGATATACATCTCGTCCGACTCCGTCCAGTCGCTGTTCTTGCCGTACTTCTTCTCCGTCTCCGTGCCGGGCACCGTTCTCACCTTGAAGGAGTAGGTGCCCTCCCTGGTCATATAGGGATAGAAGTTGTAGGATGTCCCCTTGTACTCCTTCAGCCGCTTCACCTCGCTGCTGCCCCTGTAGAGGACCACCTCGAACGTCCCGCTGTCCGCCGCCTCGCTCTTTCTCCATTTGGCCTTTCCAAGGCCGGAATCCTGCCAGTAGGCCTCCTCCGGCGCCCCGTAGGTGCCCTTGATGGGCTTAATCCTGAGGGTCACCACCAGGTCGCTCCCATCCCTCTTGGCGGAGACGAAACTGCCCCCGGAGATAGTCACGTTGCTGCTCCCGTACGTCCCCTTGAAATAGTAATCCGTATCCTTGTCGCTGCCGGGCGTGAGCCACACCTTCATCTTGGGCTCCTCGCCGATGGTCAGATCCTTATTCTCCGATGTGACCCACTCCGCGTCGGCGATGTCATATTTCTCCGTGGTCTCATAGATGTAGACCTCCCCGCTGGTCTCCTGGTCATCCGTGCCGATGCTGATGTCCGGCAGCCGGTCGCCGATCTCCAGATCCGAAGACTTCACCCGGATCGTCACGCTGCTGATCACTTTCTCATTCGCCTGGACCGCCAGCGGAACCGCTGATGTCAGCATAGCCGCCGCCAGAAGGCAGCTGATTCCTCTTTTCCACCGCGTCATATCAAAACCCTCCCGTTGGTTATTTCTCTGTCTCTTTCTACAGCTTCATTATAAGGGAGGGGCGGCGGCCCGTCAACTTACAATATTCTGACAATTATTCGCCTGCCAGGCGCACAACCAAAAAAGAAGTCCCGGCACTGTGCACACACAGCAGCGGAACTTCTCTCTGATTCATATTGGGACGCTGAGCGGTTCAGATTAAACCAGCTCGATCATAACCTCCATAGCGCCGTCGCCCTTTCTCTGGCCGATCTTCACGATTCTGGTGTAGCCGCCGTTGCGGGAAACGTACTTGGGAGCGATCTCGTCGAAGAGCTTGCCTACGATGTCAGCCTTCTTGGTGTTCTTCTTGCGGCCTGCCAGCTCCTTCGGAACCTCGGTCACATCGTACAGCACCTTCAGCATCTGTCTTCTGGCATGAAGTCTGGAAGGATTGTCCTTCTTGATCTCCTTGTCTACCTCATCGTACACGGTTACCTTCTTGCCGTCAACAACCTCTTTCACTCTCTTGCCGTTGGCGTCCTTGCGGGCAACCTTGGCCTTAACAGTTACAGTCTCGAAGTTGTCCTTCTCCTTAACAGCCAGAGCAATCAGGCCCTCCGCAACCTTGCGGATCTCCTTTGCTCTCGCCTCGGTGGTAACGATTCTGCCGTTGTACAGCAGAGCGGTTACCTGGTTTCTGATTAACGCTTTTCTCTGACTGGAAGTCTTGCCCAGTTTTCTATATCCTGCCATGATTTTATTTCCTCCATTTGTGGAACACGCCGTCACGCTTCTTCGGACTTACTGGCGGTGTGCTGTTTGCCCATAAATTCGTGTGAGCCGCTGCCGCTCCATCCCGGGGCAGTTTACTGCTCCTCGCTGGGATTCAGCTGCAGTCCCAGCTCTTTTAACTTGGCCAGCACTTCCTCAAGAGACTTGCGGCCAAGGTTGCGGACCTTCATCATATCCTCGGGGGTTCTGTTGCACAGCTCCTCCACGGTGTTGATTCCGGCGCGCTTTAAACAGTTGTAGGAACGAACGGATAACTCCAGCTCGTCGATGTTCATTTCCAGAACCTTTTCCTTCTCGTTGTCTTCCTTCTCCACCATGATCTCAGCGGTCTTGGCGTTCTCAGAAAGGTCGATGAAAAGGTTCAAGTGCTCGCTGAGCACCTTCGCCGCCAGGCTCACCGCCTCGTCGGGATCGATGGTGCCGTTGGTGTATACGTCCAGCGTCAGTTTGTCGTAGTCCGTAATCTGTCCAACACGCGTATTCTCAACAGAAAGGTTCACCCGCTCCACAGGCGTGTAGATGGAATCCACCGCGATCACGCCGATGGGGAGATCGTCCTTCTTGTTCTTATCAGCACTCACATAGCCGCGGCCCTTGGTGATGGTAAGCTCCATGTAGAACTTGCTGTCAGCGCCGCCGCTTAAGGTGGCAATCACCTGATCCGGATTCATGATCTCGATGTCCGCATCCGCCTGAATGTCGGCAGCGGTGATCACTCCCTCGCCCTCGAACTCAATGTAGGCAACCTTGGGATCGTTGCTCTCACTGTGGTTCTTGATGGCTAAGCTCTTGATGTTCATAATAATCTCAGTTACATCTTCCTTTACTCCGGGAATAGAACTGAACTCGTGCAAAACGCCGTCGATTTTCACTTGGCTGACTGCGGCGCCAGGCAGAGAAGACAGCATAATTCTTCTCAGAGAGTTTCCCAGCGTAGTGCCATAGCCCCTCTCCAGAGGCTCC
>DXEU01000178.1 GCA_019114845.1 Candidatus Lachnoclostridium stercoripullorum | reverse complement strand
TAAATACAATCCTGAGATCATCCTTCCCAAATCTCCCTGACTATGTTAAAATCATAGCAAGCTTTATAAGGAGGACTGATAATGGACATCAACTATGAATTATACAAGGTATTTTACCATGTGGCGATTACCCTGAGCTTCTCGGAGGCTTCCAAGCAGCTCTTCATCTCCCAGTCCGCCGTGAGCCAGTCCATCAAGGTGCTGGAGAAAAAGCTGAACCAGCCCCTGTTCATCCGCAGCACCAAGAAGGTCCAGCTGACCCCGGAGGGGGAAATCCTGTTCAAGCACATTGAGCCGGCCATGAACCTGATCCGCCGGGGGGAGAATCAGCTGCTGGAGGCCAACACCCTGCACGGGGGGCAGCTGCGCATCGGGGCCAGCGACACCATCTGCCGCTACTACCTGGTGCCCTTCTTCAAGGAGTTCCACACCCGGTACCCCAACGTCCACATCAAAGTGGCCAATCAGACCTCCATCGCCTGCGCGAAAATGCTGGAGAACGGGCAGGTGGATTTTATCCTCACCAACTACCCCAACTCCAGCCTCTCCAACGCCAACAGCATCCGCACCCTGCGGGAGTTCTCCGACGTCTTCGTGGCCAACGCCCGGAGCTTTCCCCTAAACGGGCGCAAGGTGAGCCTGCAGGAGCTCCAGGAGCACCCCATCCTGATGCTGGACCGCAAGAGCACCACCAGCGAATTCCTTCACCAGATGTTCCAGAAAAACCAGCTGGACCTGGTGCCGGAAATCGAGCTCACCAGCAACGATCTGCTCATCGACCTGGCCAGAATCGGTCTGGGCATCGCCTTTGTGCCGGATTTCTGCATTCCCAAGGACGATCCGGAGCTCTTCGTCCTGGACCTGGAGGAGGAGCTTCCCAAGCGGCAGATCGTGGTGGCCTGCAACGAGAGCCTCCCCATCTCCCAGGCGGCCAAGCAGTTTATGGAGATGCTGCACTAATTTTGATGTTCATCTGTCCCCTCCCAAAACTCTCTCACCGTCTCCTCCACCGTTCTCAGATTCACCACCCGGGCGTCCTCCCACTCCCTGGGGAAGAGGCTGCGGCTGCTCCCGTAGAGAAACCGCTCGTCCAGCAGGGCGATCACCCCCCGGTCCCCGGCGGTGCGGATCACCCGCCCGGCGGCCTGGAGCACCTTGTTCATCCCCGGGTACTGGTAGGCGAAGTCGAAGCCCCTGCGCTCCTCCCCGTCAAAATACCCCTTCAAAATCTCCTGCTCCACGTTCACCTGGGGAAGCCCCGTGCCCACGATCACCGCCCCGATGAGCCTCTCCTCCTTCAAATCGATTCCCTCGGAGAACAGGCCGCCCAGCACGCAGAGGGCGGCGAAGGGCACATCCCGCCTCTCCTCGAACCGGGCCAGGAACTCCTCCCTCTCCCGCTCCCCCATATGACTTTTCTGGCAGATCCACTGGAAGGGCACATTCCTCTCCTCCAGAACCCCCGCCACCTGCTCCATATACTGGTAGGAGGGGAAAAATACCATGTAATTTCCCGCTCTTCCCATGACGATCTTCTCGATATACTCTGCGATCCTCCCATACTCCCGCAGATTGCGCCTGGTGTACCGGCTGCTCACGTCCGCCCCGATGATCAGCAGGCGATTTTCCCTGGGAAATGGGGAGCTGGCGTACACGGCGTACTCCTCCCGGTTCCCGGTGAGCAGTTCCTTATAATAATTCACCGGCAGCAGGGTGGCGGAGAAGAACACCGCCGCGTTCCCCTGCTCCAGGCAGGCGGAGAGATTGGCGGACGGGTTGACGCAGAACAGGCGCACCATAAAGCTCCCGTCCTCCCGGATCTGGGAATACATCCGGTAGCACTCGTCCGTCAGCTCGTAGATCATGGAAAAATCCCGCACCTGGAAATAGAATTCCAGCAGCTCCTCCCTCCCCGGGAAGGCGGGCTGCTCCTCCAAAAGCTCCTCCAGCTCCCCGCCGACACCCATCACCGTCTGCACCAGGGGGGCCACGCTCTCAAGGATCTCCCAGCCGCCGCACTCCCGCTTCATCTCCAGCAGGACCCGGTTGCAGCGGTCCAGGGCACGGGCCAGCCGGGGGCTCACCTCCTTCGCCAGCCGCCTGGCCGCCAGCACGTCCTCCTTCACCAGGGCGGCGCTGTACATTTCCCTGGCTCTGGACACCAGGTTGTGGGCCTCGTCCACCAGAAACAGGTACTCCCCCTTGGCCCGCTCCCCGAAGTACCGCTTCAGCCGCACGTTGGGGTCGAACACGTAATTGTAGTCGCAGATGATGCCGTCGCACCAGTCGGTGATGTCCAGGCAGAACTCAAAGGGGCAGACCTGGTACTCCTCTGCGTATCGGAGGATCACCTCCCGGGTGATGGCCCGCTCCCGGTGGATGATGTCGTATACCGCATCGTTGACCCGGTCAAAATGTCCCGCCGCCCGGGGGCAGGCCGCCGGGTTGCAGTCCGGCTTCTCCAGGATGCAGAGCTTCTCCTTGGCCGTCACCGTCACCGAGGTGAAATAGAGGCCCCGCTCCCGCAGGATGGAGAAGGTCTCCTCCGCCACCGTCCGGGTGATGGTCTTGGCCGTCAGGTAGAAGACCTTGTCCCCCAAGCCCTCCCCCACCGCCTTCAGGGCCGGATAGACCACGGACAGCGTCTTTCCGATGCCCGTCGCCGCCTGGATGTAGAGGTTTCTCCCCCGGGCGATGGAGCGGTAGACCGCCGCCGCCAGCTCCCTCTGCCCCTCCCGGTAGGGGTAGGGGAAGGCCAGGTCGCGGATGGACTCCTGCCTGCGGAGGGTGTGGAGGTACAGGTATCTGGCCCATTTCACATACTCGTGGATCAGCCCCCTAAACCACTCCTCCAGCTCCTCATAGGTCCTCTCCTCCCGGAAACGGCGGATCTCCTCCGTCTCCATATTGCAGTAGGTCACCTGGACGCCGATGGAAGGAAGCTCCCGGTCCCGGCTGTAAAAATAGGCGTAGCACATGGCCTGGGCCAAATGCACCGGATCCGGCCCCTCCATGTGGACCAGGCTTCGGTACACCCCCTTGATCTCGTCGATGGTCACCCCCGACGGCTCCGTGAGGATCCCGTCCGCACGCCCCTCCACCTGGAAGGTGAACTCCTCCTCCTCGATCTGGCAGGAGAGCTTTACCTCCGCCTGGTATCCAGCTCCCATCTGCTTCTGGATCTTCCTGTGGATGCGGCTTCCCGCCTGCATGGCGTCCCGATCCGCCTGGGACGTCCTGCGGTTGTCCAAGTCCCCGGAACGGAGCACAAACTCCACCAGGTTCCGCACCGATATGGTGATCATTTTCTCCTCCTGGCGCACCAATTCGCCTCACCTCCTCCCGGCATACGCGCCCGAGCTGCGCTCCTTCTGCGCAGGCTCTGATTTTCTTATTATACAGCAAAAAACGCCGTTTGACAGCCCAAAATAGCGGCTGCCAAGCGGCGTTCCCGTTGTCACATATCGATTTTGTTCCGATCCATTAAGCTGCGTGGCTCTTTCTCGCGTCCTTGGAATCCAGGAACTCCTCCAGCTCCTGATTTTCGCCGTCGTAGGATACGGTGAGCACTCTGGTGAGATCCAGGCTCAGCACGCCCAGGATGGATTTGGCGTCGATAATAATACGGTTATAAAATACATCGATATCAAAGTCACATTTCGACGCTACGGACACAAGCTCTTTTGCATCTGCAACTGTGGGCAACATGATTCTTCTCTGTTTCATAATCAAACACTCCTTCTAATCTGCTGGCTGTCAGTCCACGTTCCAGAGGAACGAAATGGATT
>DXEU01000022.1 GCA_019114845.1 Candidatus Lachnoclostridium stercoripullorum | reverse complement strand
TTGTATCCATAGTACATCTCCTTATTCAAAATACCTGCCATTAAAAAAAGGCATACTTCATTTGTTCTCAGTATCCATCTGTTATACGTATAATTCAGGAATCCTTTTGATAATACCATTAAATCACAAATTTTCGCCGTTGACAAAGACAAAAAAGGCATATATGTTATAAGTAAAAAACATAGTATTTTCACCTTGGGAGTCTATCATGAATACAAAACACCTGTCCTATATTTCCGCCATAGCGGAATACGGAAACCTGTCCGCCGCCGCACGCAAGCTGAAGATCTCACAGCCGGTGCTGAGCCGCTATCTGGCGAAAACAGAGCAGGAGCTCGGTCTTCCTCTGTTCTGCCGCCTAAACCAGCACTACGTTCTCACCCAGGCGGGAGCCATCTACCTGGAAGGCGCCCGCAAAATCCTGGACATCCAGTCGGAAACCATCCACACCTTCAGCCGTATGACCGGATCCAGGCTCCACCGCCTGAGCATCGGCATGACTCCTCATCACGGCGGCCGGGCTATGGCCTATCTGTACCCGCAGCTGATCCGCCAATATCCAAATCTGGATCTGAATATCCGGGAAGCTTACTCCTCCGAACAGCTGGAGGCACTGTCAAAAGGAGAAATCTCCCTCTCCCTCAATTTCTACATGCCTGAACTGATGCCCAACGTCCAGGTGCCGGTTTTCGGCATCTCCAGCCTGCTCTTTGCGCTTCCCGCCCACCACTCCATGGCAAAGTACGGAAACACGGATTTTCTTCACCCGGCAGAAATGACGAAAGAGCAGTTTCTGTCCATCACGGACATTCCATTTGCCCTCTATGGACCGCACACCTTCTCCGGCCAGCTCATCGACCAAGTTTTCAAGCACGCTGGTTTTTCCCCTGTCGCTGTCTTTCACTCCGACAATGTGGCCACCATCAGCAGTATGCTGGCCTCAGGTCTGTACGCCGGCTTTGTCCTCAACATGACCAACCGGAAAATACCGGACATGGTCTACTTTCGCCTCTCCTTCCTGCCGTCCTACTATCTGGCAGCTGGGATCTTTTCAAAAAACCATCCGTCCACAGAAATCGAGCGATACGCGGCCTATCTTCACTATCAGTTTCTGAAGCAGGATTCGGTATATACGCCCTATACCAACGAACAAATGGATTCTTTAATACGAGAATTCAGCTGACGCATAGGAAAGGAAAACCACTATGAACACAAAAGTTTTGGAATATTTTATCGCCGCAGCCGAGGAGCAGAATATCTCCCGGGCAGCGGAGCGATGCTTCATCTCCCAGCCCGCCCTCTCCCAGCACATCAAGGAGCTGGAAAAGCAGCTGGGAGTACCTCTTTTTACCCGCACCGGCCACAGCGTCGCCCTCACCGACTTCGGACGAGTTTACCTCAACAATGCGCACGCCATTCTCAGAACGGAGCAGCAGACTCTGGACAAAATAAAAGCTCTGCGGGAAAGCCTGCAGAGCCATCTGCGGATTATCACCACAGAGCGGATGAAATCCATCCTGGAGCATTCCATTTTTCCTGAGTTAAAAAGCCAGCATCCCAGCGTAACCATCTCCCTTCTCACCGGAACCGCCGACACCTCCATCACATCCCTCCTCCAGGACACGGCGGATGTGGGAATCCTGGAAGCGGCAGAGGAGCTGCCGCCCGAACTCATAGGCGTCTGCCTAATTCGGCAGGAGTACGCCCTGGCTGTCCCTTTCGGACATCCCCTGGCCCCCCTCCCTTCCATCTCCCTCTCTGACTGCCAGGAGGAATCTTTCATCCTGGGCAGCCCATGGTCTGACCTGGACAGCAGCCAGCAAAAAATTTTCGCCTCCTGCCGCTTCAGCCCAAAGATTTTGTATCGCGCCGATAAGCTGCGAACCATCGCCCGATTGGTGGGAAAAGGAACAGGCGTCTCCCTGCTGCCCGCCGGTCTCCCGGAGGAGGCGCAGTTTGGATATTGCTCTGTCCCTTTAAATCCATCCTGGAAATTTGATATTGTCTTCGCCTTTTCCAAAGCTCATCCCCTCAACGACTGCGGAAAAGATCTCCTCACCATGCTGAGAAAATTTCTGTCCCCCAAAAGGGCCTGAGTCCCTACGCCAGGAAGATCAGCAGGGCCACAAAGGCGCACACGGAGATGGGCATGGAGATGGAGCCCGCCAGGGCCGCCACGTTGGTGTCGCACCCCAGCTCCTGGCTGAACACCGTGGTCACGGACGAGAGGGGGGCGAACACCACCACCGTCAGCGCCGTCCTGCAGGCCGGGTCCATGGGGATGGGGAGCAGCTGCACCGCCAAGGCAAACAGAACTGCAAACCCGTACCGCACAAGGATAATTTTGGAGATGGAGGCCAGGGACCGCAGGGAAAATTTCAGCTCAATCTGCATTCCGATCATAAACATGATGATAAACACATTTGCGTCCCCGATCATGGAGATGACGGTCATGCAGGGGGCCGGAATCTCCAGGTGGAACAGGGATATGAGCATCAAAAACATGTACACCACAAAGGGGACGCTCCTGCTCAGCTTTCTCACAATGGTCATGACGGAAAACTTGCTGCCGCTGTCGATCTCAAACTTGGCGATGGCGGCGGATCCCCCCAGGCACATGATGCAGTTTCCAATGTCGAACATGATGATGTAGCTCAAAATCTGCGGGGTAAAAAAGCTCTGGCAGAAGGGGATGGCAAAAGCCCCGATGTTGTATCCGCTGGTACAGATCATGGCGTTGGCCTTCTCCAGGGATGTCCCCTTTCTGGTCAGAAACTTCCCCATCGTGAGCAGAAACGCGTTGCACAGAAAGCCCAGCAGCAGGGTGATAAAGGTCAGCACGCTGAAGGTGATGCCCCCGAACCCCGCGATCAGCGCGCAGGGCAGGGTGAAGGTGACGATGATCCTGGACAGGATAAAGCTGTCCTCCTTCTTCAGCAGCCCCATCTCACGGCTGGACATTCCCAACAATATGATGATCACAAAGCCGGCGGCCTTAACAATAATATCAAACACCGTTTACTCCTCCCTATATTTTCTTATCTGATATCATTCCTATCCGATACTAGCACGAAAAAAAGAGTCCCGCAAGCGGAACTCTCCTTTTTTGCAAAACCTATTTTAATATCCCAGCTCTTCCCCCACCAGAATCAGCTTCATCCTGCCGTTCTGCCGGGATTTTCTGGTAATCACGATCTCGCAGCACATGGAATCCGGGGTAAAGCAGTTGCCGCAGCGCCCCAAGTTGGCACAGGCGGTATTTCTCCCGGTCTTCACTGCTAGGATGGGGCAGACCTCATTCTGAATCCGGTCGATGGCCGACTGGATATCCTTGGAGATCTTATTCACCCCGGCGATGATGACCACATGCTTCGGCCCGTGAATCATCCGCCCAAGCCTGGTACCGGCTCCGTCGATGTTCACCAGCTCCCCGCTCTCCGTGATCCCGTTGGTGCTCATGAAAAAATAGTCAGCTCCCACCGACTCCCGGTAGATTCTGTCCGTCTCCGCCGGATCCTTTCCCCCCTCTTTCAGATCCAGCATCCGGCAGTTTTTCTCCCGCAGCCGGTCGAACAGACCGATCTGGTCCAGTGTCACAGAACCTCCCCACGCCGCCGACGCGCCGTCGGGAACCATGCCGAGAACCAGCTTCAGCGCTTCCTCCTTGTCCTGGCAGTAAAAGCCCTCAATGTTCCGTTTCCCCATGCTGTTCACGATCTTCTTTGCCGTCTCCCTGCGGCTCTCCAGCTCACCAACTCCCATTGTCATTCGCTCTCTGCCCCCTTTTCACTCAGCAGCCTTCGCCCTGCTGCAGAACTCTCTCACCTTCTCCAGATCCTTTCTCACAAGGATCCCATTCTCCTTGACGCTCGTCTTGGTCAGTGAATCCACTCCCGCCGGATGCACCGCCCGGATGGCGGCCTCCACATTGTCCGGCCCCAGCCCCCCAGCCAGGATCACCGGAATCTTCACCGCCTCCACGATCGCCCTGTCAATGCCCCAGTCGTGGGTCTCTCCCGCAGCCCCCACGCCTGGAACTGTCTTGGAGACGCTGTCCAGAATCAGCAGATCCGCGTACTCCGCCTTTCTCTTTGCATCCTCCACAGCGCTCTCGTCCACGATTCCCACGGCCTCCATGAGAAGCACGTCCGGGATCTCCTCCCGCATCTTTTCCCGGAACTTGGGGCTGCCTGTGAAATTGGCGCAGAGATGGAGCACGTCCGGGTGAAGGCGCTTCGTCTGATCCAGGATATCCCTCTCGTTGTCCGCCACGGAGATCAGAACCCGCACCGCCTTTCCCTTCAAAGCCTCAAAGATCTCTGCCGCCGCCTCCTCGTGGATGGCACAGGGGAATTTTCCCCCGGGCTCCCCCACCAGAACGCCGACCCGATCCGCCCCGGCCTCCACACAGCCCAGGGCCTCCTCCACCGTCTGGATGGAATAAATCTGCGTAAACATACGTCCTACCTCTAAGTCCTATCCTCTGCCGTCTTCCTATCGCTATCTGTCCCCGTAGGATGCGATGGTGTCAAACAGCACCTGGCGGAACCGCTTCTCGTCAAACTCCAGAGCCACTTCCACGTTGGGCACAGGATTCCACTGGGAAAACTGTTTCTCATGGACGATGTCCTCCTTGGGATTCTTTCCCATGTACTCTCTCCAGTCGCACACCGTCATTCCCCTGGTGAACTCGCCCTTGGTCTCCACATCCACATGCACCTTCGCACTCTTGGTGATGATGGCGGGATCCACCAGCCAGGACACGGCGCAGGCGTCGCAGAGGCTGGTCCGCCCATAGTGCCCGGCGGTGAAGGCCATGATCTGCGCCGCAAAATCCGCCACCGGATTGTGGATGTTCTTTAAGAGCTCCACATCCTCCGGGGTCATGCCGTTCTGTCTTGTGACATTCAATCCCACCATGCGGATGGGGATGCCGGATTCAAACACGATCTTCGCCGCCTCCGGGTCCACATAGATATTGAACTCCGCTGCGGAGGTGGCGTTCCCCGCAAGGGCTGATCCGCCCATGCACAGGATCTCCGGGATGCGCTTTTTCAGCTCCGGCTCCTTCAAGAGGGCCTGGGCCACATTGGTCAGAGGCCCCAGGGTGATCAGGGTGATGTCGTCGTGATTCATAAACGTGTCCACCAGATAGTCCACGCCGTGCTGCTTCTCCAGCTGCTTCTTCGGCTCCTCGATGGACACGGTCCCCAGGCCGCCGCTGCCGTGCACCTCCGTCGCCCGGACGGGCTTGTTGATCATGGGCATGTCGTAGCCCGCATAGACAGGGATGTCCGGCCTGCCGGTCAGCTCCGTCATATACCTGGCGTTTCTCTCCGTGTACTTTAATCCGGTGTTTCCTCCCACCGCCACGATGCCCTGCACATCCAGGTGTTTGATGCACATCATCAGGGCAAAACAATCGTCAATGCCGGGATCACAGTCGATGACCACTTTCCGCTTGTCGCTCATCGGTCTCTACCTCCAAATGTCAGTTATTTTCCGCCTCTCTCGATCTTTCTCAGATGGCTCATACGGATGGAACTGATCACCACCAGGGCGATGATGGTCGCCGCGTAGGGGATCATATCAATAAACTCCGTGGGGAAGGTGCCTCCCTGGCTCTTCAGCGTGGTGGCCAGGGCGTCTGAGAATCCGAAGAATACGGATGCGATGGCCGATCCCACGGGACCTCCCTCCGCGATGTTCATGGCGGACAGTCCGATGTAGCCTCGGCCGTTGACCATGTTCTTCATGAAGAAGCTCACCCAGCCCATGGACATGAAGGCGCCGCCCAGTCCGCAGAGCACGCCGGAGTACAGGAAGGAAATGTATCCGATTCTCTTCACATTGATTCCCACGGAAGATGCCGCCTGGGGATTCTCACCCACCGCTCTCATTCTCAGTCCCATTCTGGTTCTGTACAGGAAGAACCATACCAGGAACACGCAGATGAAGGCAAAATAGGTCAAAATATTGTGTCCGGACACCATCGGCCCGATGAGCGGAATCTTGTCGATCAGCGGGATGGTGACGGACGGAAGGGTGTAAGCGCGGATTGCCGCAGAGGTGGTGGACTTCTCACCCGTCAGCAGGAACATGGCAAACACCGTTCCGCCGGTGGCCGCCAGGTTGACGGCGATACAGGTCAGATACAGGTCCGTCTTGCCGGACAGGTTGGAAAAGGCGATGACCCAGCCCATGATCACACCCACGATAATGGCTCCTAAAAGTCCGATCCAGACGCTTCCGGAGAAGCCGGCGCAGGCCACACCGCCCAGAGCGGCGGAGAGCATCATACCTTCCAGGGCCATGTTCAGCATGCCTGCCTTCCGGTTAATCACAGCTGCCAGAGCAGCAAAAATCAGAGGCGTAGACAAACGGAATACCGAAAATCCAAAATTCGCAAACCAATCTAACGTAAACATATTACTGCTCCTTTCCCTCGCCGCTGTCCTCGGACATGATCTCTTCCACTTCTTCCTTCTTGTCCTTGGCCAGACTTTCCTCTGCCGCCTTGTAGATCATCTTCTTCTTGAAGCCGCCCATGAACTCCTCGGCAGCTACCAGAAGGATAACGATACCCTGAATCACCGTGATGAACTCTGTGGGGATATCTCCCTTGGAGTTTACCACGTTGGCTCCGATACGGATGTAGGACAGAAGCAGGGCAGCCACCGGCACCAGAAGGGGATTTCTTCTGGCCAGAACCGCCACCATCAGGCCGTCAAAGCCGTGCTGGGTGCTGGCCGTCCATTTGAAACGATCGTAGTTTCCCAGGATCTCGCAGGTGCCGCCCATGCCGGCCAGAGCGCCGCCGATGAGCTGTGCCGCCACGATGGTTCCCATCATATTGATGCCGCAGGCCTTTGCGAACAGGGGATTGCTTCCCACCACGCGCATCTTGTAGCCGAACACCATCTTATAGAACAGGATGGCCACCAGAATCACCGCGATGATGGCGAAGAACAGACCTGCCTGGATACGGAACTTGCCGAAGATGTTGGGCAGCACCGCATTGTCCGGGAGCGGATAGGATCCCATAGCTCCGATGGACGGATCTCTCATCTGATATTTCAGAACCCAGATGGAGAGGAAGACCAGAATGCTGTTGAGCATCAGGGATACCACCACGATGTTGGCCTTGAACTTGGCGTCTAAAAGCGCCGGGATGGCGATCATCACGATGCCGGTGATGGCGCCCACCACCAAGAGGATGAGAACCATCAGCGGGAAGGGAAGCCCCTCGCCCAGATTCACCGCCACCAGCGTGGACATACAGCCGGCAAACATGAAGATTCCCTCGCCGGCCAGATTGAACTTGTTCACCGCATACATAAAGCAGAAGCACAGGCCGGTGAACACGAAGGGAATGGCCTGGTTGATGATACTTCCCACACGTCTGACGGATGAAAACGGTCCAAGCACAAACTGCTGAATAATATAGACAGGATCCTCACTGATCAGGAACAGGGTAACCAGGGCGATGGCGTAGGCGATGCCCACGGCTACCAGAATACGGATCAGTTCAACGGTCATCTCAATTTTTCTCGTTTTGTTCATAACAGCCCCTCCATTTCCTCGGCAGTCATCGTCTTAAGTCCCAGCATGTACTCACCCAGCTCAGACTCTGACACTTCATTGGCCTTCGGGAATGCAGCCACCACTTTTCCCTTTCTCATTACCAGAAGCCGGTCGGAGCACTCCAGCACTTCGTTCAAGTCTGCCGATATAAGCAGGGTCGCCGTTCCTTCTTCTCTGGATTTCTTTACAATCGTCTTGCGAATCATCTCCGCCGCGCCCACGTCGATTCCGCGGGTGGGCTGGTTTGCCAGGATGAAATTGGAGCCGGAGGTGAACTCTCTGGCCACAACCACCTTCTGGATATTTCCGCCGGAGAGCATGCGGACAGGCTGGTTTCTGTCGTCGCAGGCGATCTCGAACTCCTGAATGTATTTGTCTACCAGATCGTTGATGTATTTCTCCTTCATGAACAGGCCGTTCTTGTACTCTTTCTTAAAGAAGCGGTCCGCCATGATGTTGTCGCGGATGGACATATTTCCGGCGCAGCCGTACTCCATACGGTCCTCGGGGATGTAGGCCATTCCCATGCTCCGGATGTCGTGAACGGTCTTGCCCTTGATGTCGTTGCCGTTCACCTCCACCGTTCCGGAGCTGAATCCGCCCATTCCGGAGAGAACGTCCGAGAGGTCGCTCTGGCCATTTCCCTCAACTCCGGCGATGCCCACAACCTCGCCTGCGTGGATGTCAAAGGAGATGCCGTCCAGCACATGTTTGCCCGCCTCATTGATCTTCACCAGGTTCTGGATGTGAACCACCGGCTTTCCGATCTTGGGATCGTCCTTCTCAATCTTTAACACCACGTCGCGGCCCACCATCAGCCGGGAAATGTCGGACTCATTCATGTCCTTCAGGTCATAGCTTCCCAGGCAGTATCCATGGCGGAGAACCGTCACTCTGGAACAGATTCTCTTAACCTCCTCCAGCTTATGGGAAATGAAGATGATGGAGTGACCGCTGTCCCTCAGCAGGAGCAGCTGCTCAAACAGCTCGTCCGTCTCCTGGGGTGTCAGCACGGCGGTGGGCTCGTCCATGATAATGATCTTGGCGCCCTTGATCAGCACCTTCATGATCTCCACCTTCTGCATCTGTCCCACGGACAGATCCGCCACCTTCATCTTGGGGTCGATGTTGAAATTGTACTTGTCTGCCACTTCCTGGGTCATGGAGACAGCCGCGTTGAAATCGAACAGGCCATTCTTCATGGGCTCGATTCCCAGCACAACGTTCTCCGCCACCGTCAGGGACGGAACCAGCATGAAATGCTGGTGAACCATACCGATTCCCTTGCCGATGGCATCCAGCGTGTTCAAAATCTTGACCGGTGCTCCATTCATCATCACCTGACCGCTCTGGGGAGCCTCAAGGCCGAACAAAACCTTCATAAGAGTGGTTTTACCGGCACCATTCTCACCTACGAGCGCAAGAATCTCCCCTTCATTCAGCCAGAAGGTGACATTCTTGTTGGCCACGAAGCCGTTGTCGTATTTCTTGGTGATGCCTTCCATTCTCAATACTTCCTGAGCCATACATTTTCCTCCTATGTTATATCAGCAGGCCCCACAGGGGAGGCCTGCTGATATATAAGTTTATGGGTTTGCCGGTCGCCCGGCCGCTTAACTGAATCAGTTACGGAGCTACGGAATCAAGCAGAGCCTGATACTCGGACTCGTCTGTGAAATCATAATAGGACTTCACGTCGATCTCGCCGGCAGCGATCTTCTCTTTGGACTCTGCCATCTTGTCTCTCACTTCCTGGGGAACATTCTCCTGGAAGAACTCATTGTCAACATAGCCAACCGCGTTGTCGGTCAGACCAAGGTGGTTTACCTTGCCCCATACATCCGCGCCTTCCTCGACGGATCCGAAGAAGTTCACCAGGGAGTCGCCCACGTTCTTTAACATGGAGGTCAGGATTACGTCAGCCAGCTCCGGATTCTCGGAATCCTTGTAGTAAGCGTACTGGTCGGAGTCAACGCCGATGGCCCAGGTTCCGGTCTCCACACACGCCTCAAACAGACCGGTTCCGGATCCGCCTGCTACCTGATAGAACACGTCCGCGTTCTGGTCTCTGGCCTGTGCAAGACACAGCTCTTTCATCTTGGCCGGGTCGGTCCAGGAACCAACGGTAGCCTTGACAACCTTCACGTTGGGATCATAGTCCTGTACGCCGTTGATGAATCCGGTTACGAAGTCAGAGATAACGGGGTTGTCCATACCTACGTTCACAGCAACCACGCCGCTCTCGGTCATGCCGGCAGCCAGCTGGCCTACCATGTAGGAACCCTCGTTCTGCGCGTAGAAGATGAATGCAACGTTCTCCGGAATCTCGGACTCATCCATGGAGTCGTCGAATACCACGAACTGGGTCTCCGGATACTCGTCCGCCAGAGTCATAACGATGTCTCTGTAGGTGGAAGAGGTTACGATGTAGTGATAGCCCTCGTCGATGGCATCCAGCATGATGTCCTCCCAGGTATCTGCCTGCGTCTCATCTCCAGCCTCGATGGTTCTGCAGTCCCAGCCCATCTCTCTCAGCTGCTCCATTCCGGCCTCACCGGAATCGTTGAAGGACTTGTCGCCCAGGCTTCCCACCACGTAAGCGATTCTCTTGGTCTCGTCCGTGGCCTCTCCGCCGGCTTCCTCGCCGCCCTCAGCCTCGGTTGCAGCTCCGCCGGCCTCGGTCTCCGCGGTCTCTCCGCCGCCTCCGCAGGCTGCCAGTGAGAGTGCCATCACACCGGCCATGGTCAGTGCCATCAGTTTTCTCAGTTTCATAATCTTGTTCCTCCTTTTTTTGGTAAAGTTATTAAGTTTTCTTTATTTAGACCTCCGTGAGATTCCTGACCCACTTCATGGAGCGGATTCTCCAGATTCCCACCAAGGCTTCTAACACAATATTGAACTTAATGATGGATATCACCGCGTAGGGGGACAAATCCAGCACAAAGGCGCCGAGGGCCGCCAGCGGGATCGTGATCAGCCACATGGTAAAGATGTCGGTGATAAAACCGGTCTTTCCGTCTCCCCCAGCTCTTAAGGTGGCGATCATCCCCGTCATCTCCATGGCGGAGAACGGCCAGATCACCGCGAAGATCACCATAAACCAGCGGGCATATTCCGCCGCGTCGGGGGTCAGATTGTAGATCTCCACAAAATGTCCGCCCACAAGAAGAGTCACAATTCCCAGAATCGTTCCCCCCACCAGGCCGATGAGAACCAGGCTGTAGGCCTCCTGCCGGATCTTCTCCTTCCCGGCTCCCGCCCCGATGGTCTTCCCGATGGTGACGGAGCAGGCGTGGAGCACTCCGTTCATCACGCAGCTGAGCAGCTGATACAGCACGTTCGCCACATTGTATCCGGTGACGATCACCGTGCTCATCTGGCCGGTGATGGAGCTCCCCGCAGTGGTCCCCGTGGACCAGATCATCTCGTGGGCCACGATGGGCATCCCCACCTTCAGGAAATCTCTGCTCAGCCGGCTGTCCCTGCGAAGCATATCCGAAAATCTCAGATGGATGGTTTTCTCTTTAAAGAATACAAACCGGCACAGCACAGCCAGCTCCACCAGCCGGGCAATCACCGCGCCGAACGCCGCTCCCCGAATCCCCAGCTCGGGAAATCCGAAGGCGCCGAAGATAAAGCAATAATCCAATACAATATTGAGGGGATAGGAGATGGCGTTGGTGGTGAAGGATACCTTCATCTGCTCAATCCCCCGGCAGCAGGCAAACAGCATGCTGCTGACCGCGCACGGCAGGTACATCACTGCCGCAATTCTCAGGTAGGAAGCCCCCAGCCCGATGAGCTCAGGGTCGCTGCTGTACACCCGCATGACCTTCTCCGGCCATATCATCACCGCGGCAGCCACCGCCACGGCAAACACTGCGATATACCTCACCCCGATGGCGAAAAGGGTGCGGATGGAATCCAGCTCCCTCTTTCCCCAGTACTGGGAGATGAGAACGCAGCAGCCCACGGCAAAGCCGTTGCAGACTGTGTAGAACACGAAAAACACCTGCTGTGCCTGGGATACGGCGGACATCTGAATCTGATCGATCTGCCCCAGCATGATGCTGTCCAGCGTGTCCACGCTGATCCGCAGGAGCTGCTGCAGGATAATGGGCAGGGCCAGAATCAGGATATTTTTATAAAACGACGGCTTGGCCACAAACATCGCACGGACATCTCCCCTGCGGCTCATGCCTCCCCGCAGCGCTTCACGCACTCAAGAAGCCATTTCTTGAACACGTCAAGATGCAGCTCCAGAGCCACCGAGGCGTTGGCTTCCTGATGGACGCGCCGGTTGCAGACGCCTGTCACCGTGTGTCCCGCCGTGTACTCTCCCCGGAACTCCACATCCAGAGAGGTCTCCCTGCACTCCAGGCACTCCGGGATCACCGCTGCCGCCAGGGCCAGGGCGTCGTGCATCAGGGCATCCTCCCCGCCGCCTTTGCAGCGCTTAAACATATACTCCAAAATATCGGCAGTGAGCACGGAGGCCTTGCTGCCGTATTCTCTCAGCTCCTTCTCCTCCTCGCGGCCCAGCACCGCCTTCTCCGTCACATCCAATCCCACCATGGTCATGGGAATGCCGGCGGACATCACCAGCTTGGCGGCGATGGGATCCACCCAGATATTGAACTCCGCCGTGGCGCTGACATTGCCGCCCTTGGCAGCTCCGCCCATAAACCAGATGTGCTTGATCTGCTTCTTCAGCTGGGGATAGAGGCTGATGGCGATGGCGATATTGGTCATGGGGCCAATCACCAGGAGCTCCAGCTCCCCCTTCTCCTCCTCGGCGATCCGGCGGATCACCTCGGGAGCCATATCCTTGGAAAAAGAGGTCCTGCAGGCGTCCGGGATGATCACATCCCCCAGGCCGGTCTTTCCGTGGGTGGGGCCATAGTAGTCTCCCCTGGGATAGAACGGAAGGGTCGCCCCCCTGGCCACCTCCACATCGATGCCCAAATACTCCGTCAGGTTCAGGTTGTTGGCGGATGTGTACTCCTCCGGCACATTTCCGTTTACGGAAGTGATGGCCCTCACGTTGATTTCCGGGCAGCCAAAAGCAGCCATCAGAGCGATAGCGTCGTCGGTTCCCGTATCACAGTCTATGATAAATGGTCTCTGTGTCATATCGTCCTCCTGATCAGCGCATTTTTAAATTATACCAAAAAAACATTTTCCGAAAATAATTTCTCTATAAAAAGGATATTACGA
>DXEU01000177.1 GCA_019114845.1 Candidatus Lachnoclostridium stercoripullorum | reverse complement strand
GCTGCCTCCACATTTACGGTCTCCAGCTGGAGGGAGAGTGTACCGGACAGGCCGTCTTCTGTGATGAACTCTTTTTCCGGGGGCAGCAGGGCCAGCACAGACTCCATATCCTTGCTCTTGCTCTCCAAAGTCACTGTTTCGGTGTGCTGCCGGCTCTCGTGCTCCGGTAACTCTTGTTTCAACACGTCTACCAGAGTGTAGTGGAAGCCGTCCTGCTCAAAGTCGGACCGGGGAATCCCCGCCGGGTCATCCTCCGGCCCCAGGTCGTACATTTTTCGCAGTTCTGCGCCATCCTCACTTTGAGTCACCGCAGTGGGATAGCAGACCTCTGCCTGAGTGGGCTCCGCCGCCAGCACTGCGGGAGAGAGGGCCATAGTCAGGCAGAGCACCGCGGCCAATAAGGCGATCTTTCGTTTCATGCAGATATTCCTCCTCTCTACATGCCCATGCCGCCCATCACCGGGCCGGACTGGACGGGTTCCTCTTTCTGCCGCAGCTCCATCTGGTAGGCCTCCAGCACCGTCTGGTCAAAGGCCTGCTTGAATTCCTTGGTACAGGGGAAGCAGACGTCCCGGTACTCGCCCTTGACCTGACGGCTGGGCATGGAGACGAAGGGGCCGTTTTTCCCCTCCCGGATCTGGATCCCCCGGATGGCGAAGCAGCCATTCAGAGTGACCGAAGCATCCGCCAGGACTGGTCCTTTGGGACTGGGACGGTAGATCTTCACCTCGACCTCCATGGGACTGTGTACCTCACTGGGGTACAGCGCGTTTTTCTGCTGATTCATCGTTTGCATCTCCTCTCTGTTTTTGCCGCTCCAGGGTGCGCTGGAGCAGCAGCGTATACTCCCAGGGGGCCACATCCAGCGGAATATAGGCTCCCTGTTCCGTAAGACCGTCCGCCTGGTACTTGAGGACCAGAATGGGGCGGTCGGTACGGCGGTACAGAATGCTGGGCGGGACCCAGCCCTTCCCGGCGGCGTATACCCACCGGATGGCGGAATGTTCGTCCTCCCGGACGTTCAGCCACAGATATTTATCCTGCAGACGCTTGGAAAGCGTTTTGAACTGGGAGACGGGGACCAGCACGGCTCCATCCACCCGATAGCGGGGATGAAATGCAGTTTCACAGGCGGACTCTGCCTGAGCAGACTCAGGCCGATCCCGCCACAGCGTCAGGGCCCGGTAGTCCGATGCCCACACGGTTTCGCCCTCCACATCGTCTGGATAAGGAGGCAGGCACTTCACCAGCTCCAGCACATGAAAGCCGTCTGTGATGCCCAGGGACTTCTCCCCGGTGGCGGGCAGTGCCTGATAGTGGGAGATGGCCGCCTCCACAGTATCGAAATGCCAGATGGTGCACCCTTTTCGAAACAGCCGCTTGGGGGGCTGTCTCAGATCGTCAATGGTGTAATAAGAAATTTCCATTTCAGTTCCTCATTTCATCGTCATGTCGGTGGAGAATGCAGGCTGTTCCTGACCGCGAAGTTCCTTCAGTTTCTCCTCCGCCCAGTCTGGGAGAAATTCCTCCTTCAGCACGCCAATAAAATCCGTCCGGTTCCAGCGGGTCATCTCTCCGTCTCCCAGGCAGGTGCAGCGGATGGAGCGGCCAATGGCGTGGGGACCGCACCCAAATCCGTCGTGGGCGTACCAGAGCTGGGCCTGGGGCGTCCAGTAGGACTCCTTCAAGATATCCGGGGAGAGCACCAGCACCTTCCCTTCATAATCCAGGCTGGAGTAGGAATTTGGTTCGCACTGCTCCGGGCCGAAGAGTCCAAGCTCCTGATATATCTTGCGGTATTGATCCACCACCCCGTCCAGCACAGCGGGGTGGCTGGTCACCACAAATTCCGGGCCGTGCCGTTTGTCCCACGGGATGGGGAATTGCTCCGCCCACGCCTTGTTCTTGGGGCTGAACCGGCCGTCCCACTCCAGCTGCTGGAGGGTGTTGGCCAGCACCCATGCCGTCCGCTTGTAGCCGAACTCTTGGAACACCCCAGTCAGACAGTCGTTATCTAGGTGAGAACCGTCAAAGTGCTGCCGGACGGCCTCCTCGATGGCCTTCTTGCAGGAGATGTTCTCCTGGTGGCTGGCCCGCCACAGGGACAGCTCGTCCCGGCGGCGGGCCTCCTCGGAGGAATAGGGATAGAGGTAAACATCATTCATCCTCAGATTCCTCCAAAACCAGAAGCATTCTCAGACCGTCCGGGTCCGCGCCGCAGTCCACCAGATTCTCAATCATATCCTCATCAAATTCATCCAAAGGGTCCTCACACTCCTCGGGCGGGCTGGCGATTTTCTTACTGGCCTCTACCAGCTGCTTCACCAGGCAGGTGGCCACCTGATCCAGGTGAGTGACCGTCTTGATGGCCTCTCTCGTGGAGAGATGGTCGTGACTTAAAAGGATGCACCCCTCGTCGGCCTGGAGGGTCAGCTCCTTCCGGTCAGCCAAACCGGCGATCTGCATGACGGAATAGGGGATCTTCTGGAGCTTGTTGCTGGGGTCTCGGTGTAAATTGAATTTCATGGCATGTTCCTCCTAAAAGTAAGATTTATGCGCTCAAACCAGGTTCATGGATCAGTTCATAGTGCAGGTCGTCCTCGTCGGCTTCCTCCCAACCTGGGAAGAGAGTGAGCTGACGGCCGTCTCCCTCCGTTTTGCGGGGGTCGTAGTTGGTGATGATAAGCTCCTCATATTCGCTGTCCGCAGTCTGGGACATGCTGTTGGGCCGTGTGGTGTAGAAGATATAAAACTCCTGATAGAGTTCCAGAATGTAAGGACAGCAGTTGTAGGACACCATGACATACCCTTTGCACTTCAAAAGCACATCATGGAGCCGCCGGTGGTCCTCTTTGGGAAATTCCACCGCGTAGCAGCTCTCCGCTTCAAAATAGGGGGGATCGCAGTAGAAAAACGCGTTTTCCCGGTCGTACTGCTGGATCAGACTCTCAAAGTCTTTGTTCTCAATGACGACACTGGCCAGCCGGCGGGAGCACTCCCAGATCAGGTAAAAGAACCGCCGGATGTCGCAGGAGCGGCCGGCAAATGATTTCCCTCCGCCGCTGAAGCTGTATCGGATCAGCTTGAAGTAATCAGCTGCCCGACGGACGTCACCCCGGGGAGAGCGCTCCAGCATCAGCTGTTGGATGGCTTCCCGCTTTAGTGGCTCCAGGTAGATTTGGGTCAGCTCCAGCTCTTCCTCCAGGTAGTCGTCTGTAAACTCATCCTTGGAGAAGAATTTATA
>DXEU01000176.1 GCA_019114845.1 Candidatus Lachnoclostridium stercoripullorum | reverse complement strand
TGATCAAAGAACACAAAGGCAGCTTTTCGGCAGTGCTTTAAGCTGTCCAAAGCATCGCAATATCCTACTTATCCTATCATAGGAAACTGCATTTATCAAGACCCCCTCCCGGTCTGCCCTGCAAAAAAACTGTCCGTTCAGACAAAAAAATGGCTGTCCGGAAGGTTTTCCCGCCCGGACGGCCATCTCTCGTCACCACAGATATTCCCCGTAGAGTTCCACCAGCTCGTAGGCCCTCGCCCTGGTGGACGCCGCCAGGGAGGCCGTGTACTCCACGCTCTCCAGGGTTCCCCCCTCGTAGCGCCCCGCGTCCTCCGCCGCCTTGGCATCCCGCCTGGCGATCCACGCCCTCTCATCCTTCGCCAGCGCTTCCTCCCGGTCCGCGGGGATGTGTCTCTTGATGGTGCTGTAGATATGGTTCAGCTCGCTGTCCCACAGCTGGCGCTCATTCTCCGCCATGTTCAGCATGTCGTAGGTGGTGTAGGCGGCATTCGCAGCCCGCTGATCCGCGATCTGCTGGTCCACCTCCTCCAGCCTCCGGCGAAAATCCTCCGCCGTCTTCTTCTCCGGGACCATCATGGTCCCGCTGCTCTCCGCCAGAGCCATACCCGGCCCGGCCCCCTCATCAGCAGCCACAGACTCCGCCTCCGACTGCTGGATGAATTTCTCCGCATCCCCCCCGTCTTCCGGGGAAATGACTGCCTCGCCGCCAAAGAATGCCGCAGGGGCCGGACTGGCCTCCCCCGCCGCCTCCGCAGACGGCTGCGCCGGGGATTCTCCCGGCAAGTCTTCCTCCGCCTCCGCAGGCTCCGCCCCTTCGGCAGCCGCGCCGTCCTGGTCTGAGTCAGACGGGACCGATGCGCTCTCCTCCTCTTCCCCGGGCTGCAGCTCCGTCTCCTGCTCCCCCGCCGAGGCGGGGGAAATCTCCTCTTCCTCCCGGGCAGCTGCGCTGCCCGCGTACATTCGGCTGTTCACAGCCCCGTATCCCGCTTCACCCCCGTAGGCCGCCTCATTTCCGTAAGCTGCCTCATTTCCATAGGCCGCCTCCCGGATGGCCTCGTCCCGAGCCATCTCCTCCTGCTGCTTTTTTAACATCCGGCTGTTGAAGCTGGTGAGCAGGACGCCGCACACGAGAATTCCGAGAATGATGCAGATGATTCCTCTATTTCTGTTCATATTGGATTCCCTCATTCCGCCACAAAGTTCAGGGGACTGCCCCTGTATCCTGATGCTACCATACCATAAATGGGGATGAAAGGAAATAGAAAACCGAAAGCCGTAATATATCGTAAGGGATAATTAAAAAATTCCCGCCGGGATCTTGCGGCTCACAGCCGCAGGCCCTTCACGTCCTTGATCCGGGAGAGGATGACGCTGCACTCCGCCATGATCACTCCGTCCAGCCGGTCGATGACGTTTCGGATAAAATCCTCCATCTCCTCCTGGCTGGATGCCACCGCGTGGACGTGGATGCGGCTCTTCCCTGTCACCCGGTAGATTTGCGTCACCATCCCGCAGCTCTCCAGGGCTGCCGTCACCCCTCCCAGAGCCCCCGGCTCCGTCTCAATGTCAAAATAGCAGGAGATGGCTCCGCTGATCTTCTGGGGGTTGACGATGGTGGTGTAGCCCTCGATGATCCCCCTCGCCTCCAGGGCCTGGATCCGGCTCTTCACCGCCACCCGGGAGACCCCCACCTGATCCCCGATCTCCGAGTAGGACATCCTGGCATTTCCAATCAACAGCTCCACAATCTTCTGATCCAGCTGATCCAGTCCGTTTAAAAACACTGACCTTTCCCTCCTGTGCGTTTTCTCTTCTGAAGCTATTATAGCCCGTCCCAATCTCCCGTGTCAACAAACTGCACTTATTCTGTTGACACATATCCAAAAAAGTCTTATGATTGTTGCGAAACGAAAGTTATTTCTTTCTGTTTGTAAAATATATCATTTACGCGGAGGCTTTACCTATGAATCAGGATCTGACCAAGGGCCCCATCGCCAGGACCCTGCTGCTGTTTGCCCTGCCCATGACCCTGGGAAATATGCTGCAGCAGCTCTACAACGTGGCGGACACTCTCATCGTGGGACGTTTTCTTGGGCCGGACGCCCTGGCGGCTGTGGGCTCCGCCTACACGCTGATGACCTTCCTCACCTCCATTTTCCTCGGGCTGTGCATGGGGAGCGGGGCTATCTTTTCCATCCGCTATGGGGCGAAGGATGAGGACGCCTTAAAATCCAGCATCTTCGTCTCCTTTGCGCTCATCGCCGCCATCACCTGCGGCATCAACACCCTGGTATTTTTATTCATCGACCCCATCATGGCGTTTCTCCAGGTGCCGGACACGGTGTATGGAATGATGCGCAGCTACCTGTGGGTGATCTTTACCGGCCTGGTGGCCACCTTCCTGTACAACTACTTTGCCTCCCTTCTGCGGGCCCTGGGAAATTCCGTGGCTCCCCTCCTGTTCCTGGCCGTGTCCGCCATCTTGAACATCGTCCTGGACCTGGTGTTCGTGGTGGTCTTCCACTGGGGCGTGGAGGGGGCCGCCGGCGCCACCGTGTTCTCCCAGTATGTGTCCGGGATCGGGATCGCCCTCTACACCCTGGGACGTTTTCCGCGCCTGCGCCCGGAAAGGCGCCACCGGAAATTCTCCCGCAGAATTCTGGGGGAGATCGCCCAGTTCTCCGTCCTCACCTGTGTGCAGCAGTCGGTGATGAATTTCGGCATTCTCATGGTTCAGGGTCTCGTCAACAGCTTCGGCACCGCCGTCATGGCCGCCTTCGCCGCCGGCGTCAAGATCGACTCCTTCGCCTACATGCCAGTCCAGGATTTCGGCAACGCCTTCTCCACCTTCGTGGCCCAGAACTACGGGGCAAAAAAAGAAGAGCGGATCCGCCGGGGAATCCGGGTGGCCGGTTCAGTGGCCATCGGTTTCTCCCTGGCGATTTCCGCTCTGGTGTTTATCTTTGCCCGCCCTCTGATGATGATTTTCGTGGAGGGAACGGAGACGGAGATCATCTCCATCGGCGTGGGCTATCTGCGGGTGGAGGGCGCCTTCTACTGCGGAATCGGCTGCCTGTTCCTCCTCTACGGCTTCTACCGGGCTGTGAGAAAGCCGGGGATGTCCGTGGTCCTCACGGTGATCTCCCTGGGAACCCGGGTGGCCCTAGCCTACCTTCTCTCCGCCATCCCCGCCTTCGGCGTCCACGGCATCTGGTGGTCCGTGCCCATCGGCTGGTTCCTGGCGGACGCGGCGGGACTCATCTACTACCGGCTCCGGAGAAAATCCCTGATGGAGGCCCTGTTCTCCTGAGCCTATCCCTCCAGCCCTTCATCGATCATCCGGTTGTCCCCGTCCGCCGCCGCCGTGGCCAGGCGGTCGCAGCGCTCGTTCTCCGGATGGCCCGCATGGCCCTTCACCCAGATGAAATTCACCTGGTGGGGGGCCTTTGCCCGCAGCAGGCGCTCCCAGAGATCGATATTTTTCACCGGGCCGCTCTTGCCCCGCTTCCAATTGTTCTTCACCCAGTTGTCAATCCAGTGCTGGTTGAAGGCGTCCGTCAAGTATTTGGAGTCGGAATACAGGTCCACCTGGCAGGGCCGGTTTAAGGCCTCCAGCCCCGTGATGGCCGCCAAAAGCTCCATCCGATTGTTGGTGGTCCGCACAAACCCGCCGGACATCTCCTTCTCGTGGAGAACCCCCTGGGAATCGGTAAACTGAAGAATGGTCCCGTATCCACCGGGGCCGTCGGGATTTCCCCTGGCCGCCCCGTCTGTAAAAATCTGTACCTTTGTCATGCAAATCTCCTGTCTCTTCTCTATCTGTCCCACTTATCGCACAGGGACTGGATCTGATCCGCAAATTTGGCCAGATCCTTGTTGGCTCCGCCCTCGTTGTGGCGGATCACGGTGAGCAGCCGCTCACCGGCAGCCATAAGCCGCTCATAGACGGTGTTGGCCTTCCTCACCGCCGGCTTCTCCTCTCTCTCGATGCGGACGCCCTCGGTCACTGTGAGCCACTGGCCGGAGGCCAAGTCAAAGACGGAGCCCGAGAAGGGAGCTTCCGCGTCCAGATGATAATTCTCCCGGAGATTGCCGGCGAAAATGTCGCACACCTCGTCGTCCCCGTGCACCAGAAATACCTTTCTGGGCTTCTCCTTAAAGGCTGTGATCCACTCCACCAGGCCGTCCCGGTCCGCATGGCCGCTGATTCCCTCGATCTGCTCAATGTGGGCGCGCACCTCGATCTCCTCGCCGAAGATCTTCACCGAGTGACCCCCGTCGACCAGCACCCGTCCCAGGGTTCCCACCGCCTGGTAACCGGCGAACACCACCGCGCACTCCGGCCGCCAGAGATTGTGTTTCAGATGATGGCGAATCCGGCCGGCGTCGCACATGCCGGCGGCGGAGATGATGACCTTGGGCGTCTCATCGAAGTTGATGTTCTTGGATTCATCGCTGGTGATGGACAGCTTCAGCCCCTTGAAGGAGATGGGGTTGATTCCCTGGCGCACCAGCTCCTCCGTCTCCTCGTCGTAGCAGTCCATCAGATTCTGGTTAAATACATGGGTGGCCTCCACCGCCAAGGGGCTGTCCACATACACAGGAAAATCCCCGTGGCCCTTCACCAGCCCGTGCTGCTTGATGTGGCGGATAAAATACAGGAGTTCCTGGGTTCTGCCCACGGCGAAGGCCGGAATCACCACATTTCCTCCCCGGTCCAACGTTTCCTGGATAATCCCCGCCAGCTCTGCCTCGTGGTCGTGGTCCTTGTTCTGGTGCAGGCGATCCCCGTAGGTGCACTCCATCACCACGTAGTCCGCCGTGTCCAGATACTGGGGGTCCCGGATGATCGGTTTTCTCTTGTTGCCGATGTCGCCGGAGAAGGCCAGTTTTTTCTGCACCTCCCCCTCCGTCAGCCACACCTCGATGGAGGCTGAACCAAGAAGATGGCCCACATCCGTAAAGCGCACGGTCAGGCTGTCCGACAGCGTCACGGTCTCCCCGTAGTGCACCGGGTAGAAATATTTCAGCACCTGATTGGCGTCGTTGACTGTGTAGAGGGGCTCGACCTCTTTTCTCCCCGCCCGGCGGGCTTTCCGATTCTTCCACTCCGCCTCCATCTCCTGGATATGGGCGCTGTCGCGGAGCATGATGTCGCACAGATCCGCCGTGGCGATGGTGGTTACGATCTGCCCTCGAAAGCCCCTGGCAAAAATGTAGGGCAGCAGCCCCGCGTGGTCGATGTGGGCGTGGGTCAAAAGCACATAATCGATATCGGAATAGGGCACTGGAAGCTCCGCGTTCTCATACACATTGATTCCCTGCTCCATGCCGCAGTCCACCAGAAATTTTGTGGCCCCGGCCTCCACATAATGGCAGCTCCCCGTCACCTCGTGGTCCGCCCCGATAAACGTCAATTTCATGGAATCCCTCCCGTCTTGTCTGTGAAAATTGCGTCTCGATCTTGCTGTCTTTATTATACATGAAGAACGGTGGAATGAAAACGGGTTCCGCACGTTTTTTTTGCTGCGCTTTCTATCTGGAAGATTTAGCTGACAGGTGGTATAATGATAGAAAATTCTGAAGGAGGTGTCTGTGTGGGACAGATCGCAAATCAGATGGCAGTGGAGCTGCTGTGCCGCCTGCGGGAGAAGCTCCGCCAGCGCCGGAAGAAGAGGAAAAAGCCGGGCTAAGCTCGAATCCGCTTCGCTCCTTCTCGCTTTCCCTTCGCCGGGCTAAGCTCGAATCCGCTTCGCTCCTTCTCGCTTTCCCTTCGCCGGGCTAAGCTCGAATCCGCTTCGCTCCTTCTCGCTTTCCCTTCGCCGGGCTAAGCTCGAATCCGCTTCG
>DXEU01000175.1 GCA_019114845.1 Candidatus Lachnoclostridium stercoripullorum | reverse complement strand
AATCTACAAAGCCAACACCGCCGATTCAGAATTTCTGTTTTATATGACGGAATTTGTGCGGCAAAAAAACCGTTTGCTCTACGAAATCAGCAATACGGAAAAAGAATTGGAAAATGTGATGAAAGGGTAATTGGGTACTATGGAAGATAAAGTCAAAAA
This sequence comes from Candidatus Lachnoclostridium stercoripullorum, assembly GCA_019114845.1. GTDB lineage: Bacteria > Bacillota > Clostridia > Lachnospirales > Lachnospiraceae > Lachnoclostridium_A > Lachnoclostridium_A stercoripullorum. The sequence goes on along the minus strand of DXEU01000175.1, from coordinate 12,428 downwards.
AGAACTCGAAGCTTGCATCGACTGCAGAAAGCAGGAATTATGCGATATGGCAGACCAGATCTTTGATCTGAAAGAAATTTCTTTTGAGGAATATAAAACCTCTGCGCTGCTGGAGGATTATCTGGAAAAAAACGGATTTGCTGTTGAAAGGGGCATCGGAGGACTCCCCACCGCTTTCCGCGCCGTGTTTGAAAATGGAACCGGCGGGATTTCCATCGGTCTTCTGTGTGAGTACGACGCCCTAAAAGCTCTGGGGCACGGATGTGCCCACCATATGCAGGGTCCCGGGATTCTGGGCGCCGCCTGCGCCCTGAAAGAATGTTTCCGCGACGCCTCCCGCCCATACAAACTCGTCGTATATGGAACCCCGGGAGAGGAGACATCCGGCGGCAAAAAGGCCATGATCAAAAATGGCTGCTTTCAAGATATTGACATCGCCCTTATGATCCATGGAGGAAACTCTACCCAGACGGACGTAAAGAGCATGGCCTTGATCTCCGCCCATGTGATCTACCACGGCGTAACCTCTCACGCTGCCATCTCGCCTGAAAAAGGCCGAAGCGCTCTGGATGCCATGATCCTCACCTTCAACGGTACGGAGTTTCTCCGCGAACACCTCAAAGATGATACCAGGATCCATTACACAGTCACCAGCGTTCCCGGCAGCGCTAACGCCGTCCCTGCCACAGCGGAGGCGGACTTCGATCTCAGATCCTACAATTCCATCTACCTGAATGAGATCATTCGCCGCTTTGAAAATGTGGTCAAGGGCGCCTGCATCATGACAGATACTCAGTATGAAATCCAGTACGGAGAGCGCTTCGAGAGCAAAGTGCCCGCCAGAAAGCTGAACCAGGTCATCATGGCCAACGCTGAGCTGGTGAACGCGCCCACCATCCGCCCTTCCAGAGAAAAAACAGGCTCCACCGACTTCGGAAATGTGACTTTCCTTGTTCCTGGAACCTGTCTGCGAATCGCTTTCGTGGACGAGGGAACTCCTTCTCATTCACAGGCCTTCATCGACGCCGGCAAATCTCACGCTGCCCATGACGCGATCGTCTGCGCCGCAAAGATTATCGCCATGTCCGCCTATGATCTAATCAGCACACCCTCTCTGGCAGAAGACGTCAAAGCTGAGTTCTTGCAAAATAAAAAACAGATGGAGGATTAATTATGAACGCGAAAAAGAAATTCACAATGCCCACTTCCTACGTAATCATCTTTGGCGTCATCGTCCTGATCGCCATCCTTACGTGGTTTATTCCTGATATCACTCATGCAACCCTTGGGATGACACTCATGGCCCCCATTGAAGGCTTCCAGAACGGCGTGTCCGTCATTCTCTTCATCTTCATCATCGGAGGCTACCTGCGAATTGTCAACGAAACGCGGGCACTGGAGATTGGAATCGGCCGGATCGTCAAGCGCATGAACGGCAAGGAAGTTCTGCTGATCCCGATCATTATGTTTATCATCTCCTTAGGAGGCACCAGCTATGGACTTTCTGATGAGGCCCTGGCCATTTATCCCCTTTTAATCAGCACCATGCTGGCCTGCGGCTTTGACAGTGTCACCGCCACCGCCACGATTCTCTGCGGCATCATTTCCGGTGTTTCCGGATCCACCATCAACCCCTTCGCCACCAGCGTGGCCATCGACGCCCTCAGGGATGTGGGGATTGAGCCAAACCAGGCCATCGTGCTGGGCATGGGCACTCTGGTCTGGCTGAGCTCTTTTGCAATTTCCTGTATTTACACCGTCAGATATGCGCTGAAGGTGAAAAAGAATTCCGCCAACTCCGTACTCACAAGCGCCGAGAAAGAACTCGCCTTGAAATCTTTTGGAAAATCTGACGCAAAAAACCAGGAGATCGAATTTACCTCCCGCATGAGACGCACACTGATGCTGTTCGCGTTCTCTTTCGTCGTCATGATCGTCGCCCTGATCCCCTGGGCGGATTACGGAATCCACATTTTCGAAGGCTGGTCTTCCTTCCTGACTGGAACCCCCTTCGGAGAGTGGTACTTCAGTGAACTGTGCATTTGGTTCCTGATCCTCTCCTTCGTGATCGGCTACCTCAACGGACTCAAGGAGAAACAAATTATTGGTCTCATCGTCGCCGGTGCCGGTGATCTTCTGGGCGCCGCACTGATTGTCGGACTGTCCAGAGGAGTATCCGCTATTATGAGCAATACGGGCTTTGACATGTATCTGTTAAACGCAGGTACTAATGCCCTTCAGGGTGTACCCAGCGGGCTGTTCTCCACCCTGTCCTACATATTCTACAGCGGATTCACCTTCCTGATCGTTTCCACCTCAGGCTTGGCGTCCGCAACCATCCCCACTATGGGAAGCCTTGCTAAATCTCTGGGCTTTGCGCCGGAGCTGATGATCACCATCTATATCGCAGCCCACCACATTGTAGGTGTTATTCCCACCTCAGGAACTGTAATGAGCGCCTTAAATGTGTCCAAAATCGAGTATACTTCCTGGATCAAGTTCTACGGCAAATTGTTTTTGATTATCTCCATTGTAAATATGGTTCTGATCGGTCTGATCATGGGCATTACCGGCTGACCCTACTGTACAATCACATTTTTCGGCGTTCCATCCATATACGCCCGGATGTTCTCCGCCGTGAGGTCCAAAAGGCGCTGTCTGGTCTCCAGGCCCCGCCAGCCCATGTGGGGCGTGAGGATCACATTGTCCATGGTGTAGAGGGGGCTGTCCTCCCTGGGCGGCTCCTCCTCCTGGACGTCCAGGCCGGCCCCGGCGATGCCGCCATTTTTCAGGGCTGCGATCAGGGCCTTCTCGTCGATGAGGGCACCCCTGGCCGTGTTGATGAGGAACGCCGTGGGCTTCATCATGGCCAGCTTTTCCCCGTCGATCATATGCCGCGTCCCCTCCGTCAGAGGACAGTGAAGGGAGACGTAGTCGCTCTCCCGCAGGAGTTCCTCCAGGGAGACGAAATGGATGCCGTCCTCATCCTCCCGCTGGCGGCGGGAGCTGGCCAGGATTTTCATATCCATGGCCTGGGCCACCCGGATCACCTCCCGGCCGATGTGGCCGGCGCCCACGATCCCCAGAGTCTTGCCGTTGACCTCCCTGTGCTCCACCGTCAGCCGCTTCGTGAAATTGTCGTGATTGCCCTCAAAGAGCATCCGCTGCTGCTTCCCCATGGAGCTGCTCAGATTCAAAATCATCATGATGACGGTGTGGGCCACCCGCTGGGTGGAGTAGGAGGGCACGTTGCACACCATGATCCCCCGCTCTCTGCAGGCGTCCAGGTCGATGTTGTTGTAGCCGGTGCCCGCCTCGCAGATCAGCTTCACACTCTCCGGAAGGCTGCGGATCAGTTCTCCCGGCACCGGCAGTTCCTTCGTCACCAGCACTTCCGCCCCCGCTGCCCGTTCCAGAATCTCCTGGGGCGTGCTGTCGGGATAGATCTCCGCCCTCGCCCCCATGGCTGAGAAATCCAGCCGGTGGTCATAATCCATTTTCTCTGCGTTCACAATCACAATTTTTCTGTCCATTCTCTGAGTACCTCCTGGTCTTTTTCCAATGTCTTTATCTCTGAGCCCATGCGCTCTCCTCCCTCACGGGAGGTCGAAGAGCGACAGCTGCTGTTCCCTGAGGGATACGGCCTCCCTCTCCCGAATCACATCCTCCGGGCCGACGGTTCCAAACAAAATCGGGGAGTCCGGGCGGTGGGCCCGCACACGCTCCGCCGCCCTTGGAGGGCTATCCGTGGCGTAGCAGTACAGGCAGCCATTCCCGCAGGTATCGTAAGCCCCGATATCCACGCTGGCCGCGCATCCGCATTCCTTTCTCTGATTCCGGTCCCGGCCCACATTCAGCCTGTATCCCCCGATCCGCTCTAAGCGCTCCCGGTCCACGCAGCTGGCGTGGGAAACCCCCAGATCCTCCAGGGAAATGGCCTCCGAGCAGGTGTCTATATAGAGCCCGTATTCTCCGGCAATCTCTGAGAACCGCTCCATCATCTCCCGCTGCTGGGCGGCCGTCATCTCCCGGATATGGAGGGAGCGCATGTTTCTCGCCGTGCTGCGGTAGAAGTCCAGGAAGCTGACGGTACATTTCTCCGTATACTCCCCCAGCTTGGCCGCAAGCACCCGAAAATACCGGCAGTGGTAGTCCACGGTATACCTGTCGCTCAGAAAGATGGGGGCGTACCGCCAGACGACCCTCTCCCTCCCGGCCATCCTCGACAGCTCCTGAAACGCCGGGATCAGGACCCCGTTTTTCCCGGGAAGATTCGGCTCCACATCCCGGCCGTAGGCGGTGAGGGTGAACTGAAAATAGTAGGGGTACGGCTCCAGCTCCCCCAGGCGGCTCAGCATGGGGACTGGATTTTTGGTCCAGAATACGATCCCGTCCACCGCCTCCGGGGAGAGGGAGATCCGGGAGATCTGGCGGGCATTCATGGGATTTCTCACCAGCACGTACCCCTCCCTGAGCCGGTTGAAGAACCATTCTGAATAGTAGGTGGAGATGTCCGTCCTCCGGCTGGCGCTTATGATCATACCGACAGGGCCTCCAAAACCCGCATCACCCGCAGGCTGTGCTCCAGCATCCCATAGCAGGGAGCGGTGTCTCCCGCCTCAAGCTGCTCTGCGAAGGCCTGGATCTCCGGGCGCAGGCTGCCTCCCTCGGGATTTTCCGCCAGTATCAGCTCCTCCTCCCCCGCCAGGCGGATCACCGCCCGGGAGGCGGAGCTGATGGGGCCGTCCGTGCGGATCCATCCCCTCTCCCCCTGAACCATGCAGAAGTTGTCGCTGCTGCAGTCCATGGCCGCCGTGCACACCGCAAAGCAGCCGTCATAGCGCAGAACCGCCGTCCCCGAGGTGTCCGCCCCGTTAAAGCCGCGGTTGGCCGTGTAGGAGAGACCCAGCGGCTCTCCAAACAGGCTCACGACAAAGTGGAGATTGTAAATGTTCACATCGTGCAGGCTCCCGCCCGCGCAGTCCGGGTCAAGCACCGGCCGCACGTTCCCCGCCAGGTATTCCTCGTAGGCCTTTCCCGTGCGGCAGTAGCTGCACTGCACCGCCCGGATGGGGCCCAGCAGGGGAAGAGCCTCCTTCACCGCCGGCAGCAGCGGGCCGTAGGGCAGTTTAAATGCCTCCCAGAAAAACAGTCCCCGCTCTCTGGCCAGCCCAGCCAGCTCCTCCGCCTGGACGGCAGTCACCGTCAGGGGCTTCTCGCAGATCACATGCTTTCCCGCCAGAAGCGCTCCCCTGGCGTAGGGGTAATGCTGGGTGTTTATGAGGCCGATGTAGACCGTGTCCACCTCCGGATCCCGCAAAAATTCCCCGTAATCCGTATAAACATCCATCCCGTAGATATCCGCCAGGTTCTGCCCCTTCTCCAGGCTCTTTTCCCGGACGCAGATGGCCTTCAGGCTGACCTTCTCCAGGCCGGCGGCATCCTTCAAAAAACGTCTGACAATGTTTCCATTTCCCACAACTCCCACTCGCATGGCAGGCACCTCCTCTCTACACCTCTACTTCCGCGGCAGCACGCAGCCGCAGACAGCCTTGGGAATGGCCATCCGCACCGTCCGCTCCGGGTCCACCACCTGGCAGAACTGAAGGTTTCCGCAGGCGCTCATCAGCATTCCCGCCTCGTTCAGGGAGTAATTCAAATTTTTCTCCAGCACGCCGCACATGGCCTTCGTCGCCTTGTACACCGCCTTTTCCAGGTCCTTGTCCGAGGCGATGGTGTAGATGCAGGCCTTGTCCTCCAGGCGCGGATCCTCGATGGAGATGCCGCGGATCACCTCAAATCGAACCTTCACCTTCGCCCCGATCTCCACGCCGCTGACCATGATCTCCCCGTCGCCCATGCAGGCGTGGACATCGCCGCAGGCAAAGTAGGCGCCGTCGTGAAACACCGGCAGGTAGAGAATGCTCCCCGCCGCGACCTTCGTGTTGTCCATATTTCCGCCGTGGGAGCCAGGCGTCCCGCAGGGCACCGGATCCCCCGCCGGGGCGACCCCGATGACGCCGATCATGGGATTTGCGGGGATCTGTATCCCGTCAAACAGGCAGACCCCGTCCCGCACAGGCACTTTTTTCACGCTGCTCTGCTGTACGTCCGGCCCCAGCACGCCGTCCCCCGGGAGGCAGCACATGGTTCCCTCCTCCTCCAGCTCAATCTCCAGGATCTCCACCTTCAGCACATCCCCGGCTTTTGCCCCCTCCACATAGACGGGCCCTGTGGCCGGATTGATGTGGTCCCAGTCCAGGCTGTCCATCACGTACTCCTCCGAGGTGACCTGGTTGTTGAAACAGTCCCTGGTGTGGAAGGTGATGATCTGGTTCTGGGGAACGCGGACGGCGCTCTCCCTGTTCTCGCCCATGGCGTATATGATTTGGTCTTTGATGATCATATGAGGTCTCCTTTCTGAATTTCCTTTTCCTCCAGCGCTTTTAATGGACTCCCCCTGCCTTTCCCAAGCAGAACTGGCCGTCTTCATTCAGCACAATCTCCCCGGTTTTTCTGCCGTATTTCAGCCCTCTCTCCAATGCAGCCGAGAGCGCCTGGCCGCTCCGCGCATATCCCATGGCCCGCACGGTCTCTCGGACCAGCAGTTCCTTCTCCAGGGGGCCTTTTTCATTCAGGGTGGCGCAGAGGGCATTTTTCAGCTCCTGCTGACAGATCTCCTCCGGCAGCCGCCGGTCGTCAGCGCCCGCATCCAGGCGGTAGAGCGAGTACGCCTCCGGATCCTGCTCCTTGCCCCAGTAAAATTTGACTCCCGCCTGCTTGTTCACCTTCGCGCGTATCTTTTTCAGAGCTTTTCCGTCGCCTCCAGGGTGGCCGGGCTGGAGCGCGCGATCCGAAATGCCCGGAGCGCCTTTTTGATCAGTCGGTCCCCGGCAATCGGAGCCTCCGCGTCCACAATAGCCTGGAGCCGCTCCGCAATCCGCTCCAGATTCTCCCTCAGCACGTACTCCGACGAAGCCATAGGTGTCACCTCAAACTGGGCGGCGACATAGTCTGTGATCTCGTATGCACGGATCTCTGCTGGCTCCCGGGACGGCGGCTGCTCCTCCGGCTGGATCGCGGCAATCTTCTCCATCTTGGCCGGACTTTCCGGGATCTCTGGCGTCTCTGCCTCCTCCGCCGGGCTGGCCGCGCTCTCCGGACTGGCCGGCTCCTCCGCCGGGCTGGCCGCGCTCTCCGGACTGGCCGACTCCGCTTTCACCCTGGCGGCCTCCCTCTCCTGTCTCAGGATCTGCACGATCTTCTCCAGCTCCCGAGCCCGGTTGTCCCACCAGTCCATGGTCCAGACACGGTGAAGTTTCCAGCCCAGCCCTTTGAGAACACCCGGCTGGGCCACCTCCCTGTCCCTGGTGTTCTCCGACTGGGCGTAGGAAGATCCGTCCAGCATAATCCCCAGGAGGTACTCCTCCTCACAGTACGGGTTGAGAACCGCGATATCAATCTTGAACTTTGAATGGCCCACCCCCGTCTGGCAGCGAAAGCCTTCCTCCTCAATCCGGCGGCAGATGTGCTCCAAAATCCCTTGATTTTTCTGGTAAAATTCGTCCCTCGGCCCCTCCTGCAGCCTGCCCTTCTCGGCAAATTCCAGGAAGTCCTTCAAGGCCTCCACTCCCTTGGACTTGGTACGCCTCAAATCGATCCTGTCCGCCGTCATGGAGGTGAAGACGGCCATCTCCGACCTGGCCCTGGACACCGCCACATTCAGCCGCTTCCAGCCGCCGGATTTGTTCAGCGGGCCAAAATTCAGGGAGAGCTTTCCCTCCGCGTCCGGCCCGTAGGTCACGGAAAACAGGATCGCATCCCTCTCGTCCCCCTGTACATTTTCCAGGTTCTTGACAAACAGCGATTCCTCCCCCGCGTTGGCCCACCGGTCAAACTCCGCGTCCTTTTGATATTCTTCCTGGAGCAGATCCTCGATGAGCGTCTGCTGGCTGAGGTTAAATGTGACCACGCCGATGGTCTGGCTCCGCCGCTCCGGATCCTTGTACCTCCTTTTGATCTCCCGGACGATGGCCCGCGCCTCGCCCTCGTTCACCCGGCCCTTCCCGCGCTCGAAAAAGCCGTCTGTCTTCACCAGCCGCACTTTCTTCTCCCGGTCGTTGACGGAGGGGAAGGTCAGCATGGAATTCTCATAAAATTCCCGGTTGCTGAACGCAATCAAACTCTCATGCCTGCTGCGGTAATGCCAGTGCAGATGGGTCTGCGGCATCCCCAAAGCCAGGCAGTCGTCCAGGATGCTGTCCAAATCCTCCAGGTCCAGGTTGTCCTCGTCCACGGCATTTCCCGCGAAGAAGCTGGTGGGCGGCATCTGATTGGGATCTCCCACAATCACGGCATTTTTCCCTCGGGCCAGCACCCCCACCGCCTTGCAGGTGGGCAGCTGGGAGGCCTCATCGAAAATGACAATGTCGAAAAGATCATTTTTCGCCGCCAGGTACTGTGCCACCGAGATGGGGCTCATGAGCATACAGGGGCTGAGCCTTTTTAAAACCGTGGGAATCTGCTCAAACAGGGAGCGGATGGAGATCCCTCTCCCGTTGCTGCTGATGGCCCGGCACAGAATGTTCAGCTCCCGGCTGACCTCCGTGGAATCGCCGGCGGACGGCAGGCGGCTGGTCAGCCTGCAGAAAATCTCCTCCCTGGTGAGCTCCATAAACTCCTGATCCATCTTTTTAAACTGGGCGATTTTCTCATTGAAGCTCGTCCCGGTGAAGCTGTTGAGCACCGGCTCCCTCTCGATGACCGTCCGTATAATCGCCCGGTAAATGGATCTCAGATAGGCGTTCATAACGTCCTCATGGGCCATCCCCGCCTCGTAGGCGTCGCACACGGGCCCGAGCCCGCACTCCCGGCACCTTCCCTCGAGCTGCCGGTACATAATCCAGTCCTTCAGCAGGGCGGCATTCTCCAGGATGACGGCGCACATCTCCAGGCGCTCGTCGATCCAGGCTTTTTCCCCTTGTCTGAACCGCAAATCCAGGAATTTCGTCACGTCCTGCTCGTATTTTCTGACCGTTTTCCACCCCGCCAGCACCTCATCGGAGAGCTGCACCACAGACGAGAGCGTCCCCTCCCGCTCCAGCTTGCGAATCTGGGCGGCAAACGGCTTCAGCGACTGCAGCTGGAATGCAATCTCCCTCTCGTAATTCTCTAAGTCTTCCAGGGTGGCGCACCGCGCCGTGATCTTCTTCCAATCAGCGGAAAGCCCCTCCTCCAGGCTCTCCGCAGCCTTTATCTCCTGCTGGCAGAAGGTCACCTCCGTCAGGTAGGCCGGTATCTTCTCCGTCTCCACCTGGAAGGAGGCATACGCCTGAAGCTCCGCCGTCAGGGCCGACAGGGCTCGCCCTTTTCCGAAGAACTTTTTGTTTGCCTGATCAAATTTCCCCCGGAAATACTCCATATCCATCCGCAGGAAATTTTCATTCCACAGACGAAGCAGATCCTCTTTTTTCTTCCGGGCCAACGCTCTCTGCCTCAGACAGGACTTGGGATACTCAAACTCTCTGTCCACCGCATCCGCGCTTCTCAAAAATGCCGGAATCTCCTCCATGGCCGCCATGCAGCTGGCGCCGGCGCAGAGCGCCTCCCAGTCCTCCCCGGACACCGGAAGAGCCATCTGCATCCGCTCCGCATAGTTCCGCCCGTTCTCCGCCAGCGCCTCCAGGGCTGACCGGTACGCCGCAAGCAGCGGCTCCAAGTCAAATTTGATTCTCTGATCGTACTCCCGCCTGTGAACCGCACTTAGCGGGCTCCCATGGGGATGTCCCACCGCTTTTCCCGCCGCCACCAGCTGCTCCAAAAGCTGCGTCTGCGCGTCAAGATCACACTCTCTCAAGTTTCCGGCGTACTGGGAGGAGAAATGGATCTCCCCGCCCACATCCGGGATCAGCTCGTAGACGTCGATCAGCTGGCGGAGGCTCTTTCCAAACGGCCTCCCCGCGTGCAGCGCCTTCGAGTAGCCGTCCAGCTCCGCCCTCATATTCCGAATATCCTGAATCTTCTGCCCGTAGTTCATCCGGGAGGCGCGGGCATCCATCTCAAGGCTCTGCTTCAGCTGGTCCAGCACCATCTTTTTCGTCGCCTTATTGGAGTGCAGCTCCAGGCAGAAATTCTCGATTCCCAGGGAGGCAAGGCGCTTCTTCACCACCTCCAGGGCGGCCATTTTCTCCGCCACAAACAGAACCGTCTTCTCCTTCGCCAGGGCGTTGGCGATCATGGCGGTGATCGTCTGGGATTTTCCGGTTCCCGGCGGGCCGTGGAGCACAAAGCTCACCCCGCCGGCCGCCATATTGATCGCCCTGAGCTGGGAGGCGTCCACCGTGACCGGGAGGAGCGCCTCCTCCGCGTCCACGCTCTGGGGGACGGTACAGTCCCAGTCCACCGCCCCCTTGATGAGGCTGCGCACAATCTTATTCTTTTCCAGAAAATCACTCTGATTGTGGATGTCGTTCCACATCACGAACTGGGAAAATGAAAAATTCCCCACAAAACCCGCCTCCACCACATCCCACATGGGCAGGTTCATAACCGCCCGGCGGATGATGGCGAAAATCTTGGGGATATCCAGCCCGTGATCGTCCGCGGGAGGCGGATTCAAGCCATATATCTGTATATCAAAATTCTGCTTCAAAAATTCCAAAAGCGTGATATTGATCTGTGCATCCTCGTCCCGCATATACAGCGCATACCCTTTGGCGGCGGATTTGCGGTGGATCTCCACCGGGATCAGAACGATGGGGGCATACCTGGCTGCGGACGACTTCTCGCTCTCAAACCAGCGCAGCAGTCCCACTGCCAGATAGAGGGTGCTGGCCCCGTTCTCCTCCAGGGAGGTCTTGGCCGAGCGGTACATTTTCATCAGGCAGCTGCCCAGCTCCTTTTCTGTGTAGAAAGAATGGAGCCTGCGGTGCTTTCCCTCCAGGGCGATAAAATCAGAAAACGGCCCCAGATCGCTCAGCAGCTCCACGGGGACTCCGTCCTCCCCGGAAATCTTCATGTCTGCGGGTCTGGGGAGAATCTGGAACTCCTCCCCGTCCGCCAGGGCATCCTCCAGCACGCTGACATCCGAGGAGAGCAGCGGAACCACCGCCTTGGTCAGGCGCATATTGATCAGCATATTTCTCAGGCTCAGATCCAGCAATTTCCGCTCCCACTGGGTCTGTTTTGTCGCCTTCTCCCTGTCCGCCAGCCGGGACAGATCAAACGTCTCCCCCACCTCCGCGGGGGCCTGGGTGACTTCCTTCTCCCCCCGCTCCTCATGGATCACCTGAAATCCGAAGTCCGTCTTCACCCTGGCCGGGAGCGGACGGATTCCCATGCTTCTCGCCCGCCTCACGTCGATCACAAAGGCAAAATTATTATAATTTCCCACATTTCGCTCTGCCTGGGCCACCGCCTCGTCAAAGCTCCTGTCTCTCCCCGCACACACGGCCGTGCACTCCACGACCACCAGCTCATGGATTCCCTTGGACATTCGTTTTTCCAGCTGGGACGGGTCGTCCATCACCATATCCGGGAAGGATTCCTCGATGAGCCACACCCCCGCGAAAATATGTCCCCGCATCATGACCATGACCGGATTCAGCCCCATGGCCTCCAGGCACGCCGCGTAGAGAAGCGTCAGATCCATGCAGGTGCCCATGTGCTGGTCCATGACCGCGTCGGCCAGGCGGATTCTCTGCCCAAATTCCTCAAAACTGGAAGGCGGCTCCGCGTACGTAATATTTCTCTGCTGAATCGCCGCATAGGCCGCCGCCGCCATCTTTTTTACCCGGTTGGGGTCCTTAAACTGATAGCCCGCCAGGGACGGGTCCCCTGTCCACTGCTCCAGGTACTTTGCGGAAAGCTGCAGCAGGCTGCTGACCACCGGATGATTGGGCGTCACAAACGCCGCCAGAAGCTCCGGCGTGTACTGAAGCCCCGGCCACTGGTCAAAGGCCAGCGCCGTGATGTACCTGACCTCAGACGCCAAAACCTCCTCCTCGAGGCAGGCACTCACGGTCAGTCTGCACATACTCCTCTCCGTGAGGGACGAGAGGTAATCCGCGTTGACATTCACGCGAATGTCTTTCACGCACACCTCCTCCCCCGCCTTCAGTTTCTGTATCCCCACCTCGTAATGCTCGATCACCCCATTGTCGCTGTCGATCTTGAGCACCACGTCCTCCATATCCGCCTCCGAAAGGCTGCGGACTCCCACAGAGCGGACAATCTGTATCCCATTATGCACAGCCGCATATGTAAGTACATCATCAATCTGGCAGATCAGCTCTGCCCTGTTTTTCTCTGGAGCGTTTGTTTCCATCTGCAAGTCTCCTCCTCCCTGAATATTTCATGCTACGCGAAGCCTCTCTTTCAAGATTGTCTTATAGAACTCGCTATCTCGATTGATTTCGTTTATTTGATCC
>DXEU01000174.1 GCA_019114845.1 Candidatus Lachnoclostridium stercoripullorum | reverse complement strand
TGGGCGTCAAAATCCTGATCGGGAAACAGCACCGGCCCCCAGTTTTCGTAATGGACAAAATCTCTGGTGGCGCAGTGATTCCAGAGCTTTAAATTGCCCTCCGCGTCAAAAGGGTCATACTGATAATAAATATGGTACGTTCCGTTCCACTCCATCAGACCGTTGGGATCGTTGAGCCATCCCGTCTCCGGCATGAGATGGTATCTGAGGCGCAGGGAATCCCGCTCCACTTTCTCCCGGAGAGACGCGTTTTCCCTGAACCACTGCTCGTAATCTTCTCTCGTCACTCTGCTATACTTTTCAATTTTCACAGGCGTCCCCCTCACTTTCTGTGAATCGCCAGCGCCTTCTCGCCGGCTTTTGCCGCTGCCTTGGGGAACACTTCCACGGAAGCGTTCTCCAGCTCCGGGAGAATCATCATGGTCTGCGGATTGTATCCGGCTTTACGGATTTTGTCCAGATCTGCCCGGATCAGAAGATCCCCCGTCTTCACTTCCTCCCCCTGTTTTACGAGGATTTCAAAGCTTTCCCCATTCAGCTTGACCGTGTCGATGCCCACATGGATCAGGATTTCCGTCCCCTTTTCGGTGGTCAGTCCCACCGCGTGTCCTGTGGGGAAAATCATACTCACCGTCCCGCTGCAGGGCGCGCAGATATCCCCGTTCTCCGGATCCACGGCAATCCCGTCCCCCAGGGCCCTGGAGGCGAAGGCCTCATCCGCAGCCTCCGACACCGGCATCAGGCGGCCAGATACTGGAGCACAGAGGATCTCCTCCATCCCTCCAGCCGCTGCGGAAGCAACTGCCGCAGGAGCCGCCTGCGCTGACTGGCCCTTCAAAAAGGCCGCCTTTTGCGGCTCCTCCTCCAGGTGATTTTTCTTCCAGAAAAATACTGTCAGCAGGAAGGAGACCGCCATGGACAAAATCAAGCCCACGGCAAAATCCAGATAATGATCCGGCCTCATGGAGATGAAACCGGGAATGCCGGCGGCGCCCAGCGCCTGGGCCAGGGTTCTTGTGGCCGCCAGGTAGGCACTCCCCGCAGCGGAGCCGATGATCGCCGCGTAAAACGGATATTTTAACTTCAGCGTCACGCCGAACATCGCCGGCTCGGTGATGCCCAGCAGGGCGGACACGCCGGAAGCGGAGCAGATGGATTTCATCTTATCGTTCTTGGTGAGCATCAGCACTGCCAGAACGGCTGCTCCCTGGGCCACATTGTTCATGCTGGCGGTGGAGAAGATAAAGCTGCCGCCGGTGCTGGCGCTGTCGGCGATCAGCTGCGTCTCAATGGCGATAAAGCTGTGATGCATCCCCGTCAGGGTGATGGGCGCGTATACCAGTCCGAAGATAGCTCCCCCCAAAGCCCCCAGGGTATTGTAAAGCCAGGTGATTCCCGCTGCCAGCAGATTGCCGGCCTCCCGCATCACCGGCCCCACCACAATAAAAGTCAGGAAAGAGGTCACCAGGATGGACAGCAGCGGCGTAGTCAGGTTGTCAAGCCAGGACGGCGTCACCCGGTGAAGCCGCTTTTCAATATTTGCCAGAATCCAGGACACCGCCAGCACCGGCAGCACTGTGCCCTGGTAGCCGATGGCCGCCACTTCCAACCCAAATATATTCCACACCGGCGCTTCCCCCACACCGATCTGATACGCGCTCATCAGGTCCGGATGCACCATGATCATGCCCATGGCCGCCCCCAAAAATGCGTTTCCGCCGAACTGTCTGGCCGCGCTGAAGCCGATGAGCACCGGCAGGAAGGTAAATGGCGCGCTGGCGAACAGATTGATGGCCGCCGCCAGCCCCTGCCACTGAGGATAGAGGCTGATGATCGACTGCCCGTTGATCAGATCAGCCGTCAGCACATTGTTCAGGCCCATGAGCAGACCGCCTGCCACAATAGCGGGGATAATGGGCACAAATATATCGCTCAGCATTTTTACAAAGCGCTGAAGGATATTCCCTTTCTTCTCCTCCGGCTGCGCCTGCTGGGCTTCATCCAAGTTTCCCAGCTGCCTCAGCACCTCATCGCAGACCATATTCACCGTCCCGGATCCAAAGATAATCTGAAATTGGGTCTGACTCAGGAAGACTCCCTTCACCCCCTCCACATCGCTCAGCGCCTCCTCATTCCGCAGGCTGTTGTCCCTCAGCTGCAGCCGCAGGCGCGTGGCACAGTGTGTCACGGAGCGGATGTTCTCCTTTCCCCCCACATACCGGATCACCTCACCGGCAACTTTCGCGTAATCCATAAAAACTCCTCCTCTGCTCTCAATCGCATTTATGTGGTATCGGTTCCATATGAATATATTAGTCTTTTTAAGCAATAAAGTCAATGTTTTTATGGAACCGGTTCCTGTTTTTGACTGACAAAAATCAGGCCTGATTTTTGTGTACTCTGCACAATCGGCCTGATTTTTCTCTCATCGTCTCACGCTATCTCCCTCGATCAGCTGGAAACTGACCACCTGTTTTTTAGGCACAGGTTCCCCACGGATACACTTGAGCAGCGTCTCCGCCCCCAGATACCCCACGGCGTAGGAGTCAAACTTGATCGTGGTCAGTCGGGGGGTGAGCAGCTCGCTCTCGTCATAGCCGCCGAAGGCCGCCACAGACACATCTTTCGGGATGGACAGGCCGCGGGCCTGAAGCACCCGGTAAGCCCCAAAGGCCAGCCGGTCCGTGGCGCAGATCACAGCGTCCGCCGGTCCGTCCGACAGCAGCTGTCCCGTCATGTTCTGTCCGCTCTCATAGCTGTAATCTCCCGTCAAAATCCTCACCTGCTCCACGCCGCAGCTCTTCAACC
The DNA here is from genome assembly GCA_019114845.1 of Candidatus Lachnoclostridium stercoripullorum. GTDB lineage: Bacteria > Bacillota > Clostridia > Lachnospirales > Lachnospiraceae > Lachnoclostridium_A > Lachnoclostridium_A stercoripullorum. The sequence continues at coordinate 721 of DXEU01000174.1, read as the reverse complement.
CATCCAAAACCCCCTGCCTGCGGACGATGCCCACCGCGCGGTCCTCCTCTGTCACCCCCAGATAGGCGGGATGCTTCGGACGGGTCTGTCCCACATATCTCCCCATGGCGTAGCCCGCCTCATAATCGTCATCCACCACAGAGATCCCGTAAGGGCACTCCTGGGCCAGAACCACCACCGGCACCGGGCTCGCCGCAATCAGCTTTCGATGCTCCTCCACAATGGAGATGGAGCTGACCAGAATCCCGTCCATATTCAGGCTCATCAGCCGGCGGATATTGGCCAGCTCCAGTCCGATCTGGTGATCAGAATTCTTGATCAGTGTCTCATACCCTTCCTCCCGCATATACCGGTCGATGCTGGTCATCACCCGGCTGCTGATCTTGGAGTTCAGGGAGGGCACCACCACACCGATCATTCCGCTCTCCCTGGCCTTCAGCCTGGCGAAGGTATTGGGACTGTATCCCTGGGACTCCGCCGCCTTCCGAATCTTTTCCCTGGTCTCCTCCTTGACATATCCCCCGTTAAAATACCGTGAAACCGTGCTCTTTGCCACTCCCGCCATCTCGGCGATATCTGCTATCGTAACTTTCCCCGCCAAACTTCCACCCTCCTTTTCTCGAACCCTCTCCCATCCTTTTCCGGAACCGGTTCCTTATACATCGATCCCAGTATACCATATTCCTCTCTTTTCTGCACCATTTTCCTGCCAATTCCTCCC
>DXEU01000173.1 GCA_019114845.1 Candidatus Lachnoclostridium stercoripullorum | reverse complement strand
TCCTTCTCCACCTGGGAAGCGTTCACCATGCGGTTGTAATGGCGGCTGTCCGGGTCATCCACCCAGTAGTCGTCCTCCGTCACCTTGTGGTAGGGGAGAACTGCCCCGGGATCGTCCAGAATGCCGAAGGCCTGGTTGAAATGGTAGACTCCGCAGGGGGTCTTCTTATCCCCTTCCCGCTTGTCATCGGTGCAGCCGTTCAATCCCCAGACGCCCTCCGTTCCAAACACTTGGCTCCACGCTCCGCTCTCCTCCCGGTAGTAGACAACCCGCACCGACGCCCCGCCCTGGCCGCGCACCACCAGGAGCTTGTCCGTATCCCCGGTGATCTCCGGGTCCGTGAGGACATCCCTGTCCTCCGCACCCGTGCTGACTGCCGCCTCAGCCCCAGTCCCGTCTGCACCGCCAGGCTGCCCGGGTTCTCCCAGACTCTGCGCCTCCTCCCGGACCGTGCGCCCGTCGGCTGCCGTCACCAGGTCCATCCCCGGCCCGCTCTGGGCCCCGTAGGAGACCGCCGCCGCTGCCGCGGCAAAAACTAAGCCCAGCAGGGCCATCCACTTCTTACCGTTTCTTCTCATATCCATCTCTCCTCACAGGACGGCGGACGCCGCCAGCAAAATTCCCAGAAAAACAACATTCCACACAGTAAACATCGCCAGGTACCGGCCCTTTTGCCCCGGATAGCGGACGGCTATCTGTTTGTAGGAAATCAGGCTGGCCATGGAGGCGATCAGGGTTCCCAGTCCTCCCAGGTTGGTGCCGATGATCAGCTCCCTCCACTGGTCGGTAAATCCTGACAGGAGGAGGGCCGCCGGCACATTGCTGATCACCTGGCTGGCCACCACCGAGACGAATCTCTCATTCCCCGTCAGAATGGACTCCAGAAATCCCTTGAACTGGGGGAGGCGCCCCATATTGCCGATGAAGACGAAGAAGGCGACGAACGTGAGCAGAAGGCCGTAGTCCACCCGGGCCAGCAGTTCCCTGCGGTCCCAAGCCACAGCGGCCACAATCAGCACCAGCAGCGCCGCCTCCGGCAGGATCCCGGAGACCGTGAGCAGGCAGAGGCCAAACAGCACCCCGTAGAACAGCAGCCTTCTCCCGTCCAGGGATCTGGGCGGCTCCACGCTGCAGTCCGCCCTCTCCCCCCTGTAGAACAGAAATAGGGCCGCCGCCAGCAGCAGGGCGGACAGGGCCGCATAGGGGAACATGAGGGCCACAAATCCTCCGGCGCTCATCCCCGACCGGCCGTAGAGGTAGAGGTTCTGCGGGTTGCCGATGGGCGTCAGCATGCTGCCCAGGTTGGCGGCGATGGTCATGAGGGTCACCGTCAGGCACACCCGGCCCCCCAATCCGGCCATCTCCAGGGCCAGGAGACCGAAGGGGACGAAGGTGACTAAGGAGACGTCGTTGGTGATCACCATGCTTCCCAGAAAGCAGAGAAAGACCAGGCAGGCCGCCAGCCCTCTCTCGCTTCCCACCCGGCGCAAAAGGCAGGCGGAGAGCATCTGAAATGCCCCCAGCTGCTTAAATCCCTCCATCACCGCCATCAGGCAGAAGAGGAGAATCAGGGTTCTAAGATCCACATAGCCCAGGTACTCCCGGTCCGGTCTCACCAGGAAACAGGAGATCACCGCCAGCACGGCCGCCGCAGACAGCACCGTCTCCCTCTTCAAAAAATCCGTTACTCGTTTACCCAATGTACTTTCCTCCGCTTTCCCACGGAAAAACAGCGCATGCGCCGGATTGCAGCACACGCGCCGTCTCTCATGTTTTATTTTACCACAAGGTTGATGATCTTGCCGGGAACGTAGATCTCCTTCACAACCGTTCCGGAAACCTTATCCGCCACAGCCTCCTTGCCGGCTGCCAGCGCCTCCTCCTTGGACACGTCCGCGGGGAGGTTCACCACCGCGCGGGTCTTGCCGTTCACCTGCACGGGGATGGCGATCTCGTCATCCTTCATGGCCTCCTTGTCGCACTCCGGCCAGGTGGCGTGGAATACGCTGTCGGTGCCGCCCAGAGCCTCCCACAGCTCCTCGCCCATGTGGGGAGCGAAGGGGGAGAGCAGGATCACGAAGGTCTTTAAGGTCTCCTTGTCGATGCCGCCTTCCTTCTTCGCCAGATCGATGAGCTTGTTGTTGTACTCCATGAAGCCGGAGACGACGGTGTTCAAGCTGAACTGGTCAAATCTCTGCTCAATGTCGTAGACCAGCTTGTGGCGGAGCTTCACCATCTCCTTGGTCTCCTTGATGTCCTTGTCCTTGCTGTCCATCACCAGGGAGTAGAATCTCTTCAGGAAGCGGGACACGCCCTCGATTCCTCTGTCGTCCCACTCCGCATCCAGCTCCGGCGGTCCCACGAAGAGCTCATAGAGCCGCAGGGCGTCGCAGCCGTAATCCCGCACCAGGTCGTCCGGGGACACCACGTTGCCCTTGGATTTGCTCATCTTGATGCCGTTCTTTCCGGTGATCATGCCCTGGTTGAACAGCTTGATGAAGGGCTCGTCAAAGTCGATGACGCCGATGTCGTACAGGAACTTGGTGTAGAACCGGGAGTAGAGCAGGTGCAGCACCGCGTGCTCCACGCCGCCGATGTACATGTCCACCGGCAGGTATTTGTCCGCCTTCTCCCTGGAGACCAGCTCCTTGTCATTCTTGCTGTCCACATAGCGGAGGAAATACCAGGAGGAACCGGCCCACTGGGGCATGGTGTTGGTCTCCCGCTTCGCCGGTCCGCCGCAGCAGGGGCAGGTGGTGTTGACCCAGGAGTCGATGGCTGCCAGGGGGGATTCTCCCGTGCCTGTGGGCTGATACTTCTCCACCTCCGGAAGGGTCAGGGGCAGCTGGTCCTCCGGCACCGGCACGTTGCCGCACTTGGGGCAGTGAATGATGGGGATGGGCTCTCCCCAGTATCTCTGGCGGGAGAATACCCAGTCGCGGAGCTTGTAGTTGACTCTCTTCTTGCCCAAGCCCCTGGCCTCGATCATGGCCGGCGCCTCCTTCTTCAGCACAGAGCTCTCCATGCCGTTCCACTCGCCGGAGTTGATCATGGTTCCGCTGGCCTCCGTGTAGGCCTCCGTCATATTTTCAATCTCCTTGCCGTCCTTGGCGATGACCTGGACGATGGGGAGTCCAAATTTCTTTGCAAACTCAAAGTCTCTGTCGTCGTGGGCGGGCACGCACATGATGGCTCCCGTGCCGTAGTCCGCCAGCACGTAGTCGGACAGCCAGATGGGCACCTTGGCTCCGTTTAAGGGGTTGACGGCGTAGCTTCCGGTGAACACGCCGGTCTTCTCCTTGTCCTGAAGGCGGTCCACGTTGGACTTCATGGAGGAGTCAAAAATGTACTTCTCCACCGCCTCCCTGGTCTCGTCGGTGGCCAGGCTCTTCGCCAGCTCGTGCTCCGGTGCCAGCACCATGAAGGTGGCTCCGTACAGGGTGTCGGGGCGGGTGGTGTAGACCGTGATCTTCTCCTCTCTCCCGTCGATGGGGAAATCCACCTCGGCGCCGTAGGACTTGCCGATCCACTCCGTCTGCATCTTCTTCACCTTCTCCGGCCAATCCAGCTTGTCCAGATCGTTTAACAGGCGCTCCGCGTAGTCGGTGATCTTTAACATCCACTGGCGGAGATTTTTCTTGGTCACAGGGGTGCCGCAGCGCTCGCAGCAGCCGTTGACCACCTCCTCATTGGCCAGGCCGGTCTTGCAGGACGGGCACCAGTTGATGGGGAACTCCTTCTCGTAGGCCAGGCCCTTCTTGAACATCTGGACAAAAATCCACTGGGTCCATTTGTAAAATGCCGGGTCCGTGGTGTTGACCTCCATATCCCAGTCGTAGATGGCGGCAATCTGGTTGATCTGCCGCTTGATATTCTTGATATTTTCAGCCGTGGAGATGGCGGGGTGCACTCCCATCTTGATGGCGTAGTTCTCCGCCGGAAGGCCGAAGGCATCCCATCCCATGGGATGGATCACGTATTTGCCCTTTAAGAGCTGATAGCGGCTCCAGGCGTCGGAGATCACGTAGCCTCTCCAGTGTCCCACGTGCAGGCCGCTTCCTGACGGGTAGGGAAACATATCCAGGCAGTAATATTTCTCCTTCTTGCCGTCATTTACATTGATGGGATGCTTCTCCCAATTTTCACGCCATTTTTTCTCAATGGCCGTGTGGTTGTACTGTGCCATGACAGTTCCTCCTTCTTCTAATGCAAACATTTTAAAGGGTCTGATAAACGGCCGCAGGGATCTCGTTCAAACGTTTTTTCAGCGGGGAGCCAAACTTCCCGCCAAATAAATAAAAGTCCTGCGTCTCCATCAAACTCATAGAGACGCAAGACTGACTCTCACGCGGTACCACTCTATTTCACACGAAGTCCGTGTGCCCTCATCGTCCCGATAACGGCGGGCTTCCGTCCGCTCCTACTGGGAAACCTCCGCTTCCGTTCAGGCGGCTACTCGAGGGCCAGTTCACCACCGCCCGACAACCGCCTCTCACCGGCCGGCGGCTCTCTGATGCCGGAAATTGTGGCTACTACTCCCTGTCACCGTATTTTTGCTAAGCCCTAATTTAGCACACTTGGCTTTTTCTGTCAACTCCCAACCGGAAAGAGGAACTCCTTCTCCAGCCGCCCATACACAGACTGCACCGCCTCTCTCCCAGCAAGTCCCGGCAAGAAGGCGCTGGCGCTCCCGGCCGCCACTCCCATGGCAAAGGCGTGGGAGTAACTGCCCTTCTCCAGCCACCCCGCCAGGAAGCCCGCCACCATGGAATCTCCGGCCCCCACAGAGTTCTCCAGCCTTCCCTTTGGCGCGCCAAGCCTGTGGCCCATCTTCACCTCGTCCAGCAGGAAAGCTCCGTCCCCGCCCAGGGAGACCAGCACGTTCCTGGCGCCCATATCTTGGAGTCTCCCCGCCAGGGCGGCCAGCCTCTCCGGCTCATCCGCCCGCTCTTCAAACAGCTCCTCCAGCTCGTCCCGGTTGGGCTTGACGAGAAACGGACGCCCCTTAAGCGCCTCCAGAAGGCTCCTCCCAGCGGTGTCCACCGCCGTGAGAATTCCGCGCCCGGCGATGCGGTCCAGGATTCTCCCGTAGGTATCGGAGGGCAGCCCGGCCGCCAGGCTTCCCGCCAGCACCAGGCCGTCCCCGGCCTCAAGGCTGTCCAGCTGTCCCAAGAGACGGTTAAATTCCTCCTCCCCCGCCTCCGGGCCGCGGCCGTTGATCTCCGTCCCGTCATAATTTTTCAGCTTCACATTGATCCGGGAGCAGCCCTCTTCCAGGTGGATAAAATCGCAGTCCAGGCCGGCTTCCTCCAGCCTTCTGCGGATCTCCTCCCCCACAAAGCCGGCGGTAAAGCCCAGAAGCTTCGTCTCCACCCCCAGATTTCTCAGCACCGCAGACACGTTGATCCCCTTTCCCCCTGGGGTCATCTGCTCTGAGGCCGTCCGGTTGGTCTTTCCCAGCAAAAAATCATCCACCGTCACCGTGTAGTCCAGGGACGGATTAAAGGTCACCGTGTAAATCATCTCGTTCTCCTCTCTCCCCCGGCAGTCATGAGGGCCAAAAGCCCCCCTTCCAGGCCGCAGAGGGCCAGAAGGGCCAGGAAGACAGCGGCCGCCGCCCCCGCCGGAGCACCAGGCCAGGCCGCAGCAAACAGCCGCAGAAGGCCCCCGTGGAGAGCTGCGCACAGAAGGCAGGCCGCGGCGGAGATTCCCCGCTTTCCAAATCCGCCCAGGGCCGCCGTGAGGACTGCCCCCAGGGAGGCGGCGGGGACTGCGCATCCCCACACCGCTCCGAGCCAGACAGGGCCGGAGGCCTGCGCTCCGTCAAACAGCAGCCCAAAAGCCATCCTGCCCCCAGCCGCCAGGAGCACCGCCCCCAGGATACAGGGAATCGGCAGGCGGCGCAGGGCGCGCACCAGCCCCTCCCTGACACCCGGACGTCTCCCCGACAGGCGGGAGGCCGCCGGGACGCCCGCCGCGGCGGAGACGGCGGCCAGGAGGTATACCGCCAGACACCAAAAGCCAAACTCCCCCCAGCGATTCCCCGACGCCGTTCCGTACCACTTGATCTGCAGAGCCAGGGCGCCGGCCCACGCTGCGGCCATGAAAAGCCCCGGAATCCCGGCCAGCAAGAGCGGCATCACCTGTCTCGCCGGCGAGGCCTTTCTCCCGGAAGTCCTCCGCAGAAGGTTCTTCCTCCAGAGAACCGTCATCCCCAGGAGAAACAGCAGGCCGGCCCCAGCCCCCACAGCCGGACCGGCCATGGCACCGGCGGCTCCCAGAGCGCCTTCCAGCTCCTCCGCCCCGTACACCAGCGCCGAGCGGCTTCCCTCCCGCAGGCCATCTCCGGCAAACCACAGGGCAGCCGCGCCGCCCGCCGCCTGCTCCAAAATCATGGAGACCGCCGCCGGAGCGCTTCCCCCAAGCCCCAGGAAATGTCCCCGCATAGCCCCGAGGAGGGCCATCAGCCAGACCGCCGGGGCCAGGGCCTCCCAGGCGTACCGCTCCATGGGGCGGCCGGGCCACGCCGCCAGCATCTCCCCGCCAAAGCCGAGGAGAGCCGCCCCTGCACCGCCGGCCACAGCCGCCAGAGCCAGGGATCCGGCCAGCAGAGCCCCAGGATCCGCCTGGCCCCTTCTCACCCGTCCCGACACCGCAGCTGCCGCCGCTCTGGGAAGGCAGAAGGCCGTCAGCACATAGATCCCCATATAAACCAGACAGGGAGACGTATAAAATACGCCTCCGCTCTGCCCAATCCTGCCAAACACAGCCAGCTGAACGCCGGCGCCGAAGGCCGCCGCCAGCACCGAGGCCGCCGGGATGGCTCCCTTTCCGGTCCCCCGTCCCCTCTTTTCAGCCGTCAGTCTTTTTCTACTCTCCATAAAACTCCGTTCTGTCCACATCCGCTGTGGAGAGGATGCAGACCCAGGTTTTTCCCGGATTCAGGCGGATCTCCTGGCCGTCAGGCCCATAGTAGCGGGTCACGCCGTCCTCCTTCTTCCAGGTGATCGGCACTGCCTTTCCCCCTGTGGCGAAATACCCCCACTCCGAGGTATTCACATTGATGTTGCGGTAGAGGGTGTCGGCATAATAGCCGGCCTGGCAGTACTGAATAATCACATTTTTCACCGTCAGCGGCCCCTCGTCGCTCTTCTGGGGCTGATCCGACTGGTAGCGGTGGTAGAGCCCGTCCTCGCTGCTGTACTGGAAGTAGGGGTGATACAGCTGGTAGCCGGGCACAATCCGGCTGGCCGCAACCGCCTCCTCCCCCTCCAGCACCGTGGGGCGGTCCGCCCTGGCAAAGAGGTAGTGGCCCTCATAGTCCTCCCCGTACTCCAGGCTGTAGCCCAGCTCCGCCGCCGTCTTCTCCAGGCGCTCAAAACTGGTGTAGGCGTTGTGGGGGGCCTTCCGGTCGGAACTGCGGTAAAATGCCTGTTCTCCCACTCCCTCCAGCCCGTTGATGTGGTCGATCTCTGACAGCTGGGGTTTGGCAAAGGTGCTCTGCCCGTAGTGGACATAGACGGCGTCGAATTCATTGGCGAAATCGATGAAGCAGTTGCGGCAGCTCCGCACGGAGCCGATCCGCTCCAGATCGTCACAGTCCTCCATGATCGCCATGTACCTGGTCATATCGCCCTCCACCGGCACCTCATAGATGACTCCGGCCCGGCCCATCCCGTAATGGGGCCAGGATTCCCGGTCGTTGCTGATCATCACCGCAAATGGCCGGCGGTTCGCCTGCTCCACCGGCTTCATCTCCCCGGTGAGGTAGCTCTGAATCCTCCCGTCCACGGCGATTCTCTCCTCCGGCACAAACTCCGCCGTCGTCTCCAGATCCGGCGCGGCCGTGACCTCCACCGGCTTCCTCGTCTCCTCCGTCTCCGCCGGAAGCGTGCTCACCGCCTCCTGGTGGGCATTCCCGCAGCCTCCCACGGCCATCAGGACTGCCGTCCCCAGACAGAGAAACCATCCCCCCGCTCTCTTCATCTCCTGTACCCTCTCCTCTCCAGGATTTCCGCCTGCTTTCTCTCCATCACCAGGCGTTCCTCCTCCTCCATGTGATCATAGCCAAACAGGTGGAGCATGCTGTGGGCCACCAGAAAGGCCAGCTCCCTGGCCTGAGAATGGCCGTACTTCTCCGCCTGCTCCTCCACCTTGTCAACGGACACAATGATATCCCCCAGCATCAGCTCCCCCGTCTCCGGGTTAAAGTAGTCCTCCGCCTGCTCCTCCAGGCCGCAGAAATCCGCCGGGCGCTCATAATCCACCATGGGGAAGGAGAGCACGTCCGTGGGGCGGTCAATCTGCCGGTAATCCCGGTTGATCTCCTGGATGGAGGGGTTGTCCGTGAGCACCACGCTCACCTCCGCCTCGTAGGGGCAGCCCTCGTAGTCCATGGCCTCCTCAATCACATCTCTGATAATCTTCTCATAAGGCAGATCCAGTTTTTTCTCCGCCTCGTACTCAATCTCAATGGTCATCTCTTTCTCCTTATGCCCCTGGCGGGCTTTTCTCCCTTGTCCTTCATCTTGCTCTCGTAGTCATCGTAGGCCTGCACAATCTTCTGCACCAGGGGATGGCGCACCACGTCCTGGTTGGTCAGCCGGCAGAAGCCGATGTCGTCGATCTTTCCCAGGATTTTCAGCGCCATGTCCAGGCCGGACACCGTCCCCGGCGAAAGATCCTTCTGGGTCTGGTCACCGGTGACAATCACCTTGGAGCCGAAGCCGATTCTGGTGAGAAACATCTTCATCTGGGCCGGAGTGGTGTTCTGGGCCTCGTCCAGAATGATGTAGGCGCTGTCCAGGGTCCTTCCCCTCATGTAGGCCAGGGGAGCCACCTCGATGAGGCCTTTCTCCGAGTTGTGCAGGTAGGTCTCCGCCCCCATAATCTGGTAGAGGGCATCGTACAGGGGCCGCAGATAGGGGTCAATCTTGCTCTGCAGATCCCCGGGCAGAAAGCCCAGCTTCTCCCCTGCCTCGATGGCCGGCCGGGTCAGAATGATCCGGTTCACCTCCCCGTTCTTGAATGCCTGGATCGCCATGGCCATGGCCAGGTAGGTCTTTCCGGTTCCCGCCGGCCCGATGCCGAACACGATCATCTTCTTGCGGATGGTATCCACATACTGCTTCTGCCCCACCGTCTTCGGCTTCACCGGCTTGCCGTTGATTGTGCGGCAGATAATATCCTTGTCAATCTCCAGAATCTGGCTGTCGCTCTCCGTAAACGACAGGGACAGCGCGTAGTCCACGTTCTGCTCCGTGATGGTATTCCCCCGCATGGAGAGCTCCAGCAGATTGGAAAATACGCTCCGCGCCTTCTTCACCATGTCCTCCGGCCCTATGACCTTGATCATTCCATCCCTGGCGATCATGGTCACATGGAGGGTGCGCTCGATCTTTTTTATATAGCTGTCAAATTGTCCGCAGACATTCCGCTCATGCTCTGCGGGAATGTCGATCATCGTCTCAATTACACTCATTCCGCTCTGTCATTCTCCTCTAACGCTGGTATTTCCTCTTCCGGAATCGGTCTGCCCACGCCGATGGGCTCCAGGAGAACCGCTCTGCCCTCCACCCGGAATCCGGAGTCATTTTCTACTATTCTAGCATTATTTTCTTCAATCTGCACCCCTTTTTCCACTAAATTTTCTGTAAATTTGCGGATCACCTCTTCTTTTGCCGCCTCCTCTTCCTCCTCTGTCCAGGGGCGCTCATAGGGAACGTACTCCCTGGAGCAGATGGTCCCCCACCAGACAGGCAGGAAGAAATTCCCCGTCAGCTGCAGCTGCCTCTCCTCCAGCGCCGTCTTCCACAGGGTTCCCTCCCTCCCGGGCATCTGCAGCCGCGCGGCAAAACCGCCCACCCGCAGAAAAATTCCCCGGCGGACCTTCCCGGTGAGAGGTTCCTCCCTTCTCAGATATTCAAAATCCTCCCCGTAAGTCTGCACCGTCCGGGCCTTCACCTCCCCGTCCGCAGCGGTCAGGTTCACCTTCACCACCTGGCCGCTGTCATCCGTCACCGGCAGCACGCCGCTTATGAGCACCTGCCCGGCCTTCACCTCCTCCCCGGCTTTCACCTGCGCCCTGCCGCTTCTGACCACGATGTCCGTGACAATTCCGTCCTTTTCCGCCACGATATTTCTGGGCTCCTTCTCCAGTTCCGGCACGGACAGAAGGCCCTCGTTCTCCTTGATTTTGATCAGCAGCCTGGTCCCTGAAATCTGAGCGGAGACCCAGGTGATCTCCGGGAAATCGCTGCGCAGCCACTCCTCCAGGCTGTCCGCGTCCAGGCGGCTCTTTGGCACCCCGCAGCGGACGTCCCGGCTGTCCAGATAGCGGATCAGCGTATCCTGGCTGTACATCCTCTCCCCCTCAATTTCTATATCCCAGATGAAGAGGGAGAGGCCCCACAGGATCAGGCCGCAGGCGGCCAGCCCAGCAAGAAACCCTTTCTTTTTCCTGCCCCGGCGGAGGGCAAAGGGGAGACCCCGTTTTTTCAGAATCCTCAGGCGGACCCCAGCCTTTCTCAGCGGTTCCCTGCACGCCCTCACCCCGCCCGCCGCCATGCAGACTTCCAGGCCTGTCTCCGATGGGCGAATGTCCCAAAGATCGATGCCCCTTGCGCGGCAAAGGTTCAAAAAGCGCTCCGCCGACCCGCAGCCGCTCTCCCTCTCCTCCAGCCTGGCCAGCACATAGCCATCCCGCCATCGCGATATTTTTACGGACATACCCACTATCTCTCCTCCAGCTCGACTCTGCGGATTCTCCCCTTTATTTTCATGCTGTCCTCGTCATAATATTCGATCTGAAGTCCTGCTCCCTCCAGCGCCACCCTGCCGTTTTTTGTCAAAACCACCAGCCTATCCTGGCTGTAGCTCAGAATGCTCCTGTAATTTTCTATGACGACGTTCTGTCCGCCCTGGATAAAGATCTGCACCTCCCCCAGAATCACATCGCCGGGCAGCCCGAGACGGTCCACCGCGGCCTGCTTTACCCGCTTTCCCACAGCCAGGACTCCTCATCCCTTTCTAACACTGTATGCCGGCCTCCCGGCCGCTTATGCCTGCGGAAAGGCGATTGCTTCTTTGCGGCCGCCATTCGGAATCCGGCCTGACGGCCTTCTTCCTTGCGGCCGCTTTGCGACGCTGCCCTGAGAAGTGGGGAAAGGCGATTGCTCCGCGCTTCCGCGCTCACGCAATCGCGGCCGCCATTCGGAATCCGGCCTGACGGCCTTCTTCCTTGCGGCCGCTTTGCGACGCTGCCCTGAGAAGTGAGGAAAGGCGATTGCTCCGCGCTTCCGCGCTCACGCAATCGCGGCCGCCATTCGGAATCCGGCCTATCGGCCTTCTTCCTCATGCCGTCCAGGTCGTCCGATGTCGATGTGGCCATGCATGCAAGCATGCAGCCACATCGCCGCCGTCCGGGACTTTCCTCGCTAAAAAATCCCCGGCAGTTTCCTGCCGGGGATTTATGGCAATGATTCAATTAGTTGAATTTACGCTTTCTAGCCGCTTCGGACTTTTTCTTCCGTCTTACGCTGGGCTTCTCGTAATGCTCTCTCTTACGGATTTCCTGCTGGATACCAGCCTTTGCACAGTTTCTCTTAAATCTGCGCAGCGCGCTGTCCAGACTCTCGTTATCTTTTACGATTACGTTAGACATAGCTCACACCTGACCTCCCTCCAGTTGTGTAATGAGTGCAAAAAACAACTGTTTGGGTATTTTATAGCACTGGAATGATTATACCATAAATTCCGTTTTCGTCAACAGGAATTTACAAATTTATTGGAAATCGGCCTATTTTATCTGCTCCGCCAGGGCCTCCCCGCATTTTGCCAGGGCAGCGTCCACGCCGGCCGGGTTCTTTCCGCCCGCCTGAGCCATGCCGGGACGGCCGCCGCCGCCTCCGCCCACCAGGCCGGCGATGGCCTTGATCAGATTGCCCGCATGGGCGCCCTGCTTCTGGGCTCCGTCTGTGGCCGTGGCCATCAGGTTCACTCTTCCGTCCGCAACGCTGGCCAGGACGATCACGCCCTCGCCCAGCTGATCCTTCAGCTGGTCTCCCAGATTTCTCAGGCCGTTCATGTCCACATCGGCCACCTTGGCGGCGAGAAGCTTCACGCCCTTCACCTCCTGCACCTGGTTCATCACATCGCCCAGGGAGTCGTTGGCCAGTTTGCTCTTTAACTTCTCATTCTCAGAGTGGAGCGCCTTGATCTCCTCCTGCATGGCGAGAATTCTCTTCTTTAAGTCCGCAGGGGTCGTCTTGGCCGCCTCCGCCGCCTCGTGCAGCTCCCGCTCCACGCCCTCGTAATGTCTCATCAGACCGCTGGCAGTGAGGGCCTCAATTCTCCTCACTCCCGCTGCGATGCCGGACTCAGAGAGGATCTTGAAGGAGGAGATGGCGCTGGTGTTGGCCACATGGGTGCCGCCGCACAGCTCCGTGGAGAAATCTCCCATCCGCACCACGCGGACCTTCTCCCCGTACTTCTCGCCGAAGAGGGCCATAGCCCCCGTCTTCTTGGCCTCGTCCAGGGTCATCACATCCGTGTGCACCGGCAGAGCCGCCTGGATCTCCTGGTTTACCAGCTCCTCCACTCTGCGGATCTCCTCCGGCGTCATGGCGGAGAAGTGGGTGAAATCGAAGCGGAGGCGGTCCTTGTCCACGTAGGAGCCAGCCTGCTCCACATGATCTCCCAGCACCACCCGCAGCGCCTTCTGCAGCAGGTGGGTGGCGGAGTGGTTGATGGCGGTGGCGCCTCTTCTCTCCGGGCACACCTTCAGGGTCACGGTCTCTCCCACCCGGAGCATTCCTCTCACCATGCGGCCCACGTGGCCCACCTTACCGCCCTGAAGGGCGATGGTGTCCTCCACCTGGAACTCGCCGTCCGGGCACTGGATCACGCCGGTGTCCGCCTGCTGGCCGCCCATGGTGGCGTAGAACGGAGTCTCCTCCACCACGATGGTGCCCGCCTGGCCGTCGGTGAGGGCCTCCACCAGCTCCGTCTCCGTGGTGAGGACCGTAATCTTTGACTGGTGCTCCAGGCGGTCGTATCCCACGAACTTCGTGGTTAGGGACGGATCGATGGACTGGTAAACCGTCACGTCCGCTCCCATGTAGTTGGTGGTCTTTCTGGCCGCTCTGGCCTTCTTCTTCTGCTCATCCATGCAGGATTTGAAGCCGTCCTCATCCACGGAGAAGAACTTCTCCTCCAGAATCTCCCTGGTCAGGTCGATGGGGAAGCCGTAGGTGTCGTAGAGTTTGAAGGCGTTCTCCCCGGAGAGGACTGTCTCCCCCTTCTCCCTCATCTCCGCCTCCATGGACGCCAGGATGGCGAGACCCTGGTCGATGGTGCGGTTGAACTTCTCCTCCTCCTCGGTGAGCACCTTTAAGATCATGGCCTGCTTCTCCTCCAGCTCCGGATAGCCGTCCTTGGAGAGTTCGATCACTTCCTTCGCCAGACCGGCCATGAAGCGTCCCTCGATGCCCAGCATTCTCCCGTGGCGGGCTGCCCGGCGCAGAAGGCGGCGCAGCACGTAGCCTCTCCCCTCGTTGGAGGGCATGATGCCGTCGGAGATCATGAAGGTACAGGACTTCACATGGTCCGCGATGATCCGCAGGGAAACATCCTTCTTCTCATTCGCCAGGTACTGGGTGTGGGCCAGGGCGCAGACAGCGTCCAGAAGCGCCTTGTTGGTGTCCACGGTGAACAGGGAATCCACATCCTGCACCACCACCGCCAAGCGCTCCAGGCCCATGCCGGTGTCAATATTTTTCTGCTTCAGCTCCGTATAGTGCCCGTGTCCGTCATTCTCAAACTGGGAAAATACGTTGTTCCAAACCTCGATGTAGCGGTCGCAGTCGCAGCCGACGGTGCAGGTGGGCTTGCCGCAGCCGTATTTCTCTCCCCGGTCATAGTAGATCTCAGAGCAGGGACCGCAGGGGCCAGCGCCGTGCTCCCAGAAATTGTCCTCCTTGCCGAAGCGGAAAATCCGCTCCGCCGGAATGCCGATCTCCTTATTCCAGATGTCGAAGGCCTCGTCGTCATCCAGGTACACAGAGGGGTACAGGCGGTCGGGATCCAGGCCCACCACCTCCGTCAGGAACTCCCAGGACCAGTGGATGGCCTCGTCCTTAAAATAGTCGCCGAAAGAAAAGTTGCCCAGCATCTCAAAGAAGGTGCCGTGGCGGGCGGTCTTTCCGATGTTCTCGATGTCGCCGGTGCGGATGCACTTCTGGCAGGTGGCCACCCTTCTTCTGGGCGGAATCTCCTGGCCGGTAAAATAGGGCTTTAACGGCGCCATACCGGAATTGATCAGCAACAGGCTGTTGTCATTATGCGGAACCAGGGAGAAGCTCTTCATCACCAGATGTCCCTTGCTCTCAAAAAACTCCAGGAACATTCTCCGCAGTTCGTTTACACCATACTTCTGCACGTCTCTTCATCCTCCAATTTATC
>DXEU01000172.1 GCA_019114845.1 Candidatus Lachnoclostridium stercoripullorum | reverse complement strand
TTAATAGGAAACTTCGTTCCCTATTAAATAAAAACGCTCCGCTGTGGATGCGCACTCCGCGCTTAAGGAAATTGGTTGCTGACGCAACCGCGCTCCGGCGCGAGTGTGCGCAGAAGCGCACACTTTTTTATATTTCGCGGAAATTTTATCTTCCGCCGCCTTGGATCATTTCTTCAGGTACGTTTCAAACCACTCCTCCAGCTCCTTCAAGCGGGTCATGCGGTTCTCCGGCTTTCCGCTTCTGGAGAGCTCATGATTCTCCCCGTGGAAGAGCACCAGCCTGGCGTCTGTGCCCTGGCGCTTCACCGCGGAGAACATCTGGATGGCGTCTCCCATCCAGCAGCGGTAGTCCTCATCCGACTGCAAAAACAGGGTGGGGGTCTTGGCGTTGACCGCTCCGCTCAAGGGCGACATGGACCACACCTTGTGGAAATCCTCCCAGGGATAGGCCTCCATCTGCAGACGGTTGGCGTAGTATCCGATATCTGTGTACAGGCACTTGGTAGCATAGTTGGAGATGGAGCGCTGGGACACCGCCGCGCCGTACCGGTCCGTGTGGCCGATCATCCAGTTGCACATAAATCCGCCGTATGAGCCGCCGCAGATTCCCACCCGGTGCTCGTCGATATCCGGGCAGTGGGCCAGGGCCTGATCTGTAAACTCCATGAGATCCGCAAAATCGTCCCGGCCAAAGGCTTCCGTGATATCCGCGTAGGCCTCTCCCCGGCCGTCGGAGCCCCTGGGATTGGAGAAGATCACAAAATACCCGTCCGATGCCAGGCACTGCATCTCGTGGAAGAATACGCCGCCGGACACGCCCTTGGGGCCTCCATGGATCTCCAGCACTGCCGGATACTTCTTGCCCGGCTCGTAGCCCAGGGGATGGATCACATACCCTTCCATGGTGTAGCCATTCTTCCCCTCATAGCGGAATGCCTCCGGGGGAATCACCGCGTGGCTGTCCAGATACTGGTCGTTGAATCCGGTGAGCTTCTTCTCCTCCCCGCTCTCTAAATCCAGGCTATAGAGTTCCACCATGGAGCAGCCTCTCATGGCCATCATCACCCCGCGGCCGTTTTGGATATCAAAGCTGGAGACTGCCCCCTCTTTTTCGGTCACATAGCTGATCGCTCCGCTTCTGTCCATCTTCACCAGCTGGCTGCTGCCCCACTCCGTCTTCAGCATATAGAGGGCGTCCTCCGCCTGGCAGTAGAGCATGGATGTGCCGCCGCCGTACTTGGCGTCGCTCCCCACAGAGCTGCCCACAGAAAAGTCGGAGAAGGGCAGGTCCGTTCTCTCACAGTTATCCACATTTACCAGATAAAATCTCGGGTTTTTCCCCATTCTCTCGTAGGTTGTCCCCGTGAAGAATACCTGATTCTCTCCCATGAAGCACACCCGGTCCGCCTCAAACTCTTTGTCGGAGGTGAGGGACTTCACGTTTCCGGACTCCAGATCGCAGGCGTACACGCCGCTGGTCTTGGGGCAGATATCCCTGTACACCGGACCGGACCAGGCCGCCGTCTTTCCGTCGGGGGAGAGGTCGAAGGATGTGACATTCTGGTATTTTTCAGAAATTCTCACCGTCTCCCCGGTGCTTCTGTCATGGACAAACAGGGCTGTGCGCTTTCTGCTGACGATGCCCTTGCCGTTGAACCAGAAGGGGAGTTCCTCGTAAATTTCGTAGTCTTTTCCCCTCTCCGCCTCGCACTCTCCGTTCTCCGGCTTCTCGTACTCCTCCACGCGGGCGGCAAACAGGTATTTTTCCCCGCCCATGGCCAGGATTTTCTCCGCCTTGTGGGGCAGGGTCAGAAAGCTCTGGGCCTCCCCGCCGTCCACGGACAGGCGGTAATACACGGCAGACTCCTTGTCGGGCGCCTCCCCCCGGTCGGAGGCAAACAGGAAGCTCTTCTCGTCCAGCCAGAGAATTCCCTTGGCGCCGCCCCGCTCCGCCATCCGGCGGTTTTTGCCCGTCTCCAGGTCGTACATCCAGATGGCAGAATTGTAGCCATTTTTCTCTTTATCCGCCTGCGTCACCACATAGGCGGCATATCTTCCGTCCGGAGACAGAGATGCCTCCGACAGAAACTGAAACTCATATAAATCTTCCCGCTTTACCGGGATTTTTTCCGTCATTCCCATGTCACTGTTCCTCCTTCTCCGGCTTCAGATGCTGATCCATCCAGTTTAAAATCTCCCTCATGCGGACAATTCTGTTCCTCGGCTTTCCGGAGCGGGACAGTTCGTGGTTCTCACCCTTGATCACGCACATTCTGGACTCCACTCCCAGAATCTTCAACGCCGCGAACATCTGCATTCCCTCCGCCACGTTGCAGCGATAGTCGGCGTCCGAGTGGACAAACAAGGTGGGCGTCTTGCAGTTTTCAATGTATTTGATGGGGGAGTGGAACCACAGCTTATCCACGTCCTCGCAGGCGAACACTGCCTGATTGTCCTTGGTGAAGGTGTGGCCGATATCCGACATATACTCAAAGGCAATCCAGTTGGCGATGGATCTCTGGGATGCCGCAGCCTTAAAGCGGTCTGTGTGGCCGATGATCCAGTTGGTCATGAAGCCGCCGTAGGAGCCGCCGGTGACACCCACCCGGTCACGGTCGATGTCCGGCACGTGCTCCAGCACGTAGTCGGTGAAATCCATCAGGTTCTCATAATCCACCGTGCCGTATTTTCCGTTGATGTCGCCGAACTCCGTTCCAAATCCATCCGATCCCCTGGGGTTGGTGAAAAATACAAAGTATCCGGCGGACGCCCAAACCTGCATCTCGTGATGGAATACAGAGCCGAACACTGTTCTCGGGCCCCCGTGAATATTTAAGATAGCGGGATATTTCTTCCCAGGCTCGTAGCCTGCCGGCTTCATCACCCAGCCGGTGAGCTCAAATCCATCCTTGGCCGTGAACGTATATTTTTCCGGGGTGGAGACGGCGTACTGGCTCATATCGTTGAACTCTGTGATCTGCTTTCCGTCCAGATAGAGCTCCGCCGGCTTGTCCTCGTAGAGCCCGCACACCACCACATGGCCGTCCTTCACGTCAAAGCTGTCGCAGGAGCCCTCATCCGTCACCACGCCGGTGATGGCGCCCGTCCGGTCAATCTTGTACAGGCAGGCATTGTACTCCCTGGTGGTGATGAAGTAGCAGACGCCGTCCTCGGCCTTCACGCTGCGGCCGCCGCCCAGTCTGGCGTCGGAGCCCACGCTCCCGGAGCCGCTGCTGTAGTCGTACTCTGCCAGCAGCTTCATCTCCCCGCTCTCCAGGTTCATGGTATAGAAATCCATGTATTTCCCGTTTCCGTAGGGGGAGCCGGCGCAGGCGGCCACCACAGCCTCCTTGTCATCCCAGAAGCCGATCATTCCCGTCCGCATGGTATCCTTCTCCAGCAGGCATCTGTTCTCCCCGCTCTCCAGATCATACAGGTAGATGCCGTCGTACTGATTTCGGATGTCCGTCCAGGGGTAGGCCTTGTAGAGCACCTTTCCTCCCCGCACCCCAAAGGCGGTGCAGTCCGCCGTCTCCTCCGAGATGGGAGTCAGGGCGCCGTCCGCCGCCTGATAGAGGTATAGACGGGTTCTCAGGCCGTTGGTAAAGCCCTTGCCGTTGAACCAGAAGGGAATTTCATCCACCACCTCGTAGGCATCGCTCTTGGATTCCGTCCTCTTCTCCAGCTCGGCGGCAGCGGTAAACAAGTACCGGCCCTGATCCACCGCGTACACGCTCTCCGTGGTCAGGTCCACGGAAAACTTCTTCTCCGCCTCCCCCCCGTCCAGGGAAATCTCGTAGTAGCAGGTCTTCTGATCCCCACCCACAGCAAAAAGGACTGCCCCGTCTTTCGTCCAGGTATAATGCTTCACATCTCCCCGGCAGGTCAGTCTCCTGGTCATCTCTCTCTCACAGTCGTAGACGTACAAATCTCCCTTATATCCATTGTCCTTTAAGTCCGCCCACTTCACCACAAAGGCGATGGTTTTCCCATCTGGGGAAAAAGACGGATTGCTGACAAACTGAAGCCGGGTAAACGTCTCAATCTGAATTCTGTCCATATGATCCCTATCCTCCTCCTGGAAAAAAGCAAAAAGCATGCCATCCAACCAGCTCTCCGTCGAATACCATGCTCTTTTCCTTCCAAATATTTTCTTCCATTATATCGGAACACTCTGAAAATTTCAATCCTGTTTTTCATCCAGAAGACTCTGATAAATCTCCCTTCGGCTCACTCCCCGGTCCTTCGCCGCCCGCTTCATGGCCTCCTTCCGGTCCATGCCCTGCTCCTCGTACATGGCCACATGGTCCCGCACCGGCATCTGCTCCCAGGAGCCAGTCTCCTCCAGCCGGATCTCCTCCGGACTTTTCCCCTGGATCACCAGCACGAACTCTCCTCTGGGATCCTCTTCCCCGTAGAAGGAGATGGCCTCATCCAGGGTCGTCAGCCAGGAGGACTCATACTTTTTCGTCAGCTCTCTGCAGACGGACAGTTTTCTGTCCCCGCCCAGCACCTCCCGCAGATCTTTAAGGGTTTTCAGCAGATGATGGGGAGCCTCATAGAGAACCATCGTCCTGGTCTCCCTTTCCATCTCCCCCAGAATTCTCGCCCGCTCCTTCTTATCGCTCTTCTCCGCCGGCAAAAATGCCTCAAAGGCAAAGCGGCGGGTCGGCAGGCCGGACATGGTGAGAGCCGTTATGCAGGCCGCCGGTCCCGGGAGAGAGGTCACCTCCACCCCCGCCTCGATGCACTGCCTCACCAGCTCCTCCCCCGGGTCTGAGATCCCCGGCGTGCCGGCATCGGTGATCAGGGCCACATTGACCCCGGAGAGCATCTGATTCACCAGATATCTGGCCTTGTCCACCTTGTTGTACTCGTGATAGCTGGTCATGGGCGTCTTGATCTGAAAATGATTCAGAAGCTTAATGCTGTGTCTCGTGTCCTCCGCCGCTATCAGATCCGCCTCCTCCAGAGTGCGCACCACCCGGTAGGTGATGTCCTCCAGGTTTCCAATGGGCGTGGCACAGAGAAATAATTTTCCCGCCATACTAGTTCCTCCCGGTTTTCTCCCCTTCTCTCAGATCCGCAGACCGCTCAGTATCCGTACACGTCCCGGATCTCATCCGCATAGACTCCCGGCTCCTTAAACACAATCACAGGGGCCTCCATCTTCAAAAATACGCCTCCGCCCTTCACCGCCTCGATCAGCACCATGTTGGCGTCTCTGTCCGCAAATGGATGCACCATCTTCATCCGCTTTGGCTCCAGCTTGTAGCCCCTGAGAACGGTGATGATCTCCGCCAGCCGGTGGGGGCGGTGCACCATGTAGAATCTCCCACCGGTCTTCAACACCCTGGACGCCTCCCGCGCCACGTCATCCAGGGTGCACAGCACCTCATGCCTGGCGATGGCCTTGGGGAGATCCGGGTTTTTCAGCCCGTGGGCGTCGTTCATATAGGGGGGATTGGAGGTCACCACATCAAAAGAAGCCGCGCCAAAAATCTGACTGGCTTCCCTGATATCTCCCTCCACAATCTGAATCTTTTCCTCCAGGCCGTTGAGACTCACGCTTCTCCTGGCCATATCCGCCACTTCCCGCTGAATCTCCAGGGCGGAAAAATGCTCCCCCTCCGTCTTGGCCTCCAGGAGAATGGGAATGATCCCCGTCCCCGTCCCCAGATCCAGGGCTCTCTCCCCCTTTTTCACCATGGCAAAGCCGGAGAGCAGCACTGCATCCATCCCGAAGCAGAAGCCGTCCGTCCTCTGGATGATCCGGTACCCGTTTCGCTGGAGATCGTCCACTCTCTCACGTTCCTTCAGCTCCACGGTCATGATAGCTTTGACTTTCCTTCCTTCTTCTCCAGAGCTTCCAGCTCCTTGAGTTCCTTGTCGCTGACCTTCACCTTCTCCTTTTTTCTCCTGGGCTTGAACCGGAGCTGATCCACCCGGTACTCCCGGATCTCCTTCTCGTCCTTGTTCACCGTCACCACAACCTTCACCAGCTGCCTGAGGACGTTGACGCTGTGGACCTCCCCCTTCAAGCCGTCGGATGTGGTCACATAATCCCCCGTCCCCGGAAGCTTGCTGTTGAGGTACTGGTAAGTCTCCTCCTCATTCTTCAGACAGCACATCAGCCTCCCGCAGACCCCGGAGATTTTGGACGGGTTCAGGGAGAGATTCTGCTCCTTGGCCATCTTGATGGACACGGGAGCGAACTCCGGGAGATAGGAGTGACAGCAGAGATCCCGGCCGCAGATGCCGATGCCTCCCATGATCTTGGTCTCATCCCGGACTCCCACCTGCCGCAGCTCGATCCTGGTCTTGAACACGGAGGCCAGATCCTTCACCAGCTCTCTGAAATCCACCCTCCCGTCCGCTGTAAAATAAAACAGCACCTTGTTATTGTCAAACGTATACTCCGCGTCGATCAGCTTCATCTGCAGGCCGTGCTTGGCGATCTTCTCCTTGCAGATGCGAAACGCGTCCTTCTCCTTCTTCTTGTTGTTGGCCTCCACCGCCTCATCCTCGGGGGTGGCCATGCGGATCACCGGCTTTAAGGGGGACACCACCTTGGAATCCTCCACCTCCCGGCTTCCCAGCACCACAAATCCATATTCAATTCCTCTGGCCGTCTCCACGATCACATGGTCGCCCGTGGAAATATCCATGCCCGCCGGATCAAAATAGTAAATCTTTCCGGCATTCCGGAACCTCACACCAATTACTTTTGTCATATATCAATTCTCCTTCATGGTCAGAAGCATCAGTTCCAGCGCCAGATCCTGATTCACATTGGCGTTGAGCCTCACCCGCGCCTTGTCGATGGCCTGCAGAATCAATTCCAGGCCGTCGTACCCGGATTTCTCACAGATCTCGTTGATGGCGTTGTGCTCCCTCTTAAAAATCATCAGGTTGATATCCTTGGTAACCTTATACATCACAATATCCCGATACCACAGCTGCATGAAATCCAGGCAGTCGTAGATATCCACGCTGTCATCCTTCATCTCCTTGATGCTGGCCAGCAGCTCCGAGATGTCCATCTTTTTAATATTCTTCAACAGGCGAACCATCCTGTCATACATATTCTGAAATTCTTCCGATGTCGCAAAATCCATCATTTTTCCAATATTTCCTCTCGCAAACGCCGAACAAATCTCCGCTTTCTCCTCGGATATGTCAAGCTTCTCCATCAGATACCTTTTTCCGGCCTCATCGCCCACCGGCCTGCACTTCAACTGCACGCAGCGGGACAGGATCGTCGGCAGAAAACTGTCCTGATTGGCCGTCAAAAGCAGAATCACTCCGTAGGAAGGCGGCTCCTCGATGGTTTTTAACAGGGCATTCTGAGCCTGAACCGTCATCTTCTCCGCCTCGTCCACAATATATATTTTGTATCTCCCGCTGTACGGCCGAATGACGATGCTGTCCTGGATTTGCTCCCTCACATCGTCCACGCCGATGCTGGCCGGCTTCTCATGGGTCACAAAGATCAGATCCGGATGCGTCCCCGCCGCCGTCTGGATGCAGCTGTGGCACTGACCGCAGGCCTCCGGACCTCCCCTCTCACACAGAAGGTTCCTGGCAAACAGCTCAGCCAGCCGCCTTTTCCCCATACCCGCCTCCCCAGAGAGAATGCAGGCGTGGGGGACATTTCCCGTCAGAACCGCATTTTTAAAAAACTCTTTTATATGATCCTGGCCAAACACCTGATCAAATTCCGACATTCCTGCGCCTCCACATCAGTATATCACAAATTTCCGCGAATATCTTCCATAATCTCGCGGATGCAGGTCTCCAGGTCCGCATTGACATACCGCCTGCCAATCCCGCACTTTTTAAGATTTTCCTCGCAGAAATCCTTTTCATCCGCCAGAAATCTCCGGCACATCTCCTCGTACTGGGGATGGCTCTGCTGCCGTTCCCGGTCGAGGGCGCGGGAGAGGCGCAGTCCCGCCTCCGTCTCCACGTAGACAGGAATCACCATATGTTCCCCAAAATACTGCCTGAGTTTTTCAAAGGACACCAGGGTTCCGATCACCAGGCAGCCCCCCTCAATGCGGTCAAACTGCCCGTCATCCACCGTGGCATAAATCCACGGCCCACAGACCGTCTGATAGACCCTGGATTCAATGATCTTCCCCTCCGCATCCAGCCTCTCCATCTCCGCTGCGCAGATGAAATAGTACTCTTTTCCATCAGTCTCCCCGTCCCGCATGGGCCTCGTGGTGTAGGGAATGACCGTCCCCAGGTCCGGCATCCGCCTCAGTATCTCCCTGTATATGGTATCTTTTCCTGTGGCGCTCTTTCCCATCACGCAGAACAGTTTTTTCATAATCTCTTTACCACCTGTATCGTCTTTCCCGAGAGATCCTTCAGCCCCTGCACCGAAAGCCCCATCTCCTGATATTCCTCAATGGTGTGCACCAGGGAAGGGAGAAGCATCTCCCCGGGGGCCACAATGGGAATTCCCGGGGGATAGATGAACACAAACTCCCCGGCGATTCTCCCCACGCCCTCCTCCACAGGCACAGACTCCTTTTGAGCCATAATTCCCTCAAAGATCGTCATCTCCACCTCCGGCCTGGAGGTCACGCGGCTGCTCCACTCCAGATTGCTCTCCAGCTCTGGATCCTCATCCCGGTCATTCAGCTGGCCGTCCAGCTCCAAAAGAGCCTCCTCCAGCCTTCTAAATCCCTCCTCCCGGTCTCCCAGGGAGGTGATGGCCACCACATGGTCCGCGCAGCACATCTCCAGTTCCAGGTGATATCTTTCCCGCAGAATCCTATCCAGATCCGCCCCTGTGAGATCTGTCTTCTCCACGCTGACCACGATCTTGGACATATCCATGTCAAACACACCGTAACTTCCAATCCACTCCCGGTCCAGCAGGTACAGGCGGTGCATCCTTTTCAGGTTTGTCCGCATCCGGCAGACATTCTCATAAAAACGCTCCATCCTCTGCCGTCCCTCCCGGTCCATGTGGAAGATACAATTCTCAATGCCGGCCAGAAACACGTAGGACGGGCTGCTGCTCTGATAAATCCTCAGGTACCGCTCAATCTCCTCCGCCTTCACCCGGTCCCCCTTAATGTGGAGAACCGCTGTCTGGGTAAAGCACGGCAGCGTCTTGTGCAGGCTCTGCACCACCACATCCGCCCCCAGTTCCAGGGCTGATTTGGGAAACTGATCACAGAAAGGAAAATGCGCCCCGTGGGCCTCATCCACAATCAGCGGCTTGCCATGGCGGTGAACCACCCTGGCAATTTCCTCCACATCCGACACAATCCCGTCGTAGGTGGGAGATACGATGAGCACAGACTCGATCTCCTTGTTGTCCGCGAGAATCCTGTCCACATCCTCAGGGAGAATGCCCCCCTGTATCCCCAAATTTCCAATGATCTGTGGATAAACATAGTCCACCTTCAGATGATTGAGGAAAACTCCATTGTAGGCGGCCTTGTGGCAGTTTCGGCTCATGAGAATCGTACCGCCGCACCCGGTGGTACCGCAGATGGCGGACAAAATTCCGCAGCTGCTCCCATTGACCAGATAATAGGTCCGATCCGCCCCGTACACCGAGGCGGCCCACTCCATGGACTCCTTTATGATTCCCTCCGGATGATGGAGATTGTCAAACCCGTGAATCTCCGTGATATCCACGGAAAACGGATTCTCGTACTCTCTCCCCAGCTCCCTGTTCCTCTTATGCCCCGGCATGTGAAACGGGTAATAGTCAGACTTACTGTATTCCTTCAGCCGGTAAATCAGCCTTTCCTCTTCTTTCAACATTCCAAGCCACTCCTTTTGTGCTCGTTACATTCTAACATACAAAAAATACTTAATCAAGTTTCCGTCCGCTTGACTTTACATCCCTGAAAATTATAATAATGGTAGAAAGAAGGAATGATCATGAGAACGGTTGAATTCAAAATGGAGCGCCCCGGTCTGGTATCCGCCGGGGACACGGTCAACATCATCGAGCGGGAGGGAACCAGCAGCTACAGCTACATCATCGATCCCGCCGTGGCCATGTCCGGCTGCTTCGCCGCCAGGGACCGCATCAAATCCAAAACCGGCATTGTAAAAGAGGTCCGGGAAAATTCCAGGGGATTCTACGTGATCGTCGATTTCGACGAATAATCCTCCTCTGCTCCCTATCCCAGCACCAGCGGCCTGGTCCAGAGAATACTTGCTTGGCCGCCGCTTACGCTGCAGTCATGCCAGTAGCAGTAGATCTTCCCATCCTCCACCGCGATCAGCTCCAGCACGTCGTCCCCGGTGGTCTGATAGGCGCTTCTCGCCTCCCGGCTGTCGTACACCTGCATCCCCCCATCCAGGGAAATTCTCACAATCTGTCCATAATAGCTGTGATAGCTGTCCGGTTTAAACTCCCCGTAAATAGCTCCCTGATCTGCAAAATAGTACATGGCCGTCACATTTCCCTGAAAGAGCCCCGTCATATTCTGAAGACCAGTCCCGTCCGCCTTCACCCGGTAGACCGAGCTGTATCGTCTTCCCGCCTCATCTCTCTCCTCATAGGCGCTGAAATAGATCCAATCCCCCGCCGTGCAGAAGCTGTCAATCCATATATTTCCCTTCTGGAATACCCATGCCTCAGATCCATTGCTGCAGCACAGCTCAGCCCCCATATCTCCGTCCGCCTCTGCCAGATAGAACGTTCTTCCCCCCACTGTTCTGGCGGCCTGGGTGACATAGCGGATTTTCCCGTCCTCCACCCGGAGAATCCTGTCTCCGTCCTGAATCTGTCCCGCCTTCTCCGGCCATCCCAGCTCATTCAGCAGATAAAATCCATCTCCCTTCACTCGGATTTTCTCGCTCAGAGCGATCGGTTCCAGGCGATTCAGCTCCTCCAGATCCATGGCCCTCACGCCCGTCTCCGTGGCATAGTAGATTTTCTCGCCTTCCAGGACAAAATCCTCCACGCCCTCAGCCAGGAGCTGATACTCCTTGGCCTCCTCGCCGGAAATGCGGATCAGGCTCTGTTCCATCTCCTTCTCCATGTCCGGGAAGGCGTCCTGATTCAAAAGCATATACTCCCATGAATCCCGGCTCTGCACAGACCCGTGGGTAATCACCCGCTCACCTCTGCGGCTGTCCAGAATCCTTCCCTCCTCGTCCACTTCCACTTCCCAGCCAGCCACATTCAGGATATCCGTCTCTTCCTTCTCCTCAGTCTCCTCTTCAGTCTCCTCCAGACCCGTCAGGTCCTGACTCTCCGATTCACCGCCCCCCGCGGCCGCTGCTCTCTCCCGGCCAGCCTCATTGAAAGCCGTCTCCTCCGTCAAATCCACCTTCATGGACGCATCCCACTCCTGAATCATGGATCGAACCTTCCAGCTGCCCGCCAAAGCCAAAACTAAGATTCCCGCCATTGTGGTCAGCAATATCCACACTCGCTTCCTTCGGTCCGCCTTTTCCGAGGACTCCTGCTCCCTGTCCAGACCTCCATCCGCATCCTGGATCCCCAACCTGTCCTCGATCTCAAAAAACAGAGTGGTCGCCCTCTCCTCCGATATCCTCTTCGCCAGAATATCTTCCCGGTCTCTGCCGTCCGGCTGAATCTCAAAAAATTCATAGAGAATGGACTCCAGCCACTGGAGCGCCTCCTCCTCGCTACCTATATGATTGGGAAAATCCCCCAATTCCTCGTACACCCGCACGTAGAAATCAACCAGGATTTTCTCCGCCTTCTCCTCCCGCCCTACAGCCTGTATCACATCCCGGTACAGCTGCTGATACGTGAGAATATAGATCTCCTCGAACCCTTCCTCTTTCTTCTCTCTCAGCTGTTTTCTGATCCGCTCCCAAATTAACTGATTAAGATTCATTCTCCACCC
>DXEU01000021.1 GCA_019114845.1 Candidatus Lachnoclostridium stercoripullorum | reverse complement strand
GATTTCAGAGAAGTGTAGTAATATAATAGCCGATGCACCTGTAGCTCAGTGGATAGAGCAGTGGCCTCCGGAGCCGCGTGCGTAGGTTCGATTCCTATCAGGTGCATTTTTATTTTGCCGAAAATATAGTTTGCGGTAACTTGAGAAGGGACTCTGCATATACTATAATGCCAGTAGACTAAGAGATATGAGGTATCCATGTTGGACACCGACAAAAACCCCGGAGCGGCAACTCCGAGGTTTTCTATCGTTCGTTTCTGTGGTATACTGACAGGGAGCCGTCCCCCGAGCCATCTCGGACGTTGTCTCATTGGCAGCGATCGCTGCATCTGAGGTCGGGGCTAGGCTCTTTTTCTATGTGCGATTACAGCCTGTCGTAATCGTCCGCCAGCAGGGAAGCCGCATCCTTGTCGCAGATCACAGTGAAGTTGGGATGAAGCTTTAATACGGTGGACGGAATCTCGTTGCTGATGGGCTCCTCGATAAACTTCTTCAGGATCTCAGCCTTCTCCTTGCCGTTTACGATCATCACCAGGTGTTTTACCCGCATCAGGCTCTTGGGACCCATGGTCAAGCTGTAGGTCTGGTTCGGTCTCTCCGGATAGGTGGGGTTCAGTTTGCGCTTCTCCTCCACGGATACGCGGTAGGTGTAGCTGTCAAGGGGTGTGCATCTGGGGCAGTTGCCGCAGAAATGGCCATCCCAGCCGAGGCCGATCACCATCACGTCGATACCGCCCGCCTGGCGGATCTCCTCATCGTAGGTCTCCCAGTTTGCCAGGGTGGGGATGTGGATGCGCTCGTCCGGAATGTTGGCCGGATCGAAGAACAGCTCGTGCATCTCCTCCCAGTTTCCGCCGTGCTCCAGGCCCTCCTGGTCTCTGGGGCCGTCGTCAAACAGATAGTACTGGATGTCCTTGAACTTCTCCTGATCCTTTACCAGGGGAACCATCAGCTTGTACATGGTTCTGGGGGAACGGCCGGAGGTCAGGGAGATATTCACTCTCTTGTCCTGCATCATGGCGCCCAGAATGATGTACATCGCGCTCTCGCTCATCTTCAGCTCGTTTTCTTCAACAATCAATTTCATCGGTAAGCCCTCCTCTACATTTTCCTTTATATAAAATATACAATATATCTTATACACTGTCAATGTGATCCGAGCATATTCACAATATCTTTACGGACTTCCCGCTCTGTTTTTCCGGTTTTCCGTGATAGAATCTTTTAAACAGGATGCCTCGGCTGCCGCCCCTTCTCGCTTTCCCCAAGGGTCCGGAGCAACTGGACGAGGGCCTGGAAATCAATGGGCTTGGCCAGATGGCCGTCCATTCCCGCCTCCCGGGTTCGGGCCACATCCTCCGCGAAGGCGTTGGCCGTCACCGCCACGATGATCACTGTCCTTCCGTCCGGGCGGTCCATGTCCCGGATCCTGCGGCTGGCCTCACAGCCGTCCATCACCGGCATCTGCATGTCCATGAGAATCACGTCCACGCTTCCGGGGGCTGACCGGACGAATTGCTCCACCGCCTCCTGGCCGTTTTCCGCCTGCATCACCTCCGCTCCCATCATGGTGAGGAATTCCACCGCAATCTCCATGTTGATCTCGTTGTCCTCCGCCACCAGAATCCGCTTGCCCGCCAGGGGGTGTTCCCCGGGCGTTATTTCCGCTCCGGCCCTCTCCTCCCCGGAGAGTCTCCCAGCCGCAGCCGCCTCCCCGGAGATGCTCTTTCCAGCCGCAGCTGTCTCTCCGAAAGCCCTCTCCTCCCCGGCAGTTACCTCCTCCGGGGCGTCTGCGGGAGTCAGGGGCAGGGTGACGGTAAATGTGCTGCCCTCCCCCAGGCGGCTCCGCACCGTGATCTCCCCGCCCATCTGCTGCACCAGGTTCTTCACAATGGGCATCCCCAGGCCGGTTCCCACCGTGGTCACCGGGGTGAAGGTGGTCTCCCGGGTAAATGGCTGGAAAATCTGCTTCTGGAACTCCTCCGACATGCCAAATCCCGTATCCTCCACCACAATCTGATACTTGCCCTCCTCCGCGCCGTGCTCCAGCTGCCGCAGCGTCAGGGAGATGGAGGCCCCGGCGCCGCTGTATTTCAAGGCGTTGGACACAAGATTGTTGATGATCTGGGAGATGCGGAAGGGGTCGCAGTTTGCCACCCGGCTGCGGACCTGGCAGGATACGGTGAGGGTTTTCTCCTCCTTCCGCGCCTGATCGACGAACATTTCCCCGCACTCCTCCACGCAGCGGACCAGGTCGGACGGACGGTTTTCCACAGCCCCCTCCCCCCTCTGCTCGATCCTGGAAATGTCCAGAATATCGTTGATCAGGCTCAGCAGCTGCTTGGCCGCCTGGCGGATTTTCCTCAGGTACTCTCCCATCTTCCCCGGATCATTTTCATGCTCCAGGGCCAGGTCGGAGAGACCGATCACCGCATTCAGGGGGGTGCGCATGTCGTGGGAGACATGGCTGAAAAAGGTGCTGCGGTCCCGGGCGCTCTTTTTGGCCGCCTCCAGGGAGGATTCCAGGAGCATCTGCTGCTTCAGCTGAAGCTGCTTCTCTGCGTCCACCTCCCGGAAGCAGAGGATCACCTCGTCCAATCCCAGGGAGTGGCTGTAGATCATCCTCGCGTTGACCCAGCGGTAGCCGTCCTCAAACATCCGCTTGTAGTCCCCGCCGAAGTCATAGACCTTCTCCCCGATCAGGCGGCGGATATTCTCCAGGGAGAAGCACTCCTTAAATTCCCGGATGGTCTTCTCATCCACCAGCTCCTCCATCACCTTCATCAGCTCCTGATAGTCGCCCTCCGCCCCCAGCCGGGCCGCCACATCCTCAGGGCTCTTCACCGTCTCGTAGGTTCCCCGGGCGTAGTTGACCCGGTATATCCCGTAGTAGGAGTCCCCCAGGATGGTCAGCGTGTCGGACACCCTGCGCAGGCGCTCCCGGCCCAGGAAGGCGCGGAACACCGTGAAGAGAACCACCGCCAGGAGAAGCAGGCAGACGCCCAGGAGGAAGAGGAAGATGCCGTCCACCTCCCCCTGGAGAATGGTGTCCATGGGGATGGTGATCACGGAGATCCATCCGTTGTCCATCTCATAGTAGTACACGCCCCGGCGCTTCCCGTCCAGATCGCGGATGGAGGCGTTGAATGACTCCATCTCCCCCTCCCGGATCTGGCTCAGCAGGCGGGAGGTGTACTCCTCCACCTCCTTCTCCGACCCGGTCAGATCCGTGTCGCTGTAAATCATGTGGTCAGAGCTGTCAAAGAGGAAGAAGGAGCTTCTCTCCGGCAAATTCGCGTGATTTTTGTGAACGTAAAAATTGTCCAGAAACACGCCGAAGGCCAGCATATTTCCCGTTTTCCCGGACTCCCTGGCGATGGTGATCATCTCCCTGCCGGTGATGACATCCTGATAGGCGTCTGTGAAAATGGTATTTTCCGCCTGGGCGGAGGCACTCTGATACCACTCCGTATTCTCGTAGGCGTAATCCCCATCTCCCCCCCAGGGAGCCGCCGCCAGGATTTCCCCGTCCACCACCGCGTACGGGTCCACCACGCGGACGCCCAGAATCTCCGCCAGATCCCGGTCGTAATCCGCCAGCCATCCCTGGATCTCCTCCCGGGAGCCTCCGTCCTCCGCAATCTTGTCCATGTGGCTGAGTCCCAGGCGGATCAGCAGGCCATAGACCTGAATCCGGCTCTGCTCCTCCGCGGCGTAACTCTCCGCCAGGGACGTCCCCATCTCCTGGGTGTTCTGCAGAATTTTCTCCCTCACAAGAAAAATCCCCCACAGGACCAGGGCCGTGAAGGCCGCCACCACCGCCAGGTTCAGCCCCGCGGACAGGTCCAGTCCTCTCCTTCTGTCAGTCTTCTTCTTCATCCTCTCTCCTCTCCTCATGCGCGGATCGCGTTGGGGTAGATCCTGCGGATTTTGGCGTCGTCATAGTGGTCGTCCATGTAAATCTGCCAGGAAGCCTCCGCCTCCACTCCCCGGCACCGCTGATCATAGCGGGCCAGAGCCAGCGTGCTCATGCCGATATTGGCCGCCATAAACGCCACCAGCGCCCACGTCAGCCATTTCCCCGCCCGCATGGGAATCTTCTCAATCCATCTGGAAAATACGGGGTACAGCCCTTTGATCCACACCACGGCCGCAATCCCCCAGAAAAAGCAGTACAGGAGATTGATCCTGCCGCCCAGGTTGAAGGGGATGGCGCTGTAGTCCCAGAAGACGGTGCCGAACACCCGCTCCGTCACCACGCTGCACAGATACTCGTAGGCTCCGCCCAAAAATGTCCCCGCCAGGAAGAGAAAACGGTCCGACCGGTTCCGGTACTGGTAGAGCAGGGCGGTGGCCGCCCCCAGGGCGATCCCCCACACCAGGCTGAACGGCCCCCAGACCACGCTGCTGCGGCTCATCAGCTCCCCGGCGGTCACATAGCAGAAGATGGTCTCCGTCACATCCCCCAGAAAGGCGCCGATGAAAAACAGCCAGAATATTTTGTAAAAGCAGGCGCCCTGGGCAAATACCTCCGCCCGGACTCTCTCCCGCTTTGCCTCCCGGGCCGCCCCGTAGCTCCTCTCCAGACGGCGGCGAGCCGGCCGGGAAATCGCGTCCTGGAGGCGCCTGGTCGCCGCGGTGATCTGGCTGTCCACCCGCTCCAAGGGCGGCATGATCCCCTGGTATCCAAAGAGGGCGATGAGGGAGCCTATGGCGTCGATGGCCGTCAGCGCCAGGAACACCCAGAGGAGAATTTTCCCCGCCGGATCCGGCAGAGCGGAGTACAGATCCAGGAGCAGGGGGGAACCCCACTGGACCGCCGCGCTCCCCAAAAATCCCCAGAGCAGGGAGTAGGGAAGGCAGATATACCCGTCCAGGTTGAGCGGCAGGGACGAATAGTCCCACCACCTTCCATACCAGGATCTCTCCAGGATATGTCCGGCAATCCACTCAAAGACGGTGGACCAGATGGCGCTCCCCAAAAAGAGGAAGAGCCAGTTTCCCCGCAGCTCCGGCAGCACCATCGTCAGCATGACGCCGGCGAAGCCGTAGATGGCGCAGAGGGGGCCGTCCAGCAGGCCCCTGTTGACAAAGTGCCGGCTTCTGGCCGTGGCCGCCGCCGTCTCCATCACCCATCCCAAAAATCCATAGCAGAAAAACAGCCATACCATCGAATAAAACATCATCTTCCCGTCCTTTCCGTGCTACCGCCCACTCAGAGTCGTCGTCCATCCATTGTAGCACAGTTCCTCCCCCTTATCCACTTTTTCCTTGACTTTCCAGTTTCCCTGTGTTACAAAGGGAATAGCACAAATCTAGGAAAGGAAGTGAACGTATGGACATCGACGGTTACTCGTCTGTTACCCTGAAAACTGCATACGCGTGCCCGCCGGACTGTTCCTGTTCCTTCTATTCAGGAGGGGCTTTCTAACTGTGCCCTCACATCCGTCTGCGCGGGCCGTGTATCTCTCTTTTTCCAAAGGAGGATACCGACATGAGAATGAATTACCGTGAACTCATCAACCGCGAAATCGCAGACACCCTCATCTCCCTGTTCCGCAGCATCCTCACTTCCGGAAGGCTGCCGGACTGCCTGAAAGATTTCCACGAGCACGACATCGCCCAGGCCATGGAGGAGCTTGACCCCGACGAGAGGAGGAAGCTCTGCGGCATTTTAGGCGCCCGCCTGTCCGCAGACATTTTCCCGTATTTCGATGAGCCCGGGCTGCGCCTGGCGGAGCTCTCCCCGGAATTCGCTGCCGCCGTGGCCGACGCCATGGACACCGACGAGGCCATGGAGATTCTGGATGAGACCCCGGCTCCCTTCCGCGCCCGCCTCGCCCCCTATCTGCAGCCGGAGACCGCGGAGGAACTGCGCCTTCTTCTCTCCTATGAGGACGAGGAGATCGGAAGCCGCATGTCCACCAACTACATCTCCATTCTCCGCAGCCTCTCCGTCAAGGAGGCCATGCGGGAGCTGATCCGCCAGAGCGAGGAAAATGACAATATCTCTACCCTGTACGTGGTGGACTCCCAGGGTTTTTTCTGCGGCGCCATTGAGCTGAAGGACCTGATTTTAGCCAGGGAGGGATCCTCCCTGGAGGAGTGCACCGTCACCTCCTACCCCTTTGTCCGGGATCACGACTCCATGGAGGAGGCCATGGAGTGGGCCGTAGATTACGAGGAGGACTCCCTGCCCGTGCTGGATCAGGACGGCCGGCTCTTAGGGGTGATCACCGCCCAGGAGGTGGTGGACTACTTAGAGCACGCCTCCAAGGACGTGGTGGGACGGCTGGCCGGCATCTCCGACGGGGAGGACGGGGACGAGGATCTCCGGGAAACCCTGGCTGTCAGCCTGAAAAAGCGCATGCCCTGGCTGGTTGTCCTGCTGTTTCTGGGGATGTTTGTTTCGTCGATTGTGGGAATGTTTGAGGGGATCGTGGCCAAGGTCGCCATCCTGGTCTGCTTCCAGTCCCTGATTCTGGATATGGCGGGAAATGTGGGAACCCAGTCCCTGGCCGTCACCATCCGGGTGCTCATGGATGAGGATATCTCCGTCTCCCAGTGTGCCGCCCTGGTGTGGAAAGAAATGAAAGTGGGGCTGGCAGGAGGCGCCTTCTTGGGCGCCGCCGCCATCCCCGTCACCGGTCTCTATCTCTGGTTTTTAAAGGATATGGCTCCGTTCTACTCCCTCGCAGTGGCCGGCTGCGTGGGGCTGGCACTGGTGATCGCCATGACCATCTCCAGCCTGGCGGGGACCGCCATCCCCCTGTTCTTCCACCGGATCCACGTGGATCCGGCGGTGGCCTCCGGCCCCCTGATCACCACCGTGAATGATCTGGTGGCCGTTCTCACCTACTACGGCACCGCCTGGTTCATGCTGCTCAAATGCCTGCGCCTGGCCTGACCGCCGTCCGGCCTGCTCTCTGCGGGTCAGCCGGCTGTGTGCTCCGTCTCCGAGGGAATCATCTCCACCGTCAGGGGCAGCTGCTCCAGCTGGCTGCTCCTTCTCTGCTCTGTCAAGACTCGGCAAAGCTCCTCCAGGCCTGCCTCCGGGATGGTCAGGGCGGCCACCCCGTCCTGGATCTCCATCTGGGCCTCCTCCCCCGGCAGGAAGCTCACCACCGCATCGCGGCTCTCCACATAGAGGGGGCGTCCCTTTCCCAGGCGCGCTCTGAGCATGCGGGCAAATTCCGGCCCCCGCTCCGCCTTCAGGGTCAGGAGTCCGTTCTCCCCGTCCAGCCCAGCCCTCAGCTCGTCCATGTAGAGGAAGCTGGTGGAGGAGCCGTCCGCCTCCACCCCCGCCTCCCAGGCGGAGCAGAAGGACGGGATCTTCATCAGGGAATCCCGCCCCGGGTCGGTGATGCCCAGGGGGAGGAAGGCTTCCGCCTGCTCTAAAAATTTCTCCCCGTTCCAGACCATCAGGGCGTCCATCTCGTCCCCGGTGATGGCCACCGCCTCCAGGAATGCCAGATGGCCGTTGGGCGTATCCATCTCCCCCAGCTCCGGATCCGTGCGAAAGGCCAGGGCTCTCAGCTTCGTCTCCCCGTCCTCCGTCAGGGGACCGCCGCAGTCCACGTAGTGGCCGGCGGAAAACCCGTTTCCGGTGGCGAACACATACCCGGCGATGCGCTCCAGCATCCCCATGGGCCATGTGGGCGGCTCCTCCCCCTGTTTTTTCAGGCGGAACGTCAGCTCAAAGCCGTAGCCGCTGTTGTCCGGATCCCCGCACTCCTTTCCGTCCAATTCTGAGAATCCGTAGGTCACATAGTGCCAGTGGGGCACCTCCGTCCCGCTCTCCCAGACCTCGATGCCGTCCAGGGGATCCTTTCCCTTCTTTCCCGCCGGGAGAACCAGGCCGTAGTATCTGCCTTCCTGCCCCGGATACAGGCGGGCTAAGGCTTCGCTGATGGCGTCCATCCCCGGGCAGGTCGTACGCTGGGAACTCTCCTCCCTGTTTGTCTCCTCTGTCTGCGTGTTTCTCTCACTCATCACTTCTGTCCCTTTCTGCTGAATACTGTTTTTCCCTCTTTGATGGTCTCAAGGACCTGAATCTCCCTGAGTTCTTCCGGGGCTGCCTCCACGGGGTTCCGGTCCAGAATCACCAGATCCGCCTTCTTCCCCGGCGTCAGGGAGCCTTTTTCTCTCTCTTCCCCGTACTGATATGCCCCATGGATGGTCACCGCCTTCAGGGCCTCCTCCACGGGGATGCGCTCCTCCTCCCCCAGCAGCTGCCCGGATCTGGTGCGGCGGCAGACGGCGCACCACAGAGTCTCCGCCATGTCCGGCCGAATCACCGGGGCGTCCTGGTGGAAGGTGAAGGGGAGTCCCGCCTCCCAGGCGCTGCGGGCCGGGCTGATCCGTCTTGCCCGCTCCCGTCCGAAATTGCGGATGTGGGTGTCTCCCCAGTGGTAGACATGGGCCACAAAGAAGGAGGGAATCACACCCAGGGATGCCAGGCGCGGGATCTGGTCCAGCCCCAAGAGCTGGGCGTGAATCATCACCGGCCGCACGGCCGCCGGATCCAGCCCGCCGGCTTTCACCTGCTCGAGGGCCGCCAGATACTGTTCCGCTGCGGCGTCGCCGTTGCAATGGGCCAGGATCTGTCTCCCCTCCTTCACCGCCCGCTCCGCGTAGCCGTACACCTGGCGGTCGGTGAGGGTGGGGTAGCCTCGGTCCTCAGAGCCCAGATAGGGAGTGCGCATCCACGCGGTTCGGCTCTGTGGGGAACCGTCCAGGAACATCTTATATCCGCCCAGGCGGAAATGCTCCCGGTAATCCCCGGCGTACTCCGGCAGAGCCTGAAATAGTTTCTCCCCGCCCTCGGCTCCCGGGTATCCCACCACATCCAGCCGCAGCTTTCCGCCCCCGCACAGGCCGCGGTAAACGGGGATCATCTCCTCCGACATAAAGCCTTCCTGGACGGTGGCGATCCCGTAGGAGGCGTACATTTCCTGCGCCTTCCCGTAAGCTGCCTCCAGCTCCTCCCACGAGGGCGGCGGCAGGCGGTGGAGAACCGGGATGAACGCGTTCTCCTCCAGATACCCGGTGGGCTCCCCGTCCTCCCTCCAGATCTTTCCCCCCGACGGATCCGGGGTGTCTGCGCCGATTCCCGCCATCTTTAGAGCCAGGGAGTTCAGCACGCCCACATGGCCGGACTTGTGCTGCAGAATGATGGGGTGCTCCTGGCTTGCCAAGTCCAGGACTCCCTTGTCCGGGACCCGTCCCTCCCGCAGAACCTCCGGGTCCAGATCCCGCACTGCCACCCAGCTGCCGGCAGGAATCTGCCTCTCCCGGATGTAGGCCTGGATCGTGTCCACAATGTCCGCAAAGCTCTCCGCCCGCTCCACCGTCCCCTGAAGGAGGGCGTTGGCACAGGCGGAAAAATGGCTGTGGGGATCGATGAAAGCCGGCATGAGGGTCCGGCCCTCCAGGCGGATCTCCTCCGCCCCGGCTGCCTGCCCCTTAAGCTCCGCCTCCGGTCCGATGCCCCGAATTCTCCCGTCCTCCACCAGCAGAGCGTCCCCCCTCTGGCTCGGATCCATGGTGAGAATGGTTCCTCCGCAATACAATTTTTTCTCCATCCCGCAGTCTCCTCTCTCCTATATGGAAATGCCGCCCGGACATGAACTGCTGCCCGCAGCGGCCTGTCTCGTCCGCCCAGTATAGTACAGTTTTCCTGTGCCTGCAAGGGGGCTAAGAGAGAAATTTCCCGATCGCCTCGGCGGCCTTTAAAATGGCCTCCTCATCCTGCACCAGGGCCATGCGGACGAATCCCTCCCCGCTCTCGCCGAAGGCGCTGCCGGGAGTCACCAGGACGCCGGCCTTCTCCACCAGCTCCATGGCAAATTCCTGGGAATTTTTATAATTTCCGGGAAGGGGCGCCCAGACAAACATGGTGGCCTTCGGCTTCTCAATCGCCCAGCCGGCTTTCCCGAAGCTCTCGCAGAGCACATCCCGCCGCCTCTCGTAGGCCTTCCGCGTTCTCTCCACGCAGGACTGGTCTCCATTTAGGGCCGCGATGGCGGCCATCTGAATGGGAAGGAACATACCGTAATCCATGTTGGATTTTAAGAGCCTCAGCCGGGCAATCACCTCCCGGTTTCCCAGGCAGAATCCGATTCTGGCACCGGCCAGGCCGTAGGTCTTGGAGAGGGAGTTGAACTCAACCCCCACCTCCCTCGCCCCGGGAAACTGCAGGAAGCTGCCGCAGCTCTCCCCGTCAAACACCAGCTCGCTGTAGGCATTGTCATGGATGACGATGATGTCGTATTTTTTCGCGAAGGCGATCAGCTCCTCGTAGAAGGAGTCCGGCGCCAGGGCGGTGGTGGGGTTGTTGGGGTAGGATACCACCATCAGCCTCGCCTTCCGGGCGACCTCCCCCGGGATCTCATCCAGGCGGATCACATAGCCGTTTTCCCTCCTCTGCTCCATGGGCCAGATTTTTGCCCCGGCGATTTTGGGCCCGTCCCCGAACACCGGGTAGCAGGGGGAAGGCACCAGCACCAGCTCCCCCTCGTCGATTACCGACAGGGCGATGTGGGACAGACCTTCCTGGGATCCCAGGACAGAGCAGATCTCGCTGCCGGGATCCAAGTCCACGCCGTAGCGCCTGGCATACCATCCGGCCGCCGCCTCCAAAAGCTCCGGGCGGTCGCTGATGGCGTAAACATAATTTTTCTCATCGGCCGCCGCCTCGCACAGGGCCCGGCGAATGTGCTCCTCCGGGGGAATATTGGGGGCACCGATGCTCAAGTCGATGACCGTCTCCTCCCTGGCCTCCTTCTGTCTTCGGATGTCAGCCAGGGAGGAAAAGACTCCCTCGCCAAAACAGTCCATGCGTTCCGCAAATTTCATAGCATTCTCCTCTTCTGTATTACCAGGTGAGAGTGTCACCCGGCCTCATAATCACTTTTCCTTCCGCCGTAAACGCCTCCGCCGTCTCCTCGTCGAACAGGGCTCCCGGCTTCATGTGCACCGGCACCGTGTGGGCGGCTCCGATGATGGCCGCACAGCGCTCCGCCTCCTCCCGGCCCATGTTGTAGACGCCGTCCATGGGCAGGAAGGAGTAGTCGATGGGTTCTTTCGCCAGGATCGTCCCCATCTCCTCCGTCTCCGACGTGTCGCCCGCCAGGTAGAGCAGGCGCCCGTCCACCTTCACGAGGAAGCCCACGCACTGATCCTTGGGATGGTTTTTGTTGTAGGCAGCCACGCTGGAAATCTCCGCGCCGCACTCCGTGCGGGAGGCGTACTCCCCATTTTGGAGGAAGTCCGCCGCCCGGAGTATTTTCCCGCCGTCCTTCAGGGTGACCAGGTCCACCTGGTTGTGGTCATAGTGCTCGTGGGTGACCAGCACCAGATCCGCCGCCCGGTCATATCCGTCCCCCGCGAAGGGGTCCACATAGATCACTGCACCGGCCGCAGTGCAGATCCGAAAGCTTCCGTGTCCCTGATACAATAATTCTGCCATAGATACTACCTCCTATTTGATCGCCCACCGCATCTTGGTGGATTTTGCCCGGCTGTTTCTGGCGCATTCCTCCGCCGACGGCCGGATCACCTCCGTGGAAACGGCGCT
Organism: Candidatus Lachnoclostridium stercoripullorum; assembly: GCA_019114845.1. Lineage (GTDB taxonomy): Bacteria > Bacillota > Clostridia > Lachnospirales > Lachnospiraceae > Lachnoclostridium_A > Lachnoclostridium_A stercoripullorum. The sequence goes on along the minus strand of DXEU01000021.1, from coordinate 8,482 downwards.
GTACACCCCGGCTCTGTGAAGGTCCCGGAAGGATTTCTTCACCAGCCTGTCCTCCCCGGAGTGGAAGGTCAGAATCGCCGCCCGGCCCCCGTCTGCCAGGGCATCCGGCAGCTTCTCCAGGAAAGAGTACAGCACCTCAAACTCGCTGTTCACATCGATGCGCAGCGCCTGAAATGTGCGCTGGCAGGATTTCTTCACCGCCTGCTTTCGCTCCGCCGCCGGGATAAACTCCAAGGCTCCCTCGATCACCCGGCGCAGGTCCGTGGTGGTGTCGATGGACTGCCCCCGGCGGAAGGCCGTCCGCACCGCGGCGGCGATCTCCGCCGCGTAGGGTTCGTCGGCATTCTCCACCAGCATTCCCTGGAGCTCCTCCTCGTCCACCTCCCGCAGGCGCTGGGCGGCGGTGACCCCCCGCTCCGGATCCAGGCGCAGATCCAGGGGACCGTCGTACTTGTAGGAAAATCCCCGCTCCGGGTTGTCAATCTGCATGGAGGAGACCCCGAGATCCGCCAGTATGAAATCGAACGGGCCGTGCTCCTCCGCCACCTGGTCCAGGTTGGCAAAATTGGTGTGGATCACCGTGAGAATCTCCGGGCCGTAGCCCTGGCGGGCCAGCCGGTCCCTCGTCTTGACCGACTCGATGGGATCCACATCCAGCGCGTAAATGTGCCCCTGCCCCTGGAGGCATTTTAACATCTCCAGAGTGTGGCCGCCGTATCCTAAGGTGGCGTCCAGCCCCTTCTGTCCCGGCTGAATGCGGAGAAATTCCAGGATCTCCTTCACGCAGATGGGGATGTGCATCCCCGCCGGCGTACCGCCTTTTTTGATCACATGCTCCGCCGTCTCCGCGTACTTCTCCGGGTTCAGCTCCTTATATTTCTCGCTGAACTTTGTGGGGTGAGTGCCCTTGTAGCGCGGGCGGCGCCGGTGAACCGGATTCGTTGTCTCCATATTGTCCTCTCCTCTGTCTTATTCTGCTGACGCTGCTCCCGCCGGCAGGAATGCCGGCCTTTACAGCTGAAGCTGCCTTCCCCCGGGTTCTGCAGGGATCTCTGCCCCGGACCGCGCGGGATCCTTCCGCCCTGTACAGCGCGGGGACCGCGGCCTTGCGGCAGCGATCCCCGAACTCTTCCAGTTCTCTTCCCGATTTACACAATCTCCAGGGGAGCCATGGGAATCTCCTCCACGGAATTCATGCTGTCCATAAACTCCAGGTAAGCCTCCTTGGTCATCACAGCCTGGTAGCTGTCCAGCAGGGCTTTGGCGTAATCGCCGCCGTTCTTCAGCAGCTTGTAGGCCGTCAGGGCAAAAATCTTTGCGGTCACCACGTAGGCCAGATACTCGTCGGTCACCCGCACATCCGGGTTGTGAAGCTGGCCGGTGTACCCGCCGGTGGAGAACTGCAGCAGGGGCATGATGCAGGACACGTCGCCGAAATCCGTGGACGCGCTGGTGTGCTCCTCCGCCCCCTGATACTCGATCTTGTACTGGTCTCCGGCCACTTCCTCCAGCGCCTCCTTCAGAGCCGTCACATCGCTGCAGGGGATGGTGGGCATGTATCCGGAAACTGTCTCCAAGCGCATGCCGCAGCCGGTGGCCACAGCTCCCGCCCGGAAGGAGCGGTCCGCCTTGCGGGAGGCGTCCTTCACCGCCGCCACGCTCTTGGCGCGGACGCAGTTGTTTAACTCCACCGTGTCCGCAATCACGTTCACGGAGGGGGCGCCCTTGGTGATCATGGAGTGGACGCGAACGAAATCCTTCTCCTGGAAGCTCTCCCTCTGGAGATCCAGGGCGTGCAGCGCCAGCATGGCGGCGTTCTGGGCGTCAATTCCCATGTGGGGTGCCGCCGCCGCGTGGGAGGCGACGCCGGTGTAGGTGATGATCTTGTTCACGAAACCGTTGGTGCTGCCGTTGCTCAGGCGCAGATCCAGCTCCGGGGCCGTGTGATGGCCCACGGCGATGTCGATGTCGTCCAGGGCGCCCACGCGGATCAGCTCACACTTTCCGCCGCCGTAGCGGATCTTGCCCTCGCGGATCAGCTGTTGCTTGAAGGGGAGATCCACATACTCCTCGGCGGGAGCCGCCATAAAGACCACATTTCCGTCCATGGCCTCCTTCACCTCCGGGTCCGTCAGGGCCATCATGGCTCCGATGACTCCGGTCAGCTGGGCGTTGTGGCCGCAGCAGTGGGAGGCGCCGGTCTCCGGGTTGGCGTCCGGATGGTTCGCGATGGGGAGGGCGTCCATCTCGCCGATGACTCCCACGGTGATCCCCTCTTTGCCTTTTCCTTTCAGATAGCTTTTCACGCCGGTGACAGCCAGCCCGGTCTCCGTCTCCAGGCCGTACTTCTTCGCATATTCCACAAACTTCTCAGCGGTGCGGTACTCCTTGTAGCCCATCTCCGCGTGATGCCAGATGTCCCGCCCGAATGCCTTGATTTCCTCCTGATTCTGATCGATGATCTCACAGATTTTCTGTTCAATGTGGTCCATAAATGTCCCCCTCCTTTTGTCTGATACCTATAAGTAAACTCCATTTTTCCAAATCCGTCAAGTTTTTCAGTAGCGAACCCGAAATTCCCTCTCCTCCTCCAGGGGAATCTCCTCGCAGTCCATGTGCTCGATGGACACGCACCAGCCGGAGCCGATCTGCTCGATCATCTGGCTGATGGCCAGCTCATCCCCCTGAACCTCCATCTCCACCCGCCCGTCGGCCATGTTGTACACCCAGCCGGTGAGTCCCAGCTTGCTGGCTGCGTAGTAGGCCCGGTAGCGGAATCCCACTCCCTGCACAATGCCGGAAAAAATAATGTGCTGTCTGACTTTCTTCATTTTTTTCGTTACCCCCTTGCCAACGCAAATATAAGCCGCTATAATGAAATTCACACTTCTTTTTATCACATCACACAATTTCAAAGGAGGTATACACATGGTATACAAAGCATTTCTGGAAACCGTATCATCCCGCCTTCAGACCCTTATGGGCAGTCAAGCAGAAGTCTCGATCCGTCAGATTCCCAAGAACAACGGTGTGATTCTGGACAGTCTCTGCATCAGCCGACCGGACAGCGCCGTGTCGCCCGCCATCTATCTGGACAGCTACTACGAGCAGTTCTGCGCAGGCCTCCCCATTGACTCCATTATATCTGACATTCTGGCTCTTTACCAGAAAAATTCACATCCGGATGAAACCCGATTCCGAAACTTCAGTTCCCCATCCCTGGCCAGGCGGCATGTGGTATATAAACTGATCTCCACCAGCGCCAACGAAGAACTCTTAAGGGAAATCCCCCACATCCCATTCCTGGATCTCTCCATCGTCTTCTATCTGCTCTTTGACGACGGGGACACCCGTTTCTCCTCCCTGGTGTACAACGACCAGGCGATCCGGTGGCATCTGGGCGCCGGGGAACTCTACGCTCTGGCGGGGAAGAATTCTCTCTCCCTCCTCCCGCCCCTGCTCCGCAGCATGGCCGATGTGATGCGGGACATGGCGGCGGAGCGGATGGACGAGGACACCTCCCAGCTCTTCGACCACCTCCTGGAGGAGCAGAAATCCTCCCACCCCCTCTACATCCTCACCAACCAGGCGGAGTTCAACGGGGCCAGCTGCATCCTCTATCCTGGACAATTAAAAAACTTCGCGGACGCCCTGGAAAGCGATCTCATTGTGCTTCCCTCCAGCATCCACGAAGTTCTCATCACTCCCGACCGGGACAATTCTCATTATGATTCCCTCAGCACCATGGTCTCCCAGATCAACGAGGAGGAGGTGCTGCGGGAGGACCGTCTGTCGGACCACATCTATCTCTACTCCAGAGAGAGCGGCCGCCTGTCCGCACCCGGAGGAGACTCCGTTCTCATCCCCGCCAGGTGACAGCCGTCCTTCATCCGCCTTTCAGCCGCCCTTCCGGCCAGTGATCCGTCCGCTCTCCTAACCGAACAGCAGGCTTCCCACCTGGAAGACCAGCACAGCGCCCGCCCAGGCCACCGCGATCTGGAAGAATACCATGCCGATGGTCCATTTCCAGGAGGCCGTCTCCCTGTGGATGGTGGCCACCGCCGCCATGCAGGGGGAGTAGAGCAGGCAGAAGATCATCAGCGCGTAGGCGTTGATGGGGCCGAAGCCCATGAGGGCCAGGTCTGAGGCCAGCTCACTCATCCCCGCCGCAGAGTTGATGTTGCTGATCCCGTAGAGGACGGCGAAGCTGGCGACCACCACCTCCTTGGCGGAGAGGCCGGAGATCAGGGCCACGCCGATCTGCCAGTGGCCAAGTCCCGCCGGCGCCAGAGCCGGAGCCAGCACCCGGCCGATTATGGCCGCAAAGCTCTGGGACACGTCGTCCGTGAACCCGCCCACGCCTGTGTTTAACACGAACCAGAGCACGATGGAGGCCACGAAGATGACCGTTCCGGCCTTGCTCAGGTAATCCTTCACCTTGTCCCACACGTAGATAGCCACCGTCCTGGCGTTGGGCGTCTTGTACTCCGGCAGCTCGATGAGCAGCGGCTCCTCCGCCCCGTCCTTGGAGGTCTTGTGCACCACCAGAGCCACCAGAATGGCCACCAGCAGGCCCACCAGGTACATGGAGTAGGCCACCAACAGGGAGTGGTTCGGGAAAAATATTTCCGCGAACAGCACATAGATGGGCAGCCTGGCGGAGCAGGACATAAACGGGGTGATGAGGATGGTTCTCCTGCGGTCCCGCTGGCTGGGAAGGGCTCTCGCCGCCATCACCGCGGGCACCGTGCAGCCAAATCCCAGAAGCATGGGCAGAAATGCCTTTCCGGACAGCCCCACCATGCTCATGGTCTCATTCATCACATACGCCACTCTGGCCATATAGCCGCTGTCCTCCAGAAAGGCCAGGGCCAAAAACAGGATAAAAATATTGGGCAGGAAGGTGAGAATGCCGCCCACGCCTGCGATGATTCCGTCCACGATCAGGGCGATCAGCCAGTCGGACACGTGGAGGCTGGTGAGCAGGGAGAGAGCTCCCGCCGAAAAATGCTCCAGACCGATCTCGAAATACCCCTTCAGGAAATCTCCCACCGTGAAGGTGAGGAAGAAGACCATGGCCATAATCCCCAGGAAAATGGGGATGCCCCACACCGGATGGGTCAGATACTGGTCGATGTGGTCGGTGGCCGCCGCCTTCACGTCCTTGCCCACCAGGCACTCCTGGACCACTTCCTCTATGTAGTCATATTTCTCATTGATGATTTCCTTCTCGTAGCTCTTGTGGGCGATGTGGCTCACATCCACCGGATGGTCCTTCTCCACCTCGCCGTCGTGCTCCAGCAGCTTGATGGCGTGCCAGCGCATATTTTCCATCTCCCCGTATTTCATGCGGAGAATTTCCTCGATCTGATGGATCTTATCCTCGATCTCGTCGTCGTAGCGGACCACGATGCCCTTGGGCCCCTCCTCATAGTGGTGCACCACCGCGTGGAGCAACACGTCCAGGCCCGTCCGCTTTCTGGCGGACACCGGAACCACCGGGATCTCCCCCAGCATCTCCGGCAGGCGGTGGAGGTCGATCTCCATCCCCCGCTCCTCCACGATGTCCATCATGTTCAGGGCCAGGATCACCGGCTTGCGCAGCTCCAAAAGCTGCATGGTGAGGTAGAGGTTTCTCTCCAGGCAGGACGCATCCACCACGTTGACGATCACATCCACCTCATTTTCCTCGATGCATTTTCTGGTCACAATCTCCTCGATGGTGTAGGAGGTCAGGCTGTAGATGCCCGGGAGGTCGATGACCTTGATGGGCCTTCCCTTATAGCTGGTCTCTCCCTCCACTCGCTCCACCGTCACCCCCGGCCAGTTCGCCACCTTCAAGTTGGCGCCGGTGAAGGCGTTGAAGAGCGTGGTTTTGCCGCAGTTGGGATTTCCCACAAAGCCGACGCGGATGAGTTTCTCCTTCTTCTCAGCCATTTTCCTCACCCCCGATCTCGATGCCCTCGGCGATCTGGCGCCCCAGGGCCAGGCGGGTACCCCTGACCTTGATGATCAGGGTTCCGCTTCCTTTCTTATTCATGATCGTGATGAGAGTCCCCTCATTTACGCCCAGGGCCTCCAGGCGTCTGGTGAGCCTCTCGTCCACATGGACGCTGGCCACCCGGCAGGTCTCCCCTATCTTTCCTTCGTACAGTTTCATCCTTCTGTTGTCCCCTCATGTGTCTTTCCGGAAAGCCGAAAAACGGCTTTCTCATCTGCATGCCTGCCTTTCTTTGCAGGCGCATATTTTTTTTACAGCGGATATTGTATCACTGCCGGATATTGAAGTCAATTATCATTCTAATTCCAGCAGCATCTGTTTGACCTCCACGATCCGGTCTCTCAGACGGATCGCCTCCTCGAAGTTCAGCTCCGCCGCCGCCTGGTGCATCTTCTTCGTCAGCTCCTTCTCCAGCTTGTGCAGCTCCTTGGCGTCCATGGACTCCGGATCCTTCCGGAACTGCTCCGACGTCTCCTCCGCCGCCTTGGAGATGGCGATGAGGTCCCGCACCGCCTTTTTGATGGTGGTGGGGGTGATTCCGTGCTCCTCATTGTACTGCTGCTGGATCCTGCGGCGGCGCATGGTCTCGTCGATGGCCACCCGCATGGAATCGGTGACGGTATCGGCGTACATGATCACATGGCCCTCGCTGTTTCTCGCCGCCCGGCCGATGGTCTGGATCAGGGACGTCTCCGACCGGAGGAAGCCCTCCTTGTCCGCGTCCAGAATGGCCACCAGGGTGATCTCCGGAATGTCCAGCCCCTCCCGCAGAAGGTTGATTCCCACCAGCACGTCGAACACGTCCAGGCGCATATCCCGGATGATCTCCGCCCGCTCCAGGGTGTCGATGTCGGAGTGGAGATATTTCACCCGGACGCCGGCATCCCGGAGGTAGTCCGTCAAATCCTCCGCCATCCGCTTGGTCAGAGTGGTGATCAGCACCTTGTGATGGCCTGCCACCTCCTTATTCACCTCCGACAGCAGATCGTCAATCTGCCCCTCCACCGGGCGCACGGAGATCTCCGGATCCAGAAGGCCGGTGGGCCGGATGATCTGCTCCGTCCGCAGGAGCTCATGCTCCGCCTCGTAGGTGGACGGAGTGGCGGACACGAACATCATCTGGTTGATCTTGGATTCAAACTCCTCAAAGTTCAGGGGGCGGTTGTCCAGGGCGGAGGGCAGGCGAAAGCCGTAGTCCACCAGGGTCTGCTTTCTGGAGCGGTCGCCGGCGTACATCCCCCGTATCTGGGGCAGGGTGATGTGGGACTCATCCACGATGATCAGGAAATCGTCGGGGAAATAGTCAATCAGGGTGCAGGGCGGCTCCCCGGGGGCCGATCCCACCAGATGGCGGGAATAGTTTTCGATGCCGGAACAGAACCCCGTCTCCCGCATCATCTCCACGTCAAAGTTGGTTCTCTCCGCGATCCTCTGCGCCTCCAGCAGCTTGTCCTCGCTCTTGAAGTAGGCCACCCGCTCCTTCATCTCCTCCAGGATGTTCTCCGTGGCCTCCATCATTTTATCCTTGGGCACCACATAGTGGGACGCCGGGAAAATGGCCACGTGGCCCAGCTCCGCCTTGATCTCCCCGGTCACCGTGTCGATCTCCGTGATCCGGTCCACCTCGTCCCCGAAAAACTCCACCCGGTACGCCTCGCTCCCGGAGTACGCCGGGAAGATCTCCACCACATCCCCTCGCACCCGAAAGGTTCCCCGGTGGAAATCCATGTCGTTGCGGTCGTACTGAATGTCGATGAGCTTGTGAATCACCTCGTCCCGGTCTTTCACCATCCCCGGCCGCAGGGAGATCACCATCTCCTTGTAGTCGATGGGGCTGCCCAGGCCGTAGATGCAGGACACGGACGCCACGATGATCACGTCATTTCTCTCCGACAGGGCGGCCGTGGCGGAGTGGCGGAGCTTGTCGATCTCGTCGTTGATGGCGGAATCCTTCTCAATATAGGTGTCCGTGGAGGGGACGTACGCCTCCGGCTGGTAGTAGTCGTAGTAGGACACAAAATACTCCACGGCGTTGTTGGGGAAGAACTCCTTGAACTCGGAATAGAGCTGCGCCGCCAGGGTTTTATTGTGGGCGATGATCAGCGTGGGCTTGTTCAGCGCCTGAATCACATTTGCCATGGTGAACGTCTTGCCGGAGCCAGTGACGCCCAGCAGCGTCTGAAATTGATTGCCTTCTTTGAAGCCCTTGACCAGCTCGGCGATGGCCTGGGGCTGATCGCCGGTGGGGGCGTACTCGGATACTAATTCAAAATGGTCCATGATTTACTCCTCTGTTATTTTTCAACGCGTTTTATAACCCAGCATCCCTTTCGGTTAGAGCCTACTCTTTCCAGTATTCCTTCTTCCTGCAGCTCTTTTATATCTGTTTGAATTTGCTTTCTGGTTAATTCTAATTTTTCTATGAGCTGTGTTTGTGTTATCGTTGGATTCTCTGACAGAAGTTTCAATATTACCTGTTTT
>DXEU01000171.1 GCA_019114845.1 Candidatus Lachnoclostridium stercoripullorum | reverse complement strand
CAGATCATGCTCAACAGCACGGAGCGCCTGTTTGCCGCCGAGGCGTCCTCCTCCGTCTGCCGGCAGCTGTATGAAAAGCGCCTGGCGGAGATCAACGGAGAGCTCCGCCGCCTGGAGCAGGCCCGCTCCTTTCTGGAGGAGCGCCTGGAGCTGGAGGCGAAGGCGGATTTCTCCCGCCCTGTGGGGATCCCCCTGGCCGCCCTGAACTGGCTGGTATGCCCCGACTGCCGGGAATCCCTGGTTCTGGAGAGCGACCAGATCCGGTCCGGGCAGATCATAAGCGGCGCCCTCACCTGCCCCCACTGCGGCAGGGTTCTGCCTGTGGAGTAGGGAATCCTCATGGTCTCCCCCGCCCCGGACGCCCACAAGAACTTTTCCTCCTTCGACTCCTCCATCCAGCCGGAATGCCGCGGCTATCTCTACGAGGAGGCAATTCTCTCCAACCTAAAAAAGCTGGGCTACGCCATCCGGGAGCGGTACCGGATGGATTTCACCACGCCCCTTCAGGCCACCAACCCGTTTATGAATGACCGGGATCAGATGTACCGGCTGTGGCTGTACCTGGAGAAGCAGCGCTAGGGGGCTGGACCGCCTGCCCTCTCCCGTACTCCGCCACCTCCTGCTCCATCTGCTCCAGGATGCGGGAATACTTGAGGAACCAGTCGCTCCAGGCCTGCTTGTCCTCCTCCCTCCGCTTGTAGCAGCTGCGGTGTTCCAGGCTGGCCCACAGATCCATGGCCATGGTGCGGAACTGGATCTCCACCGGGTAATACTCCATCCCGTCCACCCGGTAGATGGGAACCCCGGTGACCAGGTGATAGCTCTTGTAGCCGTTGGGCTTGGGGTTGGCGATGTAGTCCTTCTCCTTCACGATCTCCAGGTCCATCTGGCGCTTTAAGGCCCTGGTCAGCTTGCGGATTCCCTCCAGGTCGTAGCAGATCACCCGGATCCCCGCGATGTCCCGCAGGTAGTTCCTGGCGTCCTCCGCCGTCTCCTCCATGTCCCGGCGCCTCAGCTTCCCCTCAATGCTCTCCTTCGTCTTGATTCTCTTCTGTATATGGTGGATGGGCTCCTCCCCGCAGCGGTCCCGGTAATCCTCCGCCAGAACCCGGATCCGATTCTCCATATTCTCCATGCACTCCCGGTAAGGGGTGATCAATTCCTGGTATTCTCTCTCGTCCATGATTCCTCCTTCTCCTCTTTTTCCCCATTTTAGAAAAAAAATGTGATGAAGCTGTGAAATCCGCCACACCCCTCATTTTCCGGCCTCATACATTATACTATCTCGCTGAAAGGAAGGAATTCTTATGAATCTGAACTATTCTGCCGCCGCCATGGCCGCCGTCCTGGCTCTCTCCCTGGCCGGCTGCTCCCAAAACACCTCCCCGGACCTGACGCCGGTGACCTTAAATGAGGTGGCCCACTCCGTGTTCTACGCCCCCCAGTACGCCGCCATCGAGCTGGGCTATTTTGAGGAGGAGGGCATCGACCTCTCCCTGGTCAACGGCGGCGGGGCCGACAAGGTGATGACCGCCATGATCTCCGGCGACGCCGACATCGGCTTTATGGGATCGGAGGCCAGCATCTACGTCTACCAGGAGGGATCGGAGGACTACGCCGTAAACTTTGCCCAGCTGACCCAGCGGGCCGGAAATTTCCTCGTGAGCCGCAATCCGGAGCCGGATTTCCAGTGGGCGGACCTGAAGGGAACTTCCGTCCTGGGCGGCCGGGCCGCGGGGATGCCCCAGATGGTCTTTGAGTACATTTTAAAGAAAAATGGGCTGGACCCCAAGACGGACCTCTCCATCGACCAGAGCATCAGCTTCGGCCTCACCGCCGCGGCCTTCCCGGACAGCGGAGCCGACTACACGGTGGAGTTTGAGCCCTTCGCCACCGCCTTGGAGCAGCAGGGCCAGGGCTATGTGGTGGCCTCCCTGGGGGTTGACTCGGGCTACGTGCCCTACACCGCCTACTCCGCCAAGCGCAGCTACATGGAGGAGCACCCGGAGATCATCCAGGGCTTCACCAATGCCATCCAGAGAGGCCTGGAGTACGTCAACTCCCACTCCGCCGAGGAGATCGCCGAGGTCATCCATCCCCAGTTCCCAGAAAATGACGTCTCCACCCTGGCGGTCATCGTGGACCGGTACAAAAAACAGGATACCTGGAAGACCGACGCCGTCTTCACCAAAGACAGCTTCGATCTCCTGCAGAATATCCTGGAAGAAGCTGGGGAGCTGGACGCCCGAGTGCCCTATGAGGATCTGGTGACCACTGAGTTTGCCGAGAAGGCCGCCGGCTGACTCACTAAAAAGCCAGGAAAATTTCAATCCATTTTCCTGGCTTTTGCGCTCATTTTTATACCATTTTCAAAAGCTGTGGGCGGCTCGCCTAATTTTCCACCAGACGATACTCCATCTCGCACCGTTTCTTATCGTGAGCCAGCCCCACGCAGACCACCTCGCCGTGCAGATTCGCGTAATACTTTACCTGCAATCTCTGCAATCAGTACCTGGAACTCCGACATCACCTCATTGTTGGGAATCTTGACAACCGCCGTATTGGCATCCACCCTTTTCTTCACGGTCAAATAACCGGAGTTCACCAGAAGCCCCCACAAGCTGTAGCTGCTGTCCCGCTCAATATAAGATGTCTCCAGCGTAAGCCCTACTA
>DXEU01000170.1 GCA_019114845.1 Candidatus Lachnoclostridium stercoripullorum | reverse complement strand
AGCATCTGGGGCAGGGCGCAGCTTCTGCTCTCCCTCACATAGGTCTCCAGCCGCTCTAGGTTGGCGTCCGAGTGCTCCACCTGGCGGGAGTACATCCAGGCGGCCCGCAGAAAGTCCCCGTCTGCCCCTCCAGCCAGCCGCCGCACCGCCAGAAGGCCGAAGACTCCCAGCTTCGCCTTGGACCAGCTGTCCCCGTCGTAGACAGCCCCCGGGTAGAACAGGTAGAGGAAATACTCCAGGAGATTTAGTTCCCTCCGGGGAGATTTTTCGGAGGTGCTCTTTCGCGCCTCCCGCAGCAGCTCCCTCCAGCCGCCGCTCACCTCCTCCAGCTTTTCCAGCTCATCCAGGTACTCCTCCTCCAGCTTTCTCCGCTGAAATTCCATCTCCCGGAAGGGGGAGAGCTTTTCCGCCATAAGACCGGGCGGAGCAGCCCCATACCGGGCGCAGACCGCCTCCGCCCCGGAAAAATCCCGGCGGTCCAGGCGCTTCCCCGCGTCGTGGGCCAGAGCCAGGACGGCTCCCACGCGAAGTTCCTCCCCCAGGTCTCCCCTGCGGAGGAGGTCAAACATGGCTCTCCTCGCCCTCAGCAGGGCATTTAAGAGCGGCTTGTCCACATCGCCGCTCTCCCGCTCTTCCCCCATGCTCTTCTTCGAACTCCGCTCCCGCTGCCGGTACACCGTCTCCTCCTGCCAATCCAGCACCAGCCTGGCCGCCTCCGGGCAAGATAGGGACAGGCTCACCTCCGCTAAGTCCCCGTAGGATTCCTGGTGGCGGGGGTAGATCCTGCAGGTCCTGCACATCATCCCCTCCCCCAGGTCCACACAGAGGCCGCAGAGGCCGTGGCTATCCAGAAACACACAGCGGCCGCGGGAATTCAGCCGAAACCGTCGGCGCCTGTGGTCGATATTTTTTCGGAGCTTGGCCCCCATCAGGCCCCCCAGGGACATGTATTTGCCGTAGGTCTCCCGGTCAATGGCAATCCCCCACCCCTGGCAGCAGGTGTCCGGGCAGGCCGACGCGCTGCAGGCAAAGCTGTCATAATAGGACGGATACACCACCCGCATTCTCACTCCTCCTTATCTCCAGAAGCCGTCCCGCAGGGAACCGTAGTTCCGGTCCTCCAGGGCCTTCCAGAGTCCTGTCTTTCCCTCAAATCTGCGCGAAAGCTCCCGCCGCAGTTCTTCCTTCGCTCTCTCCCGAATTTTCTCATACTGGGACAGGACAAATATCTTCGTATACCACCGGAGCAGGCATTCTGTGTCCAGAAATCCCTCGTCCCCCTGCTCCCTGCCCGTGAGCAGAGCCGCCGCGGCGGCGCTGTCCCAGGCGGCGGGGCTTCCCAGGATCTCCTGGAAAACCGTGATGAGGGCGGCGGCCATGGCCTCCCGCACACATTTCTTCTCCTCCTCCAGGCCGGGGGCTGACACCCCGTCCAGAAGGGCGGCGGGATCCTTCTCCCCCGCCTCTGAAAACCAGGGGGCCAGCAGACGGTCCATCTGCCTCTCCCGCCTGGTCAAAAACCGGTAGATGTACGCCTCCACCGCGCCGCCCGTGCGCAGGTTCTCCTCCCCCAGGACCTTTAAGATCTCCGGCGGGAGAGAATTTTTGTAAAATAGGCTGTCCTGGCCGGAGACCGGCGGCTCATACCCGTCTCCCAGCAGGCGCCGCGCCAGCTCGTCCCGCCAGGCGCGGCTCTCCTTCTTATAGCTCTTCAGATCCCCCAGGTCCAGCTGGGGTTCCTGCCGCTTGCGCCGGAGGATCTCCGCAGCCTGGATCACCCTCCAGGGCTCCTGCCCCCTTCTCTTCAGAAAACGGTCCAGGACTTCCTTTGCCCGGTCCCGCTCCAGGCCCACCGTCTCCCCCTGGTACAGCTCGATGGCGGAGAGCATCCGCTCCGCCACCCCGCGGACCAGGCAGACGGCGGAGCTGTTCCCCGTCAGGTTCTTCACCTCCACCACGGAGTCCGGCATCCGGTAGGAGTCCGGAAATCCCTGAAGGCGGAACATCTCCCGCTCCGTGAGCCTGCGCTCATTGTTCACCAGAAGGTAGTTGGCGCTGGCGCCGGCCCTGAGGGAGCAGGCGTAGCGGTGGGGCGTCACCATGCCGGACACATTCTCGTTGGTGATGTAGGGCCGCTCCGGCTCCGCCCCGCACCGCTCCAGCATTTTCTTCATCTTGCGGTCCCGGATGGCCGCGCTCACGTAATAGCTGCGCTTCACCTGGCTCTCCGGCTCCAGGATATCTGCGAGGCTCTTTCGGCTCTCGGCGGGAACCTTTTCCGGGAAAGCAAAGAGGAGCGGCTCGGAAAATCCCACCGTCACCAGGCGCTCCCGCTTCTGGGGCACGCCGAAATCGCCGGCGTTTAATACCTTCCCATACACGGTGTAGCCCAACTCTGTCAGCCGCCGCTTCATCTCCCCGTATGTCCTGCCCCCGCTGTGGGTCAGCAGGTTCTTGCCATTTTCCATGAAAAACGCCTCCGGGCGCTTCTCCCGCAGAATCTCCTCCACAGCGTCAAAAAGCCCTCTCTCCCCCCAGACCTGGGAAATGGGATAGGGAAAATCCGCCAGCAGAATATCAAAATCCGGCAGTTCTTCCGGGGGAATCTCCCGGATGTCTCCTGCCGGCGTCTCTCCAAAATTTTCTTCATACGTCCGCCTGGCATCCCCGTCCGTCTCGCAGGCAAACACGCAGGTTCCCCCCGCCTGCTCAAACCCCAGACGCGCGCCGCCGATGCCGGCGAACAGATCCGCAAATGTAAAGGATGTACAGTTCATGTTTTCTCTCCCGTCTGTGACGCCGCCCCAAGCTCGGGGAAACGGCGCTTTCTACGGAAAAGTATACCATCCGAAGCGGAAAATTTCCAGCAAAACCCGGAGTTAATCTTCCGGGTTGTTGACAAAACGGTTTCTCTCCTCCACCTTCCCGGCATACCGGTGCACCAGCTCCACATTTTTCTCGTAGTCCAGGGAGAAGATGGTGGAGTACAGCACGTCCAGGATGTACTGCTTGAGGAGCACGTTTTTGGGGTTCCCGTGGATGATGATGACGGGGATCTTCTCCTCCATCAAGTCCCGGAAATTCTGGATCAGCTCCCGGTTGTTGGCGAACTGGGAGAGGATCACGGCGCAGG
>DXEU01000169.1 GCA_019114845.1 Candidatus Lachnoclostridium stercoripullorum | reverse complement strand
TAACCTTGATTTCTGGAACCGGTGCGGGGGATTCGGGAACCTCTCTTCTCTTTTCATCCCTCTCCCTTTGTTCTGACTATGTTATAGCACCATTTGTTAGCACTGTCAATAGGCGAGTGCTAATTTTCTGTGAACTTTCTGTAAAATCAGACTTCGCTCCGCCTCAGCCGTCCACTTTCCAATCTCTCAGCAGCTTCAGCTCGATCCTGGTTCCGTCCGGCAGGGCAAACCAGTGGTCGTTGATGGGTTTGACGGGGTAGGAACGGATCTTTTCCATAGTCTCCTCCACGGACTCCACAGCGATGGAGATGTGGTCGTAGCCGTTCTCCGCGGATGTGTCAATTTTCTCCGCCTCACAGAGCTGGATCCCCTCCCGGAACCAGCACTTGCGGCCGGGCTTTTCCCCAGTTTCCCGCCACATGTGCATGTCAAACACGTCCTCAAAAAATTTCTGTGCGTCCTCGTAGGCCGCCGTGCGGATGGCGGCGTGATCGATCTTTGCCATTTTCTCTTCTCCTCTCCTTTTTATGCTGCTCCCCCCAGCCGGGACTCTGCCCGGCCGGCGGAAATCATCTCAGCTTCAGCTTGTAATCCCGCTCCACCTCCCGGCGGGCGTCCTTCTTGGCGATGTCCTGGCGCTTGTCGTAGAGCTTTTTGCCCCGGGCCAGGCCCACCTCCACCTTCACCAGGCTGCCCTTGAAATACACCTGCAGGGGCACCAGCGTCAGCCCCTTCTCCGCCAGCTTGGAATCCAGGCGGTTGATCTCCGCCCTGTGCATGAGGAGCTTCCGCACCCGCAGGGGATCCTTGTTGAAAATATTCCCCTTCTCGTAGGGGCTGATGTGCATGCCGTAGATGTAGACCTGTCCCCGCTCGATGCGGATGAAGGACTCCTTGATGCTGCACTTGCCCATGCGGATGGATTTCACCTCCGTACCGAACAGCTCGATGCCGGCCTCAAATTTATCTTCTATGAAATAGTCGTGGTAAGCCTTCTTGTTGTTGGCCACCAGCTTTACAGACTCCTTGCTCATACCTTATCCTCCTCGTCAGTCCCGCTCCCTGCCGGGGCGCTCTCCAGAGCATCCCCCACCCAGGCAAAATCGATGGTGCGGGCGAATTTGTCCGTGCCCGTCACCTGGACCCGGACTCTCTGTCCCAGCTTAAAGGTTCTGTGGGTCATCTCCCCGCGGAGCTCCAGCGCCTTGTCGTCGAACACGTAGTAGTCCCCCTGCAGGGAGGAGGCGCGCACCAGCCCCTCCACCGTGTTGGGCAGCTCCACGTAAAAGCCCCAGCCGGTGACGCCGGAGATGACTCCGTCGAACTCCTCCCCGATGAAACGGCTCATATACTCGCACTTCTTCAGCTTGTCCGTCTCCCGCTCCGCCTCGTCGGCCCGCCGCTCCAGGGCTGAGGTCTGCACCGCCACCTGGGGCAGAATCCGGTCGTAGTGGGAGATCCGCCTCTCCCCCAGCTCTCCCCGAAGGCTCTCCCGGATGATGCGGTGGATCTGCAGATCCGGGTATCTCCGGATGGGGGAGGTGAAATGGGTGTAGTATTTGGCCGCCAGGCCGAAATGCCCCGTGTTGGCCACCGTGTACTTCGCCTGCTTCATGGAGCGCAGGGTCAGCCGGGAGAGCAGGGCCTCCTCCGGGGTTCCCTCGATCTTCTCCAGCAGCTTCTGCAGCTCCTTAGGGTGGATTTCTCCCTTCTGCGCCCGAAGGGTGTAGCCGAAATTGTTGATAAACACGGAGAGGCTCTTCATCTTCTCCGGATCCGGCACGTCGTGGGTTCGGTAGAGGAAGGGGATCTCCTGCCAGAAATAGTCCTCCGCCACCGTCTCGTTGGCCGCCAGCATGAAATCCTCGATCAGTCTGGTGGCGGCGTTGCGCTCGTAGGGGCGGATATCCACCGGCTTCCCCCGCTCGTTGAGAACGATCTTGCTCTCCGGGAAATCAAAGTCGATGGCTCCCCGCTGCCGCCTTCTCCTGCGCAGGAGTGCGGACAGCTCCTTCATCTCGAGGAACATGGGCACCAGCTCCCGGTATTCCTCCATGGCCGCCTCGTCCCCGTGGGTGATGATCCGGTTCACATCCGTGTAGCTCATCCTCCGGTCCACCCGGATCACCGTCTCCGCGATGCGGTGGGAGAGGATTTTCCCCTTCCCGTCGATCTCCATCAGGCAGGACAGGGCCAGGCGGTCCTCCCCCGCGTTCAGGGAGCAGAGGCCGTTGGACAGGCGGTGAGGCAGCATGGGAATCACGCGGTCCACCAGGTACACGCTGGTGCCGCGGCGCAGGGCCTCCCGGTCCAGGGGACTCCCCTCCTTCACGTAATGGCTCACGTCGGCGATGTGAACCCCCAGTCGGTAGCGGACTCCGTCCGCCCCCTCCTCCTTCTCAAGGCTCACGGCGTCGTCCAGATCCTTGGCGTCCTCCCCGTCGATGGTCACCATCTGCACATCCCGCAGATCCAGGCGTCCGGCCTTGTCCCTCTCCGGCACCTGATCGGGGATCTCCTCCTCCACCTGGGCCATCACCTCCGCCGGGAACTCCTCCGGCAGCTCATAGGCCCTGACGATGGAGAGGATGTCCACCCCGGGGTCGTTGATATGGCCCAGGATCTCCACGATCTCCCCCTCCGGGTTCTGGGTCCCGTCTCTGTAATCGGTGATCCGCGCCACCACCTTGTGGCCGGTCACCGCCCCCATATCTTTCCCCTGGGGGATGAACAGGTCGCAGCCGATCTTCTGGTTGTCGGGAACCACAAAGCCAAAGTTCTTATTCTTCTGGTAATAGCCCACAATCTCCCGGTTGGCCCGCTCCAGCACCCGGACCACCGTGCCCTCTGACCGCCGGCCTCTCTTCCCGTCCTCCACCGTGATCTGCACCCGATCCCCGTGGAGGGCGCCGCCCGTCCGGTCCGGGGGGATAAACACGTCCTCCTCCCAGCCCTCCACAGTCACAAAGCCAAATCCCTTCTGGGTTCCGCTAAACAGGCCGGTGAAGGTGAAGGCGTCCGGCTTTCCGTACTTTCCCTTTTTGGAGACTCCGGCCTTCCCCTCCGCCACCAGGGCGTCCAGGACCTCCTGGAGCTCGTTCCGCCTGGATTTGGGGATGTCCAGGAGAATGGCCATCTCCTTCACCTTCATGGGGCGGTAGGCCGGATCCCCAAACAGGGCTTCTATCTGTCTCTTTCTCTCTTCCAGTAATTCTCTATCCATAACTTTTCTTCCAAACACTCCTATTAAAACCGAGTCC
>DXEU01000020.1 GCA_019114845.1 Candidatus Lachnoclostridium stercoripullorum | reverse complement strand
GCTGATCCCCAGCCGTCAGATTTAGGGTCACTGCCCCCGACTCCAGGTTGGTGGTGGCCGTCTCCGAGAAGGTGACCACCTCGTCCAGACTGCAGTTCTCCGCCACCAGCAGGGCCGTCATCAGCTTGGTGATGCTGGCGGGGTAGAACTGGGTATTCTCATTCTTTCCATATAAAAGCTTCCCCGTGCTCCCGTCGATGAGGGCCGCCCCCTCCGACTGAATCTGGGGCGCCTGCAGGGTGGACACCGACGCGCCGGTGCCGGCTCCCCCTGTCTGGGTGCCGGCTGTGCCCTGGGACACCCCCGCCCCCGGGCCGGCGCTTCCCGTCTGGTCTCTCCCCGTCTGAGGAGCCTGGGTCTCCGGGCTGGTCTCTCCCGGAGCCAAGTTTCCCGTCTGGGTGCCGGCTGCATCCGTCTGGGCGCCGGGTGTATCCGTCTGGGCGCCGGGTGTATCCTGGGACTCCCCCGCCCCCGGGCCGGCGCTTCCTGACTGGCCGCTCCCCGCGCCGGGGCCGGCGCTGTTCCCGGAAGCCCCCGCGCTGGGACCTTCCATGGAAATCAGCCCCTGAAAGGCCGCTGAACCGCTGGCCAGATCACCCGCTGTCTGTCCGCCAGCCCCCGAACCGCCGCCTGCGGTCTCCAGCGGAACCGGCGGGGCTGTCGGAATCTCCCCCCAGGCCGCCTGGGCGGACAGCAGGGAGGCGCAGAGCGCCAGCGCCAGCAGGGACGTGTATCTTTTTCTCTGTAAATTCTTTCTCATAAGCTTCTCCTGTATCCCTTTTCCTCTGATGCCGCCGGGGCTGCGCAGCGCAGGCTTCTCCCTTCCGGCGGCATATGTATGAATAAGTATACCACATTTTTCTCTCCTCGGATATTTCAACTTTCTTAAGAATGGCGGCCCGGGAACCGCCTTGCCCTCAAATAGAAAAGATGGTAGAATAAGAAAACGGCGGACATTTCCGCCTGTACAGGAGGTAATTATGAAACAGAACAAATTTTCTTCCGTGCTGGGAAGAATCGCCGTGTCAGCGCTGCTGATTTTTCTTCTCTTCTACACGACGCTGCCGGCCATCAACCTGCGGGACCGAGGGTTCTTCCAGTTCCTCATGGTGTCCGTGCTGATTGTCCTGGTGGTCAACTTTCTCACCGACGTCAAGGACTTCCTCTCCCAGCTCTCCGGCGGGGGCATGACCGTCGCCCACAGGGATCCCCTGACGGGGCAGATCATTTTTGAAAAGCGGGGCCAGAAGAAACTCTCCTTCCACATGGAGAAGCCCTTAAAATACGGCCTGGGCCTCATCGCCATCCTGCTGGCCTGGACAGCCATCGCAACTGTGTGGGGACTTCCCCTCTTCAACGCCTCCCGCTACCGGGATCTGATCACCCTGACGGACGGGGACTTCTCAGCGGACATCGCCGAGATCGACATGTCCAACATTCCGGTGGTGGACCGGGATTCCGCCTCCCGCCTGGGGGACCGGAAATTGGGGGAGATGACCGAGCTGGTCTCCCAGTTTGAGGTGGCGGACAATTACACCCAGATCAATTACAAGGGAGCTCCCTACCGGGTGACCCCCCTGGTGTACGCCGACCCCATCAAGTGGCTGTTCAACCAGAGCTCCGGCCTGCCGGCCTACATCACCGTGGACATGGTGACCCAGCAGACGGATTTGGTCTGGCTGGAGAGCGGCATGAAGTACTCCCCCAGCGAGTATTTTTTCCGGAATATCGACCGATATCTCCGCTTCCGCTATCCCACGAAAATGTTCGACGACGTCTCCTTTGAGATCGACGACAACGGCATCCCCTACTGGGTGGCCCCCACCGTCACCTACCGGGTTGGCTGGTGGGACGGCAAGGACATCGACGGGGCCGTCCTGGTCAACGCCGTCACCGGGGAGTGCACCTACTACCAAAAAGAGGATGTGCCCCAGTGGATCGACCAGCTCTACGCGTCCGACTTGATCATCACCCAGCTGGACGACAATGGAAAATTCCAGAACGGCTACTGGAACTCCATCTTCGGCCAGAGAAATGTCCGCCGCACCACCTACGGCTACAATTACCTGGCCATCAACGACGACGTGTACCTCTACACCGGCATGTCCTCCGTCACCGCCGACCAGTCCAACATCGGCTTCGTGCTGGTGAACCTGCGGACCAAGGAGACACGATTCTACACCGTGCCGGGGGCCACGGAGCAGTCGGCCATGGCCTCCGCCCAGGGACAGGTGCAGCATTTGAACTACACCGCCACCTTCCCCCTGCTGCTCAACATCTCCAACCGCCCCACCTACTTCATCTCTCTGAAGGACGCGGCAGGCCTGGTGAAGATGTACGCCTTCGTGGACGTGGAGCAGTACCAGATCGTGGGCACCGGACAGACGGTGGACGAGGCCAAGGAGAATTACCGCCAGGCCCTGAACTTGGAGGACGTGGAGGCTGCCCCGGAGACCCAGGCCGATCCTGTGACCGGAATTATCTCCGCCGTGGAGAGCGCCGTGGTGTCCGGAAACACCTGCTACTATTTCACCCTGGAAGGGTCGGAGGACATCTACTCCGCCCCCATCACCCTGAGCCCGGAGCTCCCCTTCCTCCAGCCAGGGGATTCCGTCACCTTTGTGCCGGCGGAGGGGAGTCCCATTCCGGTGGTTGAGTGGCGGTAGGAGATTAGAAAAAAGGGAGCGTCTGTTAAATACAGACCTCTCTCCTGTAAACGCGATTGTCTGCGGGTTCCTCCTGACAAATGTACGTCCATATCGGACTGGCGTCCGTATGGTCCCGTACATTTGTCTCGGAAATGCAGACAATCGGCTCACAGGAGCTGAGGTCTTTGGCTAACAGTTCTCCCTTTTTCTTATATACGAAATTGTATGAAATTTGAAATCGTAAGTTTTTTCAATTTTAAAAGCCCGCATATATTCAACTAGCATTTCTCCCGATGGTCAGTTCTGGGGATTTTCTCCCTGATTCTCCGCCTCCTGGGCTTTCTGCTTCAGGCTGTCGTTTAAGATATCCATAAACTCCTCGCCGGTGATGGTCTCGTGGGCGTAGAGGTACTGGGCCAGGGAGTTCAACTCCTTCATATGGGACCGCAGCAGGTTTTCCGCCTTCTCATACTGCCGCTTCACCAGCTCCACCACCTTGCGGTCGATGACCGTGGCCGTCTCCGGGGAGCAGGCCAGGGAGGCGTCTCCCCCCAGGTACTGGTTGCTCACCGTCTCCAGGGCCACCATGCCGAAATCGTCGCTCATGCCGAAGCGGGTGATCATGGATCTGGCCAGCTTGGTCGCCTGTTCAATGTCGTTGGAGGCGCCGGTGGTGATGGAGTGGAAAATCAAATCCTCCGCCACACGGCCGCCGGTGAAGGTGGCAATCTTATTCTCCAGCTCCTCCTTGGTCATCAGATTGTGCTCATCCTGGTCCACCTGCATGGTGTATCCCAGGGCGCCGGAGGTTCTGGGCACGATGGTGATCTTGGTCACCGGGGCCGAATGGCTCTGAAGCGCTGCCACCAGGGCATGACCGATCTCGTGGTAGGCGACGATCATCTTCTCCTGGTCGGACATGATCTTGTTCTTCTTCTGGTACCCGGCGATCACCACCTCCACGCTCTCCTCCAGGTCCGCCTGGGTCACCACTCTGCGCCCGTGACGCACCGCCCGAAGGGCAGCCTCGTTGACCATGTTGGCCAACTCCGCGCCGGAGGCGCCCACGGCAGCCCGGGCGATGGCCCCGAAGTCCACGTCGTCGGACAGCTTCACCTTCCTGCCGTGGACCTTTAAAATCGCCTCTCTTCCCTGGAGATCCGGCAGCTCCACGGGGATGCGCCGGTCAAAACGGCCCGGCCGCAGCAGGGCGGGATCCAGGGATTCCGGCCGGTTGGTGGCAGCCAGGATGATCACGCCCTTTCTGGCGTCAAATCCGTCCATCTCCGTCAGCAGCTGGTTTAGGGTCTGCTCCCTCTCGTCGTTTCCGCCGATGGCGCCGCCGTCCCTCTTCTTTCCGATGGTGTCGATCTCGTCGATGAACACGATGCAGGGGGCCTTCTCGTTGGCCTGCTTAAATAAATCCCTCACCTTGGCGGCTCCCATGCCCACAAACATCTCCACAAACTCCGATCCGGAGATGGAGAAGAAGGGCACGTTGGCCTCCCCGGCCACCGCCTTGGCGAGCAGAGTTTTTCCGGTTCCGGGCGGGCCCACAAGCAGGGCGCCCTTAGGGATGGTGGCGCCGATCTCCGCGTACCGTCCGGGATTGTGGAGGTAATCCACGATCTCCGTCAGCAGCTCCTTGGCCTCCTCCTCGCCGGCCACGTCCGAGAATCGAATTCCCTCCGTGGACTGGACATAGACGCGGGCGTTGCTCTTGCCGAAGGACATGGCGTTTCCGAATCCTCCCGCTCCGCCCATCTTCTTCATCATCCAGCGGGACATGAGCTGTCCGATGACCACGAAGAATACCACCGGCAGGATCCAGCTGAGCAAAAACTGCAGGATGGGGGACATCTGCTTCACAATGGGGCTTCCGAAATCCCGGATCCCCACGCTCCAGAGTCGGTCCACCAGGAAGGGATCTTCCATCCGCCCCGTCTTATAGTAGTGGGCCGGCGTGTCCTTGTCGCTGAAGATGATCTCCGTGTCCGTCACCTGGACCTCCGACAGCTCCTCATTCTTGGCCATCTCCAGGAACTCGCCGTACCCCACCTCCTCCACGCGGGTGGAGAACAGGGTGGGCGTCACCAGCATGTTAAACAGCATCAAAATGATCAGTACGATCAGATAGTAAAAAGCCAACGGCTTTTTGGGAGGTTTTACTTCCTTCATAGTCTTATTCCTTTCTCTCATTCCTCGCAAGTCTGCACAATTTGCTGATACCTTCTATGATCTCCTCGATTTCCTCCGGCGATTCCTCCTCTAGCAGGCGCTCATAGCAGCGGTCAAATTCCTCCGCCATCTCCTGCAGCAGCCGTTCTCCCGTGTCGCCCATGGAGATCACCACCACCCGCTCGTCCTCCGGGCTTCTGCTGCGGACGATCAGGTCCTTCTGCTCCAGCTTTTTGCAGACAGCGGTGATATTTCCCCGGAGAATTCCCACCCTGTCGCTCAGCTCGCCGGCGCTCTGAGGCCCGTGCTTCTCCAGAACCATCAGCACGTGAAACTGCTGAGGGGAGAGGCCGTAGCGGCGGCAGACCGGGGTCACGCAGGTCTCGATAGCCTCTCTCAATACCAGAGACGCCTCCAGAAGTCCATTCCGAAAATCTGCAGAGGTCATCCAACTCCTCCTTTTCAAAATACTTACTTTATGTATTTTATATTTTATTTGCAAATTGTGTTTTTTCAATGGATAAGATCTAAAATAAATATAAAATTTTTATAACTCTACGCCAAACCTCCCAGAATCTCGTCCAGCCATTCCGCGCCGCAGAATTCTCCCACGGCAAACAGGGCGCGGCAGAGCAGCTCTGTATCCGTCTCCCCTGTCCCCGCCCGGCTCCTCCGGCCAGCCTCCCGCAAAATCTCTATCTTCCGCTCCCAGATCTCCGGCCTGGCCTGCCACAGATCGTCGGTGTCATAGTCAAAAAAACGGCCGCAGGGCGTCCGGCAAGCGGCGCAGTCCGGCAGAATCTCCGCCTTTTTTCGCCGGATGCGCTCCGCGAGGTCCTCCGCCCCGCCCCAGGGCGCCCCCGCAGCCAGAGTCAGTTCCGGGGCGCTCTTCTCCGCCTCCGAAATCTTCACATCCCCTGCGGCCGCCATCGCCCGCTCCCAGGCGGGACCGGTGAGGAGGGCAAGTCCCTCCCGCACCAGGCTCCCCGTCTCCTCGTCCGCCGGCACCCGGTCCGCTGTCCTGGCCAGGCCGACCAGCACGCTCAGGAGGCGGTTCCACTCCCCTCTCTCCTTCATTTCACTCATTCCTCTGCCCCTCTCATTCCAGGATCTCCCCGTTCACGGAGATGGTCACCACCTGCCAGGGCAGGAATTTGCCGCTGGCCATCAGGGCATTCTTCACCGCCCGCTCCAGGCCTCCGCAGCAGGGCACCTCCATGCGCACGACGGTGACGCTCTTGATCTCGTTGCGGCGGATGATCTCCGTCAGCTTCTCCGTGTAATCCACCGGATCCAGCTTGGGACATCCCACCAGCACCACCCGGCCGCGGATAAAACGGCTGTGGAAATCCCTGCGGGCGTAGGCCGTGCAGTCCGCCGCCACCAGGAGATTGGCATTCTGAAAATAGGGGGTCGTCACCGGCGCCAGCTGAATCTGCACCGGCCACTGGCGAAGCTCACTGGCCGGCTCCGGCGCTGCCGGCCTGCCGGCGGCCGGGGCGCTCTTCCCCGCCTCCCCCCGCTGAATGCTCCTGGACATGGATCCAGGACAGCCGCAGGCCAGAGGCTCCTCCTGGCGGGAGGCTTCCGCCGCCCTCTCCGCCTCCCGGCTCTCCAAGTGGCGCTTCACCGCCTCCTCGTCGTAGGCGGCAGCCTCCCGCTCCTCAAAGGAGATCGCCCCGGTGGGGCAGGCCGGCAGGCAATTGCCCAGGCCGTCGCAGTAGTCGTCCCGGATCAGCTCCGCCTTCCCGTCCACCATGGCGATGGCTCCCTCCGCGCAGGCGCTGGCGCAGAGGCCGCAGCCGTTGCATTTCTCTCTATCGATGACAATTATCTTTCTGATCATGTTCTTCTCCTCCTCACTGGTCCCTTGACCTTATGGCCAGAGTATACTATAATCTCCCCAAATTGTATGTTGTAATTCCAACAAAAGGAGGATTTTATGTCTGACTCTGCCATCTTGACCGCCGCCCCCCTGTTCGACTCCATCTCCCCGGAGGATCTCGCCTCCATGCTCTCCTGCCTGGATGCCAGGCGTCGGGACTTCCAACGGGAGGAGATCATCTTCCCGGAGGGGGAGTCCATCGCCCACATCGGCCTGGTGCTGGCCGGCGCCGTCCACATCGTCAAGGAGGACTACTGGGGGCGGCGCACCCTCATGGCCTCCATCGGCCCCGGAGAATGCTTCGGGGAAGCCTATGCGTGTTCGCCGGCTTCCCCGTTTCCCTTCACCGCCGTGGCGGCTGAATCTGCCTCTATTCTCTTTCTCAATATCCACCGGGTGCTGACCACCTGCTCCTCCGCCTGCCAGTTTCACGCCCGGCTGATCCGCAATCTTCTCACCGTCCTGGCGGACAGCAATCAGCGTCTGGCCCGAAAAATCGAGTGCACCTCCCCCCGGACCATCCGGGAAAAGCTGCTCTCCTACCTCTCCTCCCAGGCCAGGCGCTCCCGCTCCTCCGCCTTCACCCTGCCCTTCTCCAGAGGACAGCTGGCGGAGTATCTGGCCGTGGACCGCAGCGCTATGACGGTGGAGCTCTATAAGCTGAAGGATGAGGGGATCATCTGGTTTGAGAAGCGGAAGTTCCGCCTTCTCTCCCCCGATTTCAAATCCCAGGACTCTCCTCGTCCGCCAGTGTGATCCGCCCTTCCCGGACCATCCGGCAGAACATGGCCGCCAGCTCCGGGTCAAACTGCGTCCCGGCTCCCCGCTCCAGCTCTCTCAAAGCCTCCTCCAGGGGAATCCGGTGCTTGTAGCAGCGCTTGGACACCATGGCGTCAAAGGAATCCACGATGCAGAGGATCCTGGCCGCCAGGGGGATGTCGTTGCCGGCGATCCGCCTGGGGTACCCCTTTCCGTCGTAGCGCTCGTGGTGGCCGATGACGGCGGGAATGACGTAATCCATCATGGGCAGATGGCGGATGATCTCCACCGACGCCGCCACATGGTTCTTCATCACCTCGTACTCCTCCGCCGTCAGTTTTCCGTTCTTGTTCAGAATATTTTCCGGAATGCCGATCTTTCCGATGTCGTGGAGCAGGCCGGCCTCCTTCACAATCTCCTGGAAATCCTCGCTCCCGCCGGCCTCCCTGGCCAGGGCTTCCCCGTAGTTCGCCACATTTTTCGAGTGCTGGAAGGTGTAGTGGTCCTTGGCGTCGATGGCCGCCGTCAGGGCGTAGATGGTGGGGGCGTACTCCTGGTATTTGCTCTTGTGCCGCTCCGTGTCCTGGGCCCCCGTCTTCTCGCTGACAAACTGGTCGGAGTAGACGATGATGCCGTTTTTCCCCTCTTTTTTCACCTGATAGACCGCCAGCTCCGCGTTGATGAGCATCTCGTTCACCGAGGTGGCCGCGTAGGGGATGGCGCAGATTCCGCAGCTCACCGTCAGGGCCTTGCGGAAGGTATCCGCCTCCTCCCTCTGCCGGTTGATGTTGTTGATCTGCACGCTGATGTTCTCCGTCAGCCCCCGGGCGGAAAAGATATCATAGTCCGGGAGAACCACGGCGAACTCCTTCCCGCTGTAGCGGGCGGTGTAGCCGCTCTCCCCCACCGTGCCGCTCACAATGCGGGCCACCCGACGGAGGGCCTCATCCCCCTCCTTCTCCCCGTAGAGCTGATTGTAGAGCTTGAAATCGTCCAGGGAGAGGAAAATCAGGGCCAGGGAGGTGTTTTTGCACCGCTCAAAGCACTCCTCCACCCGCTTGAGGAAATATTCTTTGTTTAATAGGCCCGTCAGGCGGTCCGTGCAGGCCTCCCGGTAGGTCTTCTCGTACATCCGGGAATTTTTCACCGCGATGGAACTGACGGACTGGATGGAGCGGAGCAGGCTGAGATCCTCGTTGGTAAAGCGCTCCCGCTTTCCCCGCCTGCTCTCCTTCGCCCCGAGGAACACCACTCCCACCAGATCCTCCCCGTCCTTTAAGGGCATGAAGCACTCCACCTTCATGGCGTCCAGGGCGAGCTTCTCCTCCTCCCACAGGGACTTGTACTCCACCGTGCGCTTAAAATCCCGGAGCAGCAGGCACTCCCCGTCCCGCCGCAGGATTTCCACCAGGGGATGGTCCGTGCTCATGGAAAAACTCCGGTCGTCCAGGGGGCTGCTGCTGTAGATCATGGGATAGCGCCCCTCTTCGTCCCCCACACAGATGTACGCCCGCTTCACATTCAGCGTCCGGCTCAGCATGGACAGCATGGCCTCAAAGATCTCCTGCATCCGCAGGCTGGAGGAGACCTCCGACGCGTAGCGGCTCAGCTGCTCCGTGCGGCTGGACTCGTCGCCGATGAAAATCCGGTCAAAGAGCATTTTCATGATCAGATAAATGATCCAGGTGGCGATGCTGGTGAGCACCACCACCACCATGACGCTCACGGAATTCAGGGAGGGAACCCGCCGCTGAATGGCCTCATTTAGGGACTGGGCAAAGTTGTAGAAGGCCATGATGGTGATGCCGATGGCCAGCACGTAGCAGCTGGCCTTGGAGCCGATGGTGGTCAGGGTGAACATCCGCAGGCTGTAGAGACTGTAGAACATGATAAACGCGTTGAACAGCCCCGCCAGGATATCTACCGGGAAATTGTTGAACACGGAGATTCCCACATTTCCCACCAAGAGCACCACGATGCCAAAGAGGACGGCGCTCAGCTTCTTCGCCCTCTCCGGGTCCCGTTTCCCCGCCTTGAAGACCATGACAAACATGTGGACCACCGCCCCCAGGCACAGGCCGTACATGATGCACACCTGCCAGCCCATGTGGTAGACGAAGGACACCCCGGTGCCGGAGATAACGATCTGGGGGGCCGGCAGAAACCACTCCGTCAGCCAGTTGACCGCCGTCCCCGCCGCCAGCAAAATCCCCCACACCCGGCAACCGTCCTTCCGGGAAATCCGGCAGAACTCCCGGATAAAGCACAGGTAGGCGTAGGGCAGCATCCAGATGCCGGTCAGGGACACGTGGTACCAGAACCGGTAGGACGGCGGCATCTGGATCCGCATGAGCAGGGAGCCGCCCGTCCACAGAATCATGGTGATGAGCACCAGCATAAAGTGGACGATCAGCTTATTTTTCTTGGCAGGGAGAAAGATAACTAGAAAAAACAGGTAGCAGTACAGAGCCGCCAACGAAATAAATACATAACTGCTCATCTCTAATGTCTCCTTTGTGCATACAGCTCTTCCTGCATCTTTACCATCTCCCGCACGTCGTGGACGTCCGGGTTGATGCGGCGGAGCGTTTTTCCTCTGTATTTCCTGTAATTTTCAAAGGTACCGCATTTCACAATGGTAATCTCCAGGGGATCCATCCCCAGAATCCGCTTTAAATCGTGGTAGTCCTGATCCACGTACTTGAAATAGATGGTCAGGTGCTCCTTCAGGATCTCCCTGCTGACGGCAGAGTGGAGAGCCGCGTCCGGGGTGAGCTCCACGTACAGGTGGAGGTAGGGCCTCCCCTTGTCGGCGGTAAATTCTTTTAGGGCCGTCCAGTCCTGGATGCCAAGGCCGGACAGGCGGATCACGTTCTCGATGGAGTTCTCCGAGATGCGGGTAAAGCCCGCAATATCGATGATATTGGGAACCCGGTCGATGTACTCAAACCGGGGAATTCTCGTCTCATCCTCCCGGCTGGTCAGGCCCACGCAGCGGTACATATCCCCCACCCGGTATCGGGCGAAGGCTCCGCCCTTGAACACGGTGAGCACGATCTCGTACACCTCCCCCACCTGCACCTCATCCATGCAGAAGGTGCGGGGACAGTAGGAGGGATCCTCCATGTTCCGGTACATCTCCTCCTCAGGCATGAACTCATAGAAGCAGGTGTCTGGGAAGAAATACAGCCCATTCCGGCTCCAGGTCTCGATGCCAATGCAGCTGGGCTCCGTGCCGGAGAACACCTCAATGGGGCGGACGCCCCACAGATCCTCCAGGTCGTCCTTGTAGCACCGGTTGTCCGTGCCGGCGCAGACAAAGCCCTTCAGGGTGAACAGGTCCTTGGGCTTCAGGTCCCGGTTCTCCTTCCTGCAGGTCTGCTTGGCCTTCAGATAGCGGAGGGTCATGGAGGGGGACATGGACATCAGGGCTCTCAGCTTTGAGCCGCCCTTTCCCCCCTCCGACATGGCCGCCACGCTGAGGCTCACATAGTAGGCGACGCTCCCCAGGCCGAAGAAGAAGTCGATTCCCTTCTTCATCCCCAGCTTGAAGCCCCTCTTATTGCGCTCGGAGAAGGTCATGTTCACCGCCTCCGACACCGGCGGGAGAAATTCCACGTCGATCTCATCCTTGAGGCCCAGGGGGATCAGGCCTGTGGTGTAGGGCAGGGGCGCCAGGGCGTAGAGAAATGTGTCCCCCGGCTCAATGTCGAATTTCCCCTTCTCGTTGCTGGTGGAGAGGATCATGCAGGCCAGCACATTGGTCTTGTAGGTCTGGAGCATTCCCCTGGTATAGGGGGCCGTCTTGATGGGATGTTTTCCCCCCTCCCAGGTGGTCTGAATCCAGATGATGGGCTTCTCCGGCAGCATCTCCTCCTTCTTCTGCAGCAGCACATCCGCATAGTCGTCGTAGGTGGTGAGGGGCACCATCTGCCGGAATTCCTCGATGGTCCTGGGCCTCCTCCCCTTCAGAATCTTCTGGCCCAGGGGGGAGGCGCACCAGAGGTCCATCTGCTCTTTCAGCAGCCGGTTCTGGATCGCCATATATTCGTCCATGGACAAGTCCAGAAATCCACAGTATTCCCGCCAGATCTGTTCGTACTCCCCGTTTTTCAGTTTCTCCTCGAATGTCATTGTCTTGCCTTTCCTCTGACGGGGAACAAAAAGGGCACATCCCTCCTGTATTCTCCGTAATCTGAAAACTCTCGTGTAAAGATAATCCGGTCCTGGTACCAGGCGTACAGCAGGTTCAGCCCGGAATAGAACATTCCCGCCGCCAGCTGCCGCTCCCCGGCCGCCAGCCCCAGAAATAAAAAGCAGAAAAAGAAGGCCAGGATGCCCGGATGGCGGCAGTACCCATAGAGGCCGGAGCGGCAAACCCGCCCCCCGGCCGCCTCCTTCCGGTAGGTGTCATCAAAGGGAAGGGCAAAAAACAGGGCATAGATCAGGGCGCAGAGGCTCGCCGCAGCTGGGATCAGCCACAGCAGGCGCAGCCCTCTGCCGCTCTGAAACGCCTCCCATACAAATAGGACTCCCGTCACTGCCAGAATGATGCATCCCGCAGAAAAAAAGCTTGTCATCCACCGTTTTTTCCAAAAAATCCGGTTCCAATCGTACAGAAAGAACAGGGTGAAGGCCCCGATCCCCGCAAGCCACTCCATCCTCAGCCCTCCTCAAAGCCGGCGATCCCAAAGGCGCCGGGGCCGCCATGGCAGGAGATCACGCAGCCGATGGGGAAGGTATACACCTGCCGGAATCCCCGGCTCGTCACCTCCGCCTTCAGGCGCTCCAGAAGATCCAGGGAGAATCCCTCCACATAAAACAAAATCAGGCGGTCCCTCTCCAGATGATTCTCCCGCAGGTAATCGTCCAGCACCTGGAAAGCCGTCTTCTCCATCTTGCCCCTGTATTTCTTTGACGCCTTCAGCTCGCCGTTCTCGATGCGGATCAGGGGCTTCACGTTCAGCAGGGACGCCCCCAGGTAGGCCGCATTGGACACCCGGCCGCCGGCCCGCAGATACTCCAGGGTATCCGGCAGGAAAATCACCCGGGCCTTCGCCGCATACCGGCGAATCTCGGCCACCGCCTCGCCGGGGGTATCCGCCTCCCGCAGGATCTCAGCGGCCTTTAAGAGCAGCAGGCTGATGCCCCCGGACACATTCTCCGAATCAATGAGAAAGATCCGGGGATCCCCCAATTCCCGCAGGGCCAGCTTGGCGTTGCGGTAGGTGGACGACGCCTTGGAGGTGTAGGATATGTGGAAAATATCCGCCTCCGGGCGCTCCCTCCGCAGCTGTCTGAAAAACTCCATGTATTCCTGGGGGTTGACCGCCGAGGTGGTGGGAACCTTTTTCGTCCTCCTATACTCCTCAAACACCTCCGTCACTGGAAAACTGCGGTCTCTCCTCATCTCATTCCCGATGGCGACGCCCATGGAAATAATCCTCAGATCCGTCTCCCGGATCACTTCCTCCGATGGGTCCGAGCCGCTCTCCGTCGTCAGCAGCACATCCTTCATCCTGACACTATCCTCCACTTTTTCCTTCCGCCCGCCTTCCCGCGAGCATTGAATACAATATTCTTTCCAATTATATCGGAAAAAAGTCCCATTTTCAATAGAACTCTTTCCATTTTACCTGTTTTCCATCCTTTTTTCCACCATACTATGCAAAATGCAAGCCCCAAAATTGGATATTATAAAAGGGCACTGCAAAATCTGTGATTTTACAGCGCCCGCATGGATCGCTCCTGTGACAGGAAATTTATTTGATAATCATGTTTGCCAGAGGCACGCCCACAATCAGCACCAGGATCATCTCGATCACCACGAACATCAGATCGTACTTATAGATGTCCTTGGCATTCAGCCACTCCTTGTTGCCGAACAGCATCGCCGCGAAGGGGGATGCCGCCGGGGTGGCGATGGCGCAGAGCAGAACGAACATGCTCATCAGGGCCGCGATGGGGGCGGAGTTCACTCCCACCGTCAGGCTGTAGGTGGCGATGACGGGCTGCAGGATCATACCGATTACCAGGGAGTTGCAGACGTTGGTCAGCACACAGCCCACGAACAGTACCACGATGGTGAACACCAGGGGGGACATGTTCTTAAACACAGGGGAGAGGATCGTATTTAAGAAGGCGATCACTCCCGTGCTCTCGTTGGTCAGCACGCTTCCGATGAGGATGGCGGATACCACCAGGAAGTAGGTGCCCCAGGCGAAATTTCTCATGTTTTCCCCGATGGTGATCAGGGGCTTGCCGTCCGCCCGCAGCACGCACAGGATCACGATGAACAGCATGGCCATGCCGGTGGAGTTGGCGCTCAGCCAAGACATGCCCGGCAGAGACGGGAACAGGCTGGGCATCAGCATGCTGAGCAGGAAGATCACGATGATGATTCCCACCATCTTCTGTCTGGTGTTCAGCGGAGGCAGAGGATTCTTGTTTAACTGCTCCAGAGTCAGGTTTTTCAGTTTGCTCACATCGGGGCGAAGGACAAACTTGGCGAACAGCATGATGGCCACCGCGCAGGCTGCTCCGAAGATCAGAGCCACAATCAGCCACTGGGCGTCGTTGATCACCACGCTGGTTCCCAGGATATTCTGGGTGATGGTGGCGTAGTTGGAGATCAGCGCCAGGCCGTTGCTCATGTAGGGCGGAACCGGGAAGCCGATGGCGCAGGCCACCACGATGAAGATCAGCATCAGGGTGGGGTACTCCTCCTTGGGCTTCATGCCGATATCCTGGAAGATATCATACAGGATGGGCCAGAAGAGGAAGATGGGGGCAAAGCAGCCCACAAAGGCAGCCATCAGGACGGAGCCGAAGAACAGCACCGCCGTGAACACCCACGGGCGTCCGATGATAAACTTTCTGGTGATGAAGAACCGTCCGATGTGAGCGCTCAGTCCCGTCACCTGCAGGCTGTTCATGATGATCATCAGAAACAGCATCTGCACAACTGTGGGGTTGCCGAAGGCCGTGCTGAGCACGCCGCCCATGGCCGCGTAATCGGAGGTACCGATCATAAAGATGCTCAAAATACTGGACCAGATGGGGTCCACGGTGGACCAGAGATACAGGGTACCGATGAAGATTCCCAGAATCTGCTTGCCCACAGGCGTAATCGCCGGCATTTCCACCGGCATCCACCGGATCAGGAACATAATCGCCAGACCGATGATAAAGTGAATATACACCGTTTCTACTCTTTTCTTTGGCATAAGAAAAACCTCCAGAAGCAAAATTTGTTATAATATTAACATACTTTTTTTCTCATACCAATAGCGGGGGTTAAGAATTTGGGAATATTAGGGAAAAAATCAGGAAAATCTTTCGCTGGATTATAGATCATGATATACTTGACTGGAAGTAACGCTGACAAGAATTTCTCAGGGGGATATGAGTTATGGATACAAAAGAGATACAGAATCTGTTCGTTCAATATGGAGTCCGCAGAGAGAAGAAAAAAAATCAGTATCTGTACGACCCGACCCTCTCCGGAGCCGCTGAACACAGCGAAGCCTATTTCATGGACCAGGGGATCGGCTCCCTCACCTCCATCAACAGCGATGGGGAGGAGAAAATTTTCCTGTACTTCGGCGAGAAGCGGATCATCGGTTTCTCGGGAATTCTGGCCCACAAGTATCAGTACATCCACGCCAAGAGCCTGATCGCCCCGCCCGCCCCCTTCTGGATTACCGCCAAGACAAACTGTGTCTACTATGTGATGGGCGAGCCGGATTTCTCCCGCCTCATCGACGAGAACCCCCATTTCATGGGGGCTGTCCTGGAGAGCACTTTTTTAAACTACCTGGAGATCATCAACAAGATCCAGCACACCCAGGATGTGGACAAGGAGACCATGTTCTGCGAATGGCTGCTGACCTGCCGGATCCGCCGGGACGGCCGCTGCATCATCCCCAAGGCCTTCACCTTCACGGAGGCGGCCAAATACCTAGACATGCACCCGGTGACCGTGAGCCGCATCGCGGCAAATCTCAGAAACCAGGGCATCATCAGCCGGGTGGACGGATATCTGACCATCAACGACGAAAAGCGGCTGTACGACCTGATCCAGGAGAGAAAATCTCCCTCCTCCCTGCCGTTCTGAGTCAGAGTCCCCTCTCCCTCAGGCCGCTCACCAGCTGTACATAAAACTCCCGCACATCAAAATCCCGGATATTCTCCCGGTTCAGATCGATCATATCTCCGTGGGAGATGCCCCGCTTCCCCTGGGTGGTGAGAAATGTGAAATTCTCGCCCCAGGGGAAAGAATTTTCCGCCACAAGGCCGTCGTTGGGGCCGTCAAAATATTCCACCAGCCGATGAGAGAAATTCAGGGGAAACCTTCCCCCCGCCGCCCGGTTTAACTTTGAGCCCACACTCTGGTAATAGATTCCTTCCCTGTCCGGGACCTGTCTGTTAAATTCTTCACAGGCAGAGGCCGTCAAATCTCCCACCGCTGCCAGAAAATCCGGCTTTTCATCCCCCAGACGCCTCAGGGCCAGGTTGTACCCCTCCGCCACCTTCAGCTGGACGCTGTCCGGGATCTTATCCAGGAGATAGTCCGCAAACACGCAGCCCCTGTGGGGCGTGTTGATGGTGGTCAGGGAGGCCACGTACTTGTCCATTCCCAGACAGCTCACCGCATACCGGGTGTCCAGCCCTCCCTTGGAGTGGGCGATGACGTTCACTTTCCCGCAGCCGCTCTCCTCCACAATCTGGCGGATCCTGGCCGCCAGCTCCCCGCCGCTGTCCCTCACAGACGCCGCCGACTGGTGGTTGCCATAGTAGATCACCGCGCCGTTCTCCTCCAGCTCCCGGGGAATCCTCCCCCAGTAGTTGAAATATTTAAAATCCCGGAAAAACACCCCGTGAACCATGAGCAGGGGATATTTCGTGCGGCAGATTCCCCTCTCCTTGCGGTCACGATTTCTCCAAATCCGCATACTCTCAAACCGAGTCTCCTCCGCGGCCACGGAGATGATTTTCCAGAGGGCCGCGAGGTTTGCCACAGGAATCCAGCCGCAGAGAACCCCCACGATCCTCCACTTCAGCCCCAGCTGCGCAGATGTTATGTAAACTCGAATAATCCCATTCCAGAACACAGCCGCCTCCGTGAAGACGATCATGGCCAGATTGCCAAACCACAATCCTCTCCGACTCTCAAATAGCGAAAAAAACAGCCGTATCTCAAACACCGCCGAAGCCGCCGCCGACACCAAAAACACCCCCAGCAGCTCGCATCCGTCCCCGCAGATTCTCAGCCGCCTGGCCGGCAGCCTGCGGTTCGCCGCAGACGGAGTCACCATGACGATCAGAAACAGCGGCACCGCCAGCGCCGCCGCCCACCCCGGCATCCCCAGATGCAGAAGGGCCGGCAGATTGGCGACGGCAAATATCACCGCCGTCCCCACAATTCTCTGCAGATACCTCATACCCATCCCCCATATTCTCCCCGGCAGCCGCAGGCCGCCAGAGTCAGTCCGTCTCGAAGTTTCTTCCCTGTCGCTTCGCTCTCATATCCTATAATTATATCGCATTATAGTGATTATAACGTATTATAGCGGAAATCGGGGCGGATGAAAAGGGGCGGAGGGGACTTTACTTTTCTGGATAGAAAACTTACACATTGTATCTCTGCGAATTCACTTTGGCGTCACCTGATAAATCATCTAGTGACAATTATCGTCTCTTACATCCATCGCCAGCAGCCCAGTGCTTTAAT
>DXEU01000168.1 GCA_019114845.1 Candidatus Lachnoclostridium stercoripullorum | reverse complement strand
TTATAATACAAAGGTGTATACGGGGCAAGGAAAAAATTTCTTAAGCAAAATCCCCGCCCGGGAGAAACCCGGCCAGGGATTATAGGAGATTTTATCTATTTATTTAACAGCGGGTCGGAGACATGCCGCCGGAAAAACTGAATGATGGGCCCGTTGAAGCAGGCGTTGCATATGGTGCCGATTCCCACGATATTCCACAGAGAATCTCCGGCCATCAGGCAGAAGATCACTCCCGCCGCCACCACCGTCACATCGCTGAGTACTCTGGCATACTGGAACGGCAGCTTTCCACCGGTCAGCTTCTCGATCATAATGGCCACGCTGTCGTAGGGGGAGGTTCCCATCTCGGCGGTCATGTAGAGAGCGACGCCAAGGCCGGCGAAGGCACAGCCAAGCAGGAGGGAGGCAGCCCGCAGGGGGAGATTCATCTCCACCTGGGCCAGATCCTGAACCAGCCAGCAGATCAGATCTGCACCGTACCCCACAAAGACCATGTTGACGATGGTCCCCGCACCGATGCAGTTCCTGCAGAGGAAGAACACAGCCACCAGGATCAAGGCATTCATAATCAGCTGCCAGGTGCCAAACTGCATGTCCAGAAAGCCGCTGATTCCCAGATTCATGCAGGTGAAGGCGTCCACCCCGAAGCCGCTGAGCCTGTACAGGCCCACGCTCAGGCTTATGGCGGCGATCCCAATCACCATCATGGCCGTCCTCCTCAGGAGCAGATTCCGGCGATCCATCACTTCGTCTCCTCCTCAAAGGCCGCCAGGGCGGGCATTTCTCTATAGAACTCGCGCATATAGCGCAGCACATCCTGCCGCGTCCCCCGGAACGGACCCGGGGTCTCCATTTTCAGGGAAACCAGAGCCGTGCAGTACAGCAGGGCCTCCTCCACGCTCTTCTCCTGTCTGGCAGCAATGTAGCCGGCGAACGCCGTGTCTCCTCTCCCCGTCCTTCCGGAAAGGTTTCTCGCCTTGATGGGGCAGGTATACATATTCTCCCCGTCGTAGGCCAGGACTTCCGTATTGTGGGTGATGAGAATTTCCTTCGCTCCCATTTTATGGAAGAGACGGGCAGCCTCCGCCCTGTCCTGCAGGCCGGTCATGATCTCCGCCTCCGCGGCGTCGGTCTTCAGGTAGTGGATCATGGGGAGATATTTCTCCTTCTCCGCCCAGTCATGAAATCCCATGGTTTTGTCAGCCTCCACATGTCTCAGCATGCACTGGACATCCAGGGCAACCTTGCCCTTCTGAGCCGCCTTCTCCAGGATTTCCCCGTCAAAATCTCCGTACACCAGACCGGCAAAGTGGTAGACGTCCGTCTTCACCTGGGGAAGCTCCTCAAAGCGGAAAGGATCGCAGACACCCAGGGAGGTGCACTGCCGTCTCTCCTTGTCGGCAGTAAAATACTGGTTTCTTATGGAGCAGGTCGCCTCGGAGGCAGCCCAGTAGAGATCGGCGCTGATCCCGTCAAAGCGCTCCTCCAGGTTCACATCCTCCTGGCGGAATTTGCAGAAAATCGCCGTCTTAACACCGCTGCCGGCGGCAGCGAAGCCGGAAGCCACCACGGCGCCACCCACTTCCCGGCGCTCATGGCCTTCATAATCTATGTTCTGATCCAGGGAAACCGGTCCCACCACCATCACATCATACTGTTTTTCCATGCACTTCTCCTTCTGTTTTTATCTCTCCCCCCGCAGCTTCAGGGCCTCCGCCGGCCTGCGGGTGGTGATATTGTGAACGCCAAGCTCCAGAAGCTGGCTGATCCTGTCCGGCTCATTGACTGTCCAGGCAGAAATTCCCATGTGATGGGATCTCATCGTCTCCAGGACAGCTTCATTCAGATATTTCTCGTTGATGTTGATCACCGAATATCCACTGCGGGCCGCTTCAACCGCCAGCTTTTTGGCCATCTCGGCGGTGATCTTCTCCCTCTCACCGCCTGCCTCGCAGACGTAGATGTCTGAAATGCACTCTTCCACATTCCAGAACACCTCCACAGCCTCCCAGGGGCGGCCTGACCGTTCCTCCCTGGGCTTTACGCTGCCGGAGAACAGGATCTGGCCCTCAGCCAGGCCGCAGGACACGGCCAGTTCGTTCACCGCCTCCTCCAGTCCATACTCCTTCAGGTCGCAGTTGATCCGCTTCTCATGGCCTCTCACCGCGTCGAACACCTCTTTCAGGGTCACCGCCTCCTCACCAGTCTCGTCGTGGCTGATGATCAGGGTGCCGTTCGCCGCCTGGCGGACGTCGATCTCCAGGGCGTCCACGGCGGTGCCCAGGGCGTAATTCACAAACTCCATGCTGTTGTCAGGGGTGCCGTCGGAACCGGAGTGAGCGGTAATCAGGGTGCTTTTCTTGTCTTCCATATTATTTCTCCCAATCGTTTTCCTTCAGATTCGTGTAAATGTAAACCACAGCCGACACAGAGCACAGCAGGAACATGATCACGGACAGGGCCGCAGAGCGGTTGTAGTCCAGATAGCGGTTGAACTGGTCGAACAGGGCGATTCCCAGCATCTTGGGCGAGTTTCCTCCCATCAGGTAGGGGGTGGTAAAGGAACTTACGTTGGACATAAACACGAAGGTTGCCGCCACAACCACATCCTTCAGTGAAAGGGGAAGGATCATGGTCTTGAAAATCGTCAGCTTGCCCGCGCCCACGTCGCTGGCCGCCTCGATGATGGAGTCCGGGATGCCGCCCAGCCCCGCCGCGATCATCATCGCGGCGAAGGGGATGTTGAACCAGAGGTTCATGGTGATGATACCGCTGGCGTGATACATCATTCCCAGGTTGATGTTGACGCCGAAGATCTGGCCGAGGCGGTTGATCATGCCGGTGTCGCGGATGATGGTGATCATGGCGTACACCGCGCACATGGCCGGCACGAAACGGGGCAGCAGATACAGCATGCCGATGGTTCTGGAAATTTTCGATTTCACAAAGCGCAGATACAGGGCCAGAAGATAGGCCACCACAATGGCCACCACCACCGTCACAAACACGATGTAGAGGGTGTAGAGAAGGTTCATTCTCTGGATCTCATCTGTGAAGAAGTAGGCGTAATTGGCCAGGGTAAAGCCTCCGGTGGAACCGTCCTGAAAGCTCTGGATGACAGCTGATACAATCGGGTAGGCAACGGTCAGCATAACTACCAGGAATGCCGGCAGAACCATACCATACGCAGCCAGTTTTTCCTTCAGATTTTTACTCATCTGTCTTTTCCTTCCTTTTAAATCTAATTAGTGTAAAGTGGCAATCTCGCTGTCCCAGCGCTGGTTGAAGTCGGTGCTCAGGTCGCCGATGGACATGATGCGGAAATTGCTCACATCCAGGTTCTCCACATCCTCAAAACCGGTCATGTCGATATTGGCCGTGTCCACCAGCGGGATCGCTGCCATCTGGCGAACCATGATCTCCTGCGCCTCGTCCGTCAGCATGTAGTCGATGAAGGCGTAGGCGCCGTCCTCGTTGGAGCCGAAGGTGGGGATGGCCAGGGACTGCAGGGAGCCGGTGAAGGCCGGGTCAATCTGGGCAATCTTGATGGTGTCCTTTAAGGTACCCTCTGCGCGCTGAGAGAGCACCATGTCTGCCCAGTTGGGGCACATATCGATCTCACCCTGGTTCAGCAGATCCAGAGTTCCCTGGTTCTTGTTGGGGTACACGATGCTGCCGCCGGAGGTGTACATATAAGGATGAATGGATTCCAGATAGGCAAAGCCCTCATCCCACTGCTCTTCCCATGCGGGATCGTCGGAGGTGATCGCTTCCTCGGGAAGGAAGTTGTACACGGAGGTGCGGGCAAAGGAGTCGCCGGCTCCGCCGGTACCGGGGGCGTTGTAGGCAAAGCGTCCGGGATTGGCCTCCATCCATGCAGTCAGCTCATCCATGGTCTTGGGAGGATTGGCCACCTTCTCGGAATCGTAGGCCAGAATAACGGTGGTTCCTCTGTAGGGCTGTACATAGTCGGCAGCCACTGTGCTCTGGGCGGTAACCCTTCCCGCATTGGGGATCTTGGCATCGTCCAGCTGCACCAGGGCCTCCTCGCCGATCAGGGACACGATCTTGGAGAGGTCGTCGCCGCTTAAATCCACCAGGTCATAGTCGGTGTTGGTCTGATTGGCCTTGAAAGCGGAAGCCAGCATGTCCGGCAGAGTCTGAGCTCCGGTGCCGCTGAGCATGAACTGAAGCTCCGCCTGATAAGTCCCCGCATACTCGGAGTTGGTATTGAAATCCTCCACCAGGGTCTCGTAAATCTGACGCACGTTGTCAGAACCGGTCGCCCAGATTGTCACTGTATTGTCGGAGGAACCGCCGTTTCCCCCCTCTGTGCCTGCGGAACCGCCGCAGCCGACGGCTCCCGCCGCCAGTGCTCCCGCCATCAATGCTGCTGTCAGTCTTCTTACCTTCATTTTAAATTCTCCCTTCTTATCCTTTATATTAACTTTTGATTACGCACTCAGAGGAAACTGGGTGTGCTTTCCAATCTTTAAGTTGACAACCTCTCCCTCTTCCAGCGTATCGCCGATGTCTCTGTTTACATAGCATTTTACAATCTTGTCTCCCACATGGGCGGTCATCAGCACATAGTGTCCCATCAGCATAACCGTGCTGACAGTCGCCGTCATGTCCCCCTCTTCCTTCGTCACTTCCAGGTCCTCGGGACGGACAGCGATGGTGTAGTCCTTCTTGTCGATGAAATTCATCTCCCCGATGAAAGAAGCCACATGCAGGGTCTGAGGATGGTCGTAGATTTCATCCGGCGTGCCCACCTGGTCAAATTTCCCCTTGTTCATAACCACGATTCTGTGGGAAACTGCCATGGCCTCCTCCTGGTCGTGGGTGACGAAGATGACAGTGATACCAAGCTCGCTCTGAATTCTCTTCAGCTCCTCTCTCATCTGCTGGCGGATCTTGGCGTCCAGAGCCGAGAACGGCTCGTCCAGCAGAAGCAGGGACGGCTTTAAGAGCAGGGAACGGGCGATGGCGATTCTCTGCTGCTGACCGCCGGAGAGCTGTCCCGGATATTTCTTCTCGCTTCCGCTCATGGACACCAGGGCCAGCATCTTCTTGATATCCTCATCCATAGTCTTTTTCGGCACCTTGCGCAGCTTCAGGCCGAACGCCAGGTTCTCGTAGATGGTCATGTGGGGCCAAAGGTTGTAGCTCTGGAACACCATGGCCGTGGGACGGTTTTCCGGGGCAAGTCCGGCGATGGATTTGCCGTCGATCAGGATATCCCCGGAGGTGATGTCGGAGAATCCGCCGATGGCCCGAAGGATCGTGGACTTTCCGCAGCCGGACGGCCCCAGGAACGTGACGATCTCCCCTTCATAGACCTTCAGGTTGATGTGCTCCACACCGTCTCCGTTGTCATATTTTTTTGCCATATCTTTTATTTCAAGCTTTACTTTGCGCTCATCCATTTTTTCTTCTCCTCTGCAAAATAATTCTCATCTCATTATTTCATCTTAAAGCCGCCAGCAATTGCCTCCGGGCCGATGAATTTTCTCATAAGGAAGATCATAACCGCTGACGGAATGATCAAAAGCAGCGCGAACACGGCGCCGATCTGAACCGCCGAGCTGTCAAGCACAATGCCGTACATGGCCACCGGCATGGTCTGAATTCTCGCCAGGCCTACCAGCATGGTTCCCTGGGCCTCCTCCATGGATCCCAAGAAGGTGTACAGGGTGGCAACGGCGATTCCCGGCATGGCCATGGGAAGAGTTACCTTAAAGAATGTGCGGATGGGGCCGGCTCCCACGTCCCTGGCCGCTTCCTCCTGCTGACGGTGAACGTTGCGGAAGGCATTGGACGGCAGCCATACCATGAACATCATGGAATTGATCATATGTATAATGATAACTCCCGGATAGGTTCCCATCAGACCGTATTTGTAAAACAGCACGGCGATGGAGGTATAAATTCCCAGCTTGGGGAACGCGTTGGTGAGAAGGAAAGACAGCATAAAAATCTTTCTCCCCCGGTACTTGAATCTGGCGATGGAGTAGGAATAAGTAGGGGAAATATAGCAAATTCTATAAGAATT
>DXEU01000167.1 GCA_019114845.1 Candidatus Lachnoclostridium stercoripullorum | reverse complement strand
TGGAATTGACGATGATTACAGGTAATGTGTACGGACCGTGCACATTACCTTTTTTCATTTAAAATAAAAACGCTCCTAATAGGAAAAGAGGTTGATGTGCACGCTTTTCATTATTTCGCGGCGCGGGCCGCAGGGGAGGGAAACGTTCTATGGGGGATAAACTGAAGCTGTACGGTTTTAACAACCTGACGAAAGCTCTGAGCTTTAACATTTACGACGTCTGCTACGCCAAGACGGCGAGGGAGCAGAGGGACTACATCGCTTACATCGACTCTCAGTACAATTCTGAGCGTCTGACCAATATTCTGACAACGCTGACGGACATGATCGGCGCCAAGGTGCTCAACATTTCCTGCCAGGACTACGAGCCCCAGGGGGCGTCCGTGACCATTCTCATCGCGGAGGGGTCCATGATCCCGGCGGGGAAGACCCAGCTGGCCCACCTGGACAAGAGCCATGTGACGGTCCACACGTACCCGGAGTACCATCCGGAGACCTGCCTGGCCACCTTCCGGGTGGACATCGACGTGGCCACCTGCGGGGAGATCACCCCACTGTCCACCCTGGACTATCTGATCTCCTCCTTTGACTCGGACATCATCACCATGGACTACCGGGTGCGGGGATTTACCAGGGACGTGGACGGCAAGAAGCTGTTTATGGATCACCGGGTGACCTCCATCCAGGACTACATCTCCCCGGACATCCTGAAGCGGTACGACGCGGCGGACATCAACGTCTACGCGGCCAACATATTTCACACCAGGATGATGATCAAGGAGATCGATCTTCAGAATTATCTGTTCAAGACGGATGTGTACGAGCTGCCGCCCCAGGTGCGGCTGGAGATCATGAACAATCTCCGCCGGGAAATGATCGAGATCTTCAGCGGATGCAATATTTACTAGGAGGAAGGACAATGGAGCCGTTGAATCAGGAGAGGGCGCCCATCTATGAGGCGCTGGAAAAATTTGGAAAAATGAGGGTGGTTCCCTTTGACGTGCCCGGCCACAAGAGGGGCCGGGGCAACCCGGAGCTCACCAGGCTCCTGGGGGAGAGGTGCGTGTCCATGGACGTCAACTCCATGAAGCCCCTGGACAATCTCTGCCATCCCGTCTCGGTGATCCGGGAGGCGGAGATGCTGGCGGCCCAGGCCTTCGGTGCGGCCCATGCCTTCCTGATGGTGGGGGGCACCACGTCGGCGGTGCAGAGCATGATCCTGACGGTGGCAAAGCGGGGGGAGAAGATCATTCTCCCCAGAAATGTCCACCGCAGCGTCATGGGGGCCATGGTGCTGTGCGGGGCCGTGCCGGTGTACGTGAACCCCGAGTGCGACCACCGGCTGGGGATTCCCCTGGGGATGAGCGTGGAGGCGGTGAAGCGGGCGGTGGAGGAGAACCCGGACGCCAAGGCCATCCTGGTGAACAACCCCACCTACTACGGC
Source organism: Candidatus Lachnoclostridium stercoripullorum (assembly GCA_019114845.1). GTDB lineage: Bacteria > Bacillota > Clostridia > Lachnospirales > Lachnospiraceae > Lachnoclostridium_A > Lachnoclostridium_A stercoripullorum. The sequence continues at coordinate 12,564 of DXEU01000167.1, read as the reverse complement.
ATCTGCTCCGACTTAAAGTCCATCGTGGAGATCGCCCACAGCCACGGGATGCTGTGCCTGGCGGACGAGGCCCACGGGACCCACTTTTACTTCAGCGATGAGCTGCCCATTTCCGCCATGGCGGCGGGGGCGGACATGGCCGCCGTCTCCATGCACAAGTCCGGGGGCAGCCTGACCCAGAGCTCTCTGCTGCTTGTGGGGCCGGCCATGCACGAGGGCTATGTGCGCCAGATCATCAACCTGACCCAGACCACCAGCGGGTCCTACCTGCTCCTCTCCAGCCTGGACATCTCCAGGAGAAACCTGGCCCTCAGGGGGGAGGAGGCTTTTAAGCGGGTGGCGGGACTTGCACGGTATGCCAGGAAGGAGATCAACATCATCGGTGGCTACTACGCCTACGGCCGGGAGTTGATCAACGGGGACAGCGTCTTCGACTTCGACGAGACCAAGCTGTCGGTGAACACCCTGGAGGTGGGGCTGGCGGGCATCGAGGTCTACGACCTGCTCCGGGACGAGTACGACATTCAGATCGAGTTCGGCGACCTGGGAAATATCCTGGCCTACCTCTCCATCGGCGACCGCTCCCGGGACATCGAGCGGCTGGTGAGCGCCCTGGCGGAGATCCGGAGAAGGTTTGAGAAGGACCCGGCGGGGCTGATGAAGCAGGAGTACATCGACCCGGAGGTGGCGGTGTCGCCCCAGGACGCATTTTACGCGGACAAGGAGTCCCTGCCCATCATGGAGACGGACGGGCGGATCTGCAGCGAATTTGTCATGTGCTATCCCCCGGGAATCCCCATTCTGGCCCCGGGAGAGCGGATCACTAAGGATATTCTGGACTACATACAGTATGCCAAGGAAAAAGGCTGCTCCATGACCGGCCCTGAGGACCCGGCCATCGAGAGGCTGAACGTATTGAGATAGAACAGGAGGCAGCATATGGAATTTTGGTTTTCAGAAATTCACACCCCCAACGTGAAGCTGTCCATCCGGGTGGACCGGCAGCTCTACAGCGGAAAAAGCGAATTTCAGCGGATTGATGTGTTTGAGTCGCCGGAGTTCGGGCGTTTCCTCACCCTGGACGGCTATATGATGCTGACGGAGAAGGACGAATTTATCTACCACGAGATGATCACCCACGTGCCCATGGCGGTGCACCCCAAGGTGAGGGATGTGCTGGTGATCGGCGCCGGGGACGGAGGCGTGATCCGGGAGCTGACCAGGTATCCGGAGGTGGAGCACATCGACATGGTGGAGATCGACGAGCTGGTGGTGGAGGTGTGCAAAAAATATCTCCCCCAGACCGCCTGCCGTCTGGACGACCCGAGGGTGTCCATCCACTACGAGGACGGCCTGAAATTTATCCGCTCCTGCAAGGACTGCTACGATCTGATCATCGTGGACTCCACCGACCCCTTCGGGCCGGGGGAGGGGCTGTTCACCAGGGAGTTTTACGGCAGCTGCTTCAAGGCTCTGCGGGAGGACGGGATCATGGTGAACCAGCACGAGAGTCCCTTCTACCCGGAGGACGCCCTGGCCTGCCAGCGGGCCCACAAGCGGGTGGTGGAGTCGTTCCCCATCAGCCGGGTGTATCAGGCCCACATCCCCACCTACCCGTCGGGGCACTGGTTGTTCGGCTTTGCGTCCAAGAAATATCACCCCCTGAAGCATCTGGACGAGACCAGGTGGAACATGCGGGGGCTGAAATGCCGTTACTACACCACAACGCTGCATAAGGGGGCATTTTACCTGCCCGCCTACGTGGAGGAGCTGTTAAAAGATGTTGAGTAAGAATATAGAAGTGTTTATGGGCTGTGACTGGGAGCCGGAGGAGGCGGATACCATCCTCTTCGGGGCGCCCTTCGACTCCACCACCTCCTACCGGCCGGGAACCCGGTTCGGGAGCGGGGCCATCCGCCACGAGGCCTACGGCCTGGAGGACTACAGTCCCTACCAGGACAAGGATTTGAGCCAGGTGCGGACGGCGGACATCGGGGACCTGGAGCTGTGCATCGGGGACACGGAGAAGGTGCTGGAGCAGATTGAGGCCTGCGCCGGGGAGATCCTGGCGGCGGGGAAGCGCCCCTTCATGCTGGGGGGAGAGCACCTGGTGACCCTGGGGGCATTCCGGGCGGCGGTGAAAAAATACCCGGATATCCACATCGTCCATTTTGACGCCCACGCGGACCTGCGGGAGGATTATCTGGGGATGCCCTTGTCCCACGCCTGCGTGCTGCGCCGGTGCTGGGAGCTGGCGGGGGATGGAAAGATTTTTCAGTTCGGCATCCGCTCCGGGGACAGGAAGGAATTTGCGTGGGGGCGGGATCACGTGACCACCCGCAGATTTTCCTTCGAGGGCCTGGAGGAGACGCTGGAGAGCCTGAGAGGAAAGCCGGTGTACTTCACCGTGGACTTGGATGTGCTGGACCCGTCCGTATTTCCGGGGACAGGGACGCCGGAGCCGGGAGGCGTGAGCTTTGAGGAGCTGCGGAAGGCGGTGACCCTGGTGTGCAGCCGGGGAAATGTGGTGGCCTGCGATGTGAACGAGCTGAGCCCCCACTACGACCAGAGCGGAGTCTCCACCATGGCGGCGGGAAAGATTGTGCGGGAGATGCTGCTGGCCCTGGGATGAGCCTGCGGCCTGCGAAACAATAGAATCACTGAATCAGGAGGAAGATAGAATGGGAAAAGCGTTGATTATCGGATGCGGAGGCGTGGCCTCCGTGGCTATTCACAAGTGCTGTCAGAACAGCGAGGTGTTTGAGGAGATCTGTGTCGCCAGCCGGACAAAGTCCAAGTGCGACGCCTTAAAGGAGAAGCTGGAGGGGACCACGAAGACGAAGATCACCACCGCCCAGGTGGACGCCAACGACGTGGACCAGCTGGTGGCCCTGATCAACCAGGTGAAGCCGGACGTGGTGCTGAACCTGGCCCTGCCCTACCAGGACCTGACCATCATGGACGCCTGCCTGGCCACAAAGACCCACTACGTGGACACGGCCAACTATGAGCCGGAGGACACGGCGAAATTTGAGTACAGCTGGCAGTGGGCCTACAGAGAGCGCTTCGAGAAGGCCGGCATCACCGCCGTGCTGGGAAGCGGCTTCGACCCCGGGGTGACGGGGGTGTTCTCCGCCTACGCCTTAAAGCATGAGTTTGACGAGATCAACTACATTGACATCCTGGACTGCAACGGCGGCGACCACGGCTACCCCTTCGCCACCAACTTCAACCCGGAGATCAACATCCGGGAGGTGTCCGCCAACGGCTCCTACTGGGAGGACGGACACTGGGTGGAGACAAAGCCCATGGAGATCAAGCGTGTGTACAATTTTAAAGAGGTGGGGGAGAAGGACATGTACCTCCTGCACCACGAGGAGATCGAGTCCCTGGCCTTAAATATCCCCGGCATCAAGAGAATCCGCTTCTTTATGACCTTCGGGGAGAGCTATCTGAACCACTTAAAGTGCCTGGAGGATGTGGGAATGACCTCCATCGAGCCCATCATGTACGAGGGGAGGGAGATCATCCCCCTGCAGTTTTTGAAGGCGGTGCTGCCGGATCCCGCAAGCCTGGGTCCCCGCACCAAGGGAAAGACCAACATCGGCTGCATTTTCCGGGGCAAGAAGGACGGAAAAGAGAAGAATTATTACCTCTACAACATCTGCGACCACCAGGAGTGCTATAGAGAGGTGGGCTCCCAGGCGGTGGCCTACACCACCGGCGTTCCGGCCATGATCGGCGCCATGATGGTGATCACCGGCAAGTGGAACACCCCGGGCGTCCACAATGTGGAGGAGTTCGATCCCGATCCCTTCATGGACGCTCTGAACCGGTGGGGACTGCCCTGGCAGGAGGACCGTGACCCGGTGCTGGTGGACTGATGAGCGGGGGAGAGAGAATTTCCACCCCCTACTTCCTGGTGGACGAGGGGCTGCTGAGGAAGAATCTGAAGATCCTGCGGGAGGTGCAGGAGCAGGCCGGCTGCAAGATTCTGCTGGCCCAGAAGGCATTTTCCATGTTTTACGCCTACCCCATGATCCGGGATTACCTGGCGGGGAGCACCGCTAGCGGCCTCTATGAGGCCAGACTGGGACATGAGGAGTTCGGCGGGGAGACCCACGTGTTCTCCCCGGCCTACCGGGAGGACGAGTTTGAGGAGCTGCTGACCTATGCGGACCACTTTGTGTTCAACTCCCCGGATCAGGTGAGGAGATTCGGCAGGCGGGCAAAGGAGGCGGGAAAGCAGGTGGGCCTGCGGCTCAATCCGGAGTGTTCCACCCAGGAGGGCCACGCCATCTACGACCCCTGCGCCCCGGGTTCCCGCCTGGGAACCACCCTGGACAATTTTGACGAGGGCGTTCTGCCCCTGTTGGACGGCCTCCATTTCCACACCCTCTGCGAGCAGGGGGCGGAGGACCTGGAGACCACCGTGCGGGCGCTGGAGGAGAAATTCGGCCCTTACCTGGGGCGGATGCGCTGGCTGAACCTGGGGGGCGGCCACCACATCACCAAGGACGGCTACAACCTGGACCTGCTGATCCGGCTGGTCCGCCGCCTGCGGGAGACCTACCAGGCGGAGATCTATCTGGAGCCGGGGGAGGCGGTGGTGTTAAATGCCGGCTTCCTGGTGTCCTCTGTGCTGGACACCCTGCATAACGGCCTGGACATCGCCATCCTGGACACCTCCGCCGCCTGCCACATGCCGGACGTGCTGGAGATGCCCTATCGGCCGCCGGTGAGGGACTCCGGGGAGCCGGGGGAGAAGGCCCACACCTACCGCTTGGCGGGTCCCACCTGCCTGGCGGGGGACGTGATCGGGGACTACTCCTTTGACCTCCCCCTGCGCCCCGGGGATCAGGTGGTGTTCGGGGACATGGCCCTCTACACCATGGTGAAGACCAACACCTTCAACGGGATGGCCCTCCCGTCCATCGTCTGGAGAGACCTGGAGGGGAGAGAGCACCTGGTGAAGTCCTTCGGGTATGAGGATTTCAAGGGCCGCCTGTCCTGACGGGGCGGCCGCGTTTTGCGCCGGAAATCGGAAAACGGATAGGAGCAGGTATAGATATGAAGAGAGACGGAAAAGATAAATACACATTTGACGACCTGGCGGCGGTGACGAGGAAGCTCCGCTCCGAGGGCGGCTGCCCCTGGGACCGGGCCCAGACCCACGAGAGCTTAAAGCCGTACCTGAAGGAGGAGGCGGGGGAAGTCCTGGAGGCCATCGACAAGGGGGACATGGACAACCTCTGCGAGGAGCTGGGGGATGTGCTGTTCCAGGTTATGCTCCACAGCCAGATCGCCGAGGAGGAGGGGTACTTCACCATCGAGGACGTTGTGGACGGCATCTGCGACAAAATGGTGTTCCGCCATCCCCAGGTGTTTGGCGGGGGAAATGCCGCCCCGGACGGGGGTGTTCCCCTCACCTGGGAAGAGCTAAAAAACCTTGACAAACTAAGGAAAAACAGATATAAAAATAGATGACGTAAGATCATTGAAATCCGGGGCTTTTCTGGCTCCGGATAAGTAATTAGGAGGAATAAACAGAATGAATAAGACAGAATTAATCGCAGAGATCGCAGAGAGGGCAGAAATTTCCAAAAAGGATGCGGAGAAAGCGTTAAAGGCATTTACAGATGTAGTTGCAGACGAGCTGGTGAAGGGCGAGAAGGTACAGCTGGTTGGCTTCGGTACCTTTGAGGTGTCCGAGAGAGCTGCCAGAGAGGGAAGAAACCCCAAGAGCGGCGAGCCCATGAAGATCGAGGCTTCCAGAAGCCCCAAGTTTAAAGCCGGAAAGGCCTTAAAGGATCTGGTAAACGCGTAAGCTATGAGGCTTGACAAGTTTTTGAAGGTGTCCCGCCTGATCAAGCGGAGAACCGTAGCCAACGAGGCCTGCGACGCGGGCCGGGTTCTGGTAAATGACAAGGCGGCGAAAGCCTCTTACGACGTTAAGAACGGCGATGTGATTGAGATACAGTTTGGGACCAGGTCTGTGAAGGTCGAGGTACTGGATGTGCAGGAGACCGTGAAGAAGGATGAGGCCAAAGAGCTTTACCGCTATCTGTAAGTCATAAAAGAGTCAGCCTCCTCATACACTGAAAGCAAGGATTCGGTGTGTGAGGAGGTTTTTTATGGATGAAATCAGGACGAGAACTCATAAGGTGATACTGGAAAACCGCTCCAGGGGAACCATCACCGGCATTCAGGAGGTGGTGTCCTTTGACGAGAATCAGATCGTGCTGGACACGGACATGGGCCTGCTCACCGTCAAGGGGAAGAATCTCCACGTGAGCCGTCTGACCCTGGAGAAGGGGGAGACAGACATCGACGGCAGCATCGACAGCCTGGCCTACTCCTCCAACGAGGCGTACCGCAAGTCCGGGGAATCCCTGTTTTCCAGGCTGTTCCGGTAGAGGGAGCGGTCTATGGATGAGCATATTATCGAGGAACTGTATCTGGCCGGGGCCGGCTTTGCCGCCGGGCTGCGGCTGATGGCGGTGTACGGGGGGCTGCGGATCCTGAGGCTCTTCGTGCCCCACCACCCCTTCCTTGCGGGGGCGGAGGACTTTGCCTACTGGATCTTTTCCGGCTTTACGGTGTTTGGACTGCTGTACCGGGGGAACGGGGGGATTGTGCGGGGGTACGTGATCGCGGCCACGGCGGCGGGGATGCTCCTCGCAGACAAACTGGTGGTGAGAAACGTACTCAGGGTATTGCAAAAATGGAAAAAATCCCTTAAAATGAAATTTAACAAACAGAAAAAGCTGGTGAGCAAATGAGCAGAAGATCAAGGTCCAAGAGAAGCCGAAGAGATCGGTGGGGCAACCGCATGGCCATGCTCGGGCTCACTCTGGTCGTGGGAAGCCTGGCTGTGGTGGTGGGAATCCGCGGCGGCTCCTTGAGTGCGAAGGACGAGGAATATCGGATCAAGGAGGAACGCCTGGAAGCTCAGCTGGCGGATGAGCAGAGAAGAGCTGAGCAGCTGGAGGAAGAGCGGGTCTACGTCCAGACAAAACAGTATATTGAGAAGGTGGCCAAGGAGAAGCTGGGTCTGGTGAATCCTGACGAGATTCTGCTGAAGCCGTCGGGACAGTGAATATTTCCCTCCCGCCTGCATATAATAGGAGTTATGCAGGTGAGGAGGGATTTTTTGTGCTGAGATATAGGCAGGAGCGCCGTGGGGTTCCGGAGCTGAACGGATATACGGCGATGAGGTTGAACGAGATGGCCATGTCCCTGTCCGTTCTGGCCCGCTCCTTCGCGGACCGGGCGGACGGCGGGGGCCTTACCAGGGAGGATGGGGTGACTGCCGTGCGGTCGGCGGCCGATCTGGTCTGCGGCAGCTGCAGCCGGTGCGGGATCTACAGGGACAGCGTCAGGGAGGACGGATATTTTCTGTACTACCTTCTCCGGGCTTTTGAGCAGAAGGGAAAGCTCACCAGGGAGGACATGCCCAGGAATTTTCTGGAGACCTGCGGACAGAGCGGGGAGTACATAGAGCAGCTGAATCGGAGCCTGGGCCGGGCCACCATGAACCTGGCCTGGAAGAACCGGTTTCTGGAGAGCCGGGATACGGTGATCTCCCAGTTTCGGGAGCTGGCGGTGATCCTGGAGGAGTTTGCCCGCCAGATGGAGGCGGCTGCGGACGTGACCGCCTCCGGGGAGAAGGCGCTCAGGCGGGTGTGGAGGCAGAAGAAGATCGCGGTCACCCGCCTTCTGATTCTGGAGTATGAGAACGGCCAGCGGGAGGTGTTCGCCGGCCTGTACGCCACGGGAGGGCGGTGTATGACCGCCAAGGACGCCTGCCGGCTGATGGGACAGGCGCTGGGGGGCCAGTGGGTTCCGGCCAGGGAGGGGCGCAGCGTCATCACCAGGACGGAGGCGGCCTACCGCTTTGTGGAGGAGGGAAAATACCGCCTGGTCTACGGGGTGGCCGGCCAGCCCAAGGGCGGGGAGACGGTGTCCGGGGACAGCTTCACCTTCCACGGCGGGCTGCCGGGACAGGTGGTGATCAGCCTCTCCGACGGCATGGGGAGCGGGGAGACGGCCTCCCGGGAGAGCGGCCGCGTGGTGGAGCTGGTGGAGGAGCTTCTGGGGACGGGATTCTCCCCCAGGGCCGCCCTGAAGATGGTGAACACCGTCCTTCTGCTGGCGGGGGGCGAGCAGCACCCGGCGACGCTGGATCTGGCCTGCGTGGACCTGTATTCCGGCGTGCTGGAGATGATGAAGCTGGGGGCCGCCCCCACCTTTGTGCGGGGGGAGGACGGAGTAGAACTCTTGGAGACCGGGGAGCTGCCGGTGGGGGTCGTCGGGGGCCTGGAGCCGGTGCTGCTGTCCAAAAAGCTCTGGGAGGAGAACTGGGTCATCCTGGTGAGCGACGGGATTCTGGACGCCCTGCCCGGGGATGAGAAGGAGCTTGTCCTGCGGGAATTTTTGGAGGGAGCTCAGTACGGCCAGCCCCAGCAGCTGGCGGAGGATGTGCTGGGATTCGCCTCCTCCTTCGGGGAGGCGCGGGACGATATGACGGTGCTGGCGGTCAGGGTGTGGAAGCGGGATTGAGGGAAAGAAGGTTGCAACCGCCGGGGAATCCATGTATAGTAGGTCATAGAAGAGAGAGAGGATGGCCGTACAGATGGATCTTGAGAGGAAAGTGGCTGAAACCATAGAGAGAGAGCATATGATAGAGAGGGGCGGGCACGTAGTGGCGGCGATTTCCGGAGGCGCCGACTCGGCCTGCCTTTTGCGCGTGCTCGGAGGGCTCTCGGCGTCCCGGAATTTTACCTTGGAAGCCCTCCACGTGCACCACGGCCTGCGGGGGCAGGAGGCGGACCGGGATGAGGCGTTTGTGCGGGAGCTGTGCGGGGAGCTGGGGGTTCCCCTCACCGTGAGGCATGAGCGGGTGCGGGAGTACGCGGCGGACCACCGCATATCCGAGGAGGAGGCGGGGAGGGTGCTCCGCTACCGGGATCTGAGGGAGATTGCCGCAGCCCGCAGCGGGGAGCGGGGGCTTAGCGCCCCGGCGGTCATCGCCACCGCCCACCACCGGGACGACAGCGCGGAGACCATTCTCTACAACCTGTTCCGCGGCAGCGGGCTAAAGGGGCTGGGCGGCATCCGCCCGGCGTCGGAGGGGATCATCCGCCCCCTCATCGGCGTCAGCCGCCGGGAGATCGAGGCCTGGATGTCCGGACACGGATACGGCTGGTGCGAGGACTCCACCAACCGGGAGACGGTGTACGCCAGGAACCGCATCCGCCGGGAGATCCTCCCCAGGGCGGAGGAGATCAACGGGGGGGCCGCCGCCAACATCGTGCGGGCGGGGGGCTTTCTCGCCCAGGCGGACGAATACCTGGAGCGGCAGGCGGACGCCGTGTGCAGGGGACATTGGTTCCGGGAGGGGGAGGCCCTGGGCATTCCCGCCTGGACGCTGGCCGGGGAGCCGGAGATCCTGAAGACCTACGCGGTGCGCCGGATGCTGCGGGAGGCTGGCTGTCCCCTGCGGGATGTGGGGGCCGTCCATCTGGAGGCCGCCGCCGCCCTCATCGGCGGGGCAGTGGGGAAGGAGATCGATTTTCCGGGGGGCTTTAAGGCCTGGAACGGGTACGAGGCCTTTTTTGTGGGAAGGAAAATCCGCAGCGGGGAAACGGCTCTCCCCAGGCTGAAATATTCCGTATTTTCCCTGGAAAAAGGCATGGAAATTCCAAAAAACCAGTATACGAAATGGTTTGACTATGATAAAATGAAAGGTGTGCCGTTTTTACGGTTTCGCCGGACGGGAGACTATTTTACCCTGCCGGGAGGCGGGAGAAAGAGCCTGAAGGCCTACATGATCGACGAGAAGATTCCCCGGGAGGACAGGGACCGGATTCCGGTGCTGGCTGAGGGGAGCCACGTGGTCTGGCTGGTGGGCTACCGCATCAGCGAATACTATAAGGTGACGGCGCAGACAAAGCAGATATTGGAAGCGGCAGTGGACGGAGGAGAAAGCTAATGGAGGATAAAATTCGTGTGTTATTGACGGAAGAAGAGGTGAACGCCCGGATCAGCGAGATCGCGGCCCGGATCAACGAGGATTATGAGGGGAAGAGCGTCCACCTGATCTGTATTTTAAAGGGAGGCGTATTCTTTACCTGTGAGCTGGCCAAGAGGCTGACGGTGCCGGTGACTCTGGACTTCATGTCCGTGTCCAGCTACGGCAGCGGGACCGTGTCCAGCGGGGTTGTGAAGATTGTGAAGGATCTGGATGAGCCTCTGGAGGGCAAGGAAGTGCTGATCGTGGAGGACATCATCGATTCCGGGAGAACGCTGGCGTACCTGATTCAGGTGCTGATGCAGAGAAACCCCGCCAGCATCCGCCTGTGCACCCTGCTCGACAAGCCGGAGCGGCGGGTGAAGAAGCAGGTGACGGTGGATTACACCTGCTTTACCATTCCGGATGAGTTTGTGGTGGGCTATGGCCTGGATTACGACCAGAGGTACCGCAATCTGCCCTATATCGGAGTTATTGAACAGTAAGGAGGACATGAGTGAAACAGCAGTCATTTAGAGGGTTCGGCTTTATCCTGCTCATGATGGCTCTCATCTATATGGCCATGATACTGCCGACCAGGATGTTTGTAAACAGACGCACCGACCAGGAGTTTTTGAAGGATCTGGAGAGCGGGCGCTTTGTGGAGGTGGAGATCCAGCCCAACCAGGAGACCCCCACCGGTCAGGTCAACTACGTGATGACCGACGGAGAGCAGTACGTGGCCTACGTGTCCGACGTCAAAGAGGTGGAGAACCTGCTGCGGGATGAGGGAATCGATTTCACCATGCTGGACGTACCTCATGAGAGCTATCTGATGACGGTGGTGGTGCCCATCGCCCTGACGGGAATCGTGGTGGTGGCCATTTTCGCCTTCATGAACATGAGGGCGGGCAGCGGCGGCACCAACGCCAAGATGATGAATTTCGGCAAGAGCCGCGCCCGGATGAGCCGGGACAACCGGGTCAACTTCAGCAAGGTGGCCGGGCTGGAGGAGGAGAAGGAAGAGCTGGAGGAAGTGGTGGATTTCCTGAAGAATCCACAGAAGTACACCAGCGTGGGCGCCAGAATCCCCAAGGGACTGATCCTGGTGGGACCGCCCGGAACGGGAAAGACTCTCCTGGCCAAGGCGGTGGCCGGGGAGGCGGGAGTTCCGTTTTTCTCCATCTCAGGCTCCGACTTTGTGGAAATGTTCGTGGGTGTGGGAGCCTCCCGCGTCCGCGATTTGTTTGACGAGGCGAAGCACAATTCCCCCTGCATCGTGTTCATCGACGAGATCGACGCGGTGGCCCGCAGAAGGGGCACCGGCATGGGCGGCGGACACGATGAGAGGGAGCAGACCTTGAACCAGCTGCTGGTGGAGATGGACGGGTTCGGCGTCAACGAGGGAATCATCGTCATGGCGGCCACCAACCGGGTGGATATTCTGGACCCGGCCATCCTGCGCCCGGGCCGCTTCGACCGCAAGGTGGCGGTGGGCAGGCCGGACGTGAAGGGGCGCCGGGAGATCCTGGGCGTCCACTCCAGCGAGAAGCCCCTGGCGGAGGATGTGGATCTGGACCGCATCGCCCAGACCACGGCGGGATTCACCGGCGCGGACCTGGAAAACCTGATGAACGAGGCGGCCATCGTGGCGGCCAGACAGGGCCGCAGGTACATCTGCCAGGCGGACATTGAGAAGGCCTTTGTGAAGGTGGGAATCGGGGCGGAGAAGAAGAGCAAGGTGATCTCCGACAAGGAGAAGAAGATCACCGCCTACCACGAGACCGGCCACGCTATTCTCTTCCACGTGCTGCCGGATGTAGGTCCGGTGCACACCATCTCCATCATCCCCACGGGGATGGGGGCTGCGGGATACACCATGCCGCTGCCGGAGAGAGATGAGATGTTCAACTCCCGCAATAAGATGCTGCAGAGCATCATGGTCTCCCAGGGCGGACGGATCGCCGAGGAGCTGGTCTTCGGGGATGTGACCACGGGGGCCTCCCAGGACATCAAGCAGGCCACCTCCATCGCCAGGGCCATGGTGACCCAGTACGGCATGTCGGAGAAGCTGGGAATGATCAGCTACGGCGGGGACGAGGACGAGGTCTTCATCGGCCGCGACCTGGCCCACACCCGGTCCTACAGCGAGCGGGTGGCGGGGGAGATCGACGACGAGGTGAAGCGCATTGTGGACGAGTGCTACGGGAAGGCGAAGGCCATCCTCCTGGAGCACGAAGATGTGCTCCACGCCTGCAGCGCCCTGCTGATTGAGCGGGAGAAGATCGGCCAGAAGGAGTTTGAGGAGGTATTTAACTCCTGCGCCTCGGCCGCTGTGAAAGAAGCACAATAAATTCTTGGAGTGGGGTGAAAACCGGGCGTGATTTTGCATAAAAACACTTTTGAAATTTTTTCATGTTTGTGCACACTTATTTTGCTTCCTGTGATACTATAATTAACGTAAACCCCCCCAATACATTATATAGTTTTTGCTACACCCCATAAGAAACGAAATACCTTCTCCTGAAAGAGCCGGCTACCCCGCCGGCTCT
>DXEU01000166.1 GCA_019114845.1 Candidatus Lachnoclostridium stercoripullorum | reverse complement strand
GTGCTGGAGCATTTTACCGCCCTGTTCCCCTCCATGACGGAGCGGGATGCCAGGCAGACTCTGGGACAATACCTGTTTGCCGGGGCGGATGCGGCCAAGAAAATCTCCTCCCTCTCCGGCGGGGAGCGGGCCAGGCTGGTGCTGGCGGAGCTTTTGGTGAGCCGCCCCAATTTTCTGGTGCTGGACGAGCCCACCAACCATATGGACATTCCCGCCAAGGAGGCCCTGGAGGCGGCGTTTCGAGCGTACACGGGGACCATTCTCTTTGTCTCCCACGACCGATATCTGATCCGCCAGGTGGCGGACAGCATTCTGATTTTCGAGGACGGGGCGGCCATGTATTACCCGTTCTCCTACGAGCACTATCTGGAGAGAAAGCGGGATCTGGGGCAGGGGGAGACCCTGGCGGCCCAGGTATCCGCCAGGGATCAGGCCCTCATCGCCGGGCTGAAGAGCGTCCCCAAGGCGGAGAGGCACCGCCTGCGGGAGATTCCGGCGGAGGAGGCATACCGGGACTGGCGCCTCTCTCTGGCGGGGAAGGATCTGGAGCAGGCGAGGGAGAGCCTGGAGGAAGTTCTCACTCGCCTGGAGGAGATGGAGCGGGCGTGGACGGAGTGCGCGGCGTTCTGGGACGGGGAGCCCAGGCCGGAGGAGGAGGAGAAGGAGAGAGTGCGGCTGGAGGCGGAGGCCCAAGAGCGGTGGGACGAGTGGCAGGAGCGCTGCCTGGCCTGGCTGGACGAGTACGAGGGGGAGATTTTGCAGGCATGAATTCAGCATTTCCATATTGTAAAATGTCCCTCTATCCTTTATAATCATACAATATGCCGTGTGATCAGGCATTCCCGGCAGAGAGTTTTTCGGGACGCCAGGCGCCGCGGCATGTCATCAAAATATCGATAAGAAGGATGTATCAAAGCATGCGGAAATTAGCCCTATCTGACGAGATTTTACTTAGCATAGACAAGCCTGCCCGCTACATCGGCGGGGAGGTGAATTCGGTGATGAAGGATCCGAGCCAGGTGGACATCCGCTTCGCCATGTGCTTCCCCGACGTGTATGAGATCAGCATGTCCCATCTGGGAATCCAGATTCTCTACGACATGTTCAACCGCAGGGAGGATGTCTGGTGCGAGCGGGTATTCTCCCCCTGGGTGGATTTGGACCGGGTGATGCGGGAGAAGAAGATTCCCCTGTTCGCCCTGGAGAGCCAGGATCCGGTGAAGGAGTTTGATTTCCTGGGAATCACACTCCAGTATGAGATGAGTTACACCAACATTCTGCAGGTGCTGGATTTATCCGGCATCCCCCTTCACGCCTGCGACCGGACAGAGGAGGACCCCATCGTCATCGGCGGCGGCCCCTGCGCCTACAACCCGGAGCCGCTGGCAGATTTCTTCGACGTCTTTTATATTGGCGAGGGGGAGACGCTCTACGACCGAATTTTTGACCTGTACAAGGAAAATAAGGCGAACGGCGGCAGCAGGAGAGAGTTTTTGGAGAAGGTGGCGGAGCTCCCCGGCATGTATGTGCCGGCGTTCTACGAGGTCGCCTACCGCGAGGACGGCACCATCGCCTCCTTCGCCCCTGTCAATCCCCACGCGAAGGCGGTGATCACCAAGGAGCTGGTGATGGATATGGACACGGCTCCCTACATCCGCAAACCGGTGGTTCCCTTCATCAAGGTGACCCAGGACCGGGTGGTTTTGGAGATTATGCGTGGCTGTATCCGCGGCTGCCGTTTCTGCCAGGCGGGCAGCGTGTACCGGCCGCTGCGGGAGCACAGTCTGGAGTATCTGAAGGATTACGCCGTGCAGATGTTAAAGAGCACCGGCCACGAGGAGATCTCCCTCAGCTCCTTGAGCTCCAGCGATTACAGTCAGCTGGAGGGGCTGGTGAACTTTCTGATGGAAGAGTACCACGGGAAAGGGGTCAATATCTCCCTTCCCTCCCTGCGGATTGACGCCTTCTCCCTGGACGTGATGAGCAAGATCCAGGATGTGAAGAAGAGCAGCCTGACCTTCGCGCCGGAGGCCGGCTCCCAGCGGCTGCGGGACGTGATCAACAAGGGGCTCACGGAGGAGTCCATCCTCACCGGCGCTGCCGACGCCTTCAAGGGCGGCTGGAACCGGGTGAAGCTCTATTTTATGGTGGGACTTCCCACGGAGACGGTGGAGGACATCGAGGGAATCGCTCTTCTCTCCGAGAAGGTGGCGGAGACCTACTACGACACCGTCCCCAAGGCGGAGCGCCACGGAAAGGTGCAGGTGGTGGCCAGCTCCTCCTTCTTCGTGCCCAAACCCTTCACCCCCTTCCAGTGGGCGAGGATGTGCACCAAGGAGGAATTCCTGGAGAAGGCCTACACGGTGAAGAACAAGTTCCGGGAGATGAAGAATTACAAGAGCCTGAAATATAACTGGCATGAGGCGGATCTCACGGTGCTGGAGGGAGTCCTGGCCAGGGGCGACCGGAAGGTGGCCGCAGTCATCGAGGAGGCCTACAAAAACGGCGCGCTCTACGACTCCTGGTCTGAGTACTTTAAGAATGAGATCTGGATGCAGGCCTTTGACACCTGCGGGCTGTCCATCGCCTTTTACACCACCAGGGAGAGAAGTCTGGACGAGATCTTCCCCTGGGATTTCATCGACTGCGGGGTCAGCAAGAATTTCCTGAAGCGGGAATGGGAGAACGCGGGGCGGGCGCAGGTGACGCCCAACTGCCGCCAGAAGTGTTCCGGCTGCGGGGCTATGAGATTTAAAGGAGGTGTCTGCTTTGAAAATAAGAATTAAGTTCGCAAAACAGGGCACCATGAAGTTTATCGGCCATCTGGATGTGATGCGCTATTTTCAGAAGGCCATGCGGCGGGCGGATGTGGATATCCGCTACAGCGAGGGCTTCAGCCCTCATCAGATCATGTCCTTCGCCTCCCCCCTGGGGGTTGGCCTCACCAGTGTGGGAGAATATATGGACATAGAGGTGCACTCCACGGACTCCTCCGCAGAGATGGAGAGACGGCTGAACGAGGCGATGGTGGAGGGCTTTCAGGTCCTCAGCTGGAGGCGGCTGCCGGATGAGGCGGGGAACGCCATGTCCCTGGTGGACGCCGCAGACTATACGGTCCGGTTTCGGGAGAGCTGCAGGCCGGAGGACGCCGCCGGCTTTTTCTCCGGTCTGGAGGCATTTTCCGCACAGGATTCCATCCCCATCGTGAAGAAGACGAAAAAGGGGGAGAGGGAGATGGATTTAAAGCCCCTGATCTACCAGCTGAGGGCGGAGGACGGGGAGGAGCCCCGCGCGTTCATGCGGATTTCCGCAGGGAGCAGCGACAATGTGAAGCCGGAGCTGGTGCTGGAGACCTACTGCCGGGCAGCGGGGCGGGAGTGGAATCCCCTGGCCTTTGAAATCCAGCGGGAGGAGCTGTACGCTCCCGGTTTTGTGCCCCTGGAGGAGATGGGAGAAATCATTGAATAAGCTGATTATGACCGAGTGGAAGGGGGATGTCCTTACCGCCCAGTGGACAGACGGGCAGATTGTCCGCCTCTCCCTGGACGGGAGGACGTCTCCTTCCCTTCTGAATCGGATTTATGTGGGGAAAGTAAAAAATATTGTAAAGAATATCGGCGCCGCCTTCATCGAGTTTGACGGCAGGATGACGGGATATTACAGTCTGACGGAAAACAAAGAACACCTGCTCACCGGGGAGGAGTTCCCCTCCAGCAGACCGCTGCGTGTGGGGGATGAGCTGGTGGTGCAGGTGGAGCGGGATGCGGTGAAGACGAAGGCTCCGGTTCTCACGGGGAAGATCAGCCTGGCAGGGCGCTATGCGGTTCTGACCCGCGGGCGGGAGGGGATGGCCTTCTCCGCCAAAATCACGGACAAGGCCTGGAAAGGCGGACTGCGGACGGAATTGGAGCCGGAAATCCCTGCCGGCTGCGGCCTGATCGTCCGCACCAACGCCTACGGCGCCGACCTATCCGCGCTGAGGGAGGAGATCCGCAGCCTGAGAGGGCAGCTTGAGGCTCTGCTGGAGGAGGCGAGGTACCGGGTCTGCGGCTCCAGGCTGGATGATTCTCTGCCGTCCTATGTGGCCGCGCTCAGGGACTCCAGGATGGAGGAGCTGGAGGAGATTGTCACGGACATCCCGGAGATCTACGGGGAGCTGGAGGCGTACTTAAAGGAGAGGCAGCCGGGGGAGCTTGCTAAGCTTCGGCGGTACGAAGATCGCCTCCTTCCCCTCGCCAAGCTGTACTCCCTGGACACGGTGATGGAGCGGGCGCTGAGCCGCCAGGTCTGGCTTAAATCCGGGGGATACCTGGTGATCGAGCCCACGGAGGCCCTGACGGTGATCGACGTCAACAGCGGAAAATATTCCGGCAGGAAGAATGCGGCGGACACGATTCGCCTGATCAACCGGGAGGCAGCGGAGGAGATCGGACGCCAGATGATTCTGCGGAACCTGTCGGGAATCATCCTGGTGGATTTCATCGATATGGAGGATGAGGGGGACCGGGAGGAGCTGATGGAGTGGATGCGGGATATCTGCCGCAGGGATCCGGTGCGCACCACGGTGGTGGATCTCACCGCCTTAAACCTCATGGAAATCACCCGGAAAAAGCTGAAAAAGCCTCTCCACGAGATCCTGCGGGAGCGGGAGCGAACTCCCGGCGGGGGAAGTTGAACAGACTGCAAAAACAGCTGCAGAAATGAGAAATTTCCCGTTGACAATTGGAAAATGGAATGCTATTATACTATAGTATGCCGCACAATGAGGTTTGAAAGTGCTGCTTTTGGCAGACACCGAAGTTGGCGAGTAATGATAATAGGAGGTGCCACATGTACGCGATTATTGCAACTGGCGGTAAGCAGTACAAAGTATCTGAGGGCGATATCATTAATGTTGAGAAGCTCGGCGTTGCTGCAGGCGAGACCGTTACCTTTGATCAGGTTCTGGCTGTGAACAACGGTGAGTTACAGGTTGGATGTCCGACCGTTGACGGTGCTACCGTTACCGCTTCCGTAGTGAAGGAAGGCAAGGGCAGAAAGGTCATCGTCTACAAGTATAAGAGAAAGACCGGCTATCACAAGAAGAATGGCCACAGACAGCTCTTTACCCAGGTTAAGATCGACAAGATCAATGCCTAAAATGCAGCCATGATTCGAGTGGTCGTATTGGAGGATTCCGAGGGATGTGTCCGCGGAGTTGAGCTGAAGGGACATGCGGGATACGGTGAGGAGGGCGAGGATATCGTCTGCGCTGCCGTTTCCGCCCTGGTCTTGAACGCGGCCAATTCGGTGGAGGCTTTCACGGAGGATGATTTCTCCGGGGAGGCGGCCGAGGAGGGAGGAGATTTCTCCTTCCATTTTACCGGGAGCATCAGCCCGGAATCACAGCTTCTTATGAAGTCTCTGGTGCTGGGTTTGCAGAAGATCAGAGACGAATATGGAGAACCATATATTAATATCCGACTTAAGGAGGTGTAAGTCATGTTTAAAATGAACCTTCAGTTATTCGCTCATAAAAAGGGTGTTGGTTCTACGAAGAACGGCAGAGATTCCGAGTCCAAGAGACTTGGCGCCAAGAGAGCGGACGGACAGTTCGTGCTGGCTGGCAACATTCTCTACAGACAGCGTGGAACGAAGATCCATCCTGGTCTGAACGTTGGAAGAGGCGGAGATGACACCCTGTTTGCCATGGCAGACGGCATCGTTCGTTTCGAGAGAAAGGGCAGAGACAAAAAGCAGGTTTCTGTATATCCGAGAACAATCAGCGAATAATCCCAGAAGGCTTCATACAGATTCAGTATGAAGCCTTTTTTCAGGTTAAGCCATGAAAAGGAATAGGTGATAACATGTTTGCCGACAGAGCAAAAATATTTATTAAGTCAGGGAACGGCGGCGACGGCCACGTCAGCTTCCGCCGGGAACTTTTTGTGCCGGCAGGCGGTCCGGACGGAGGAAACGGGGGAAAGGGCGGAGACATCATTTTTGAGGTGGACGACGGCCTGAACACGCTCACGGATTTCCGCCAGGTGCGCAAGTATGTGGCGAAGAGCGGAGAGCCGGGAAATAAGCGCCGCTGCTCGGGAAAGAGCGCTGAGGACCTGGTCATCAAGGTGCCGGAGGGGACGGTGATCAAGGACTTTGAGTCCGGAAAGGTGATCGCCGATATGTCCGGGGAGCACCGCAGGGAAGTCATCCTGAAGGGCGGAAAGGGCGGCCTGGGAAATATGAACTATGCCACCTCCACCATGCAGGCTCCCAAGTACGCCCAGCCCGGCCAGCCCGGCCAGGAACTCTGGGTACAGCTGGAGCTGAAGGTGATTGCCGACGTGGGCCTGGTGGGCTTCCCCAATGTGGGAAAATCCACTCTGATCTCCCGGGTCAGCAACGCAAAGCCCAAGGTGGCCAACTATCATTTCACCACCCTGGATCCCCATCTGGGTGTGGTGGATTTGGATGAGGGAAAGGGGTTCGTGATGGCGGATATCCCGGGACTCATCGAGGGTGCCTCCCAGGGCGTGGGCCTGGGCTATGATTTCCTGAGACACATCGAGCGCACCAAGGTTCTGGTCCATGTGGTGGACGCCGCCTCCGTGGAGGGGCGCGATCCGGTGGAGGATATCCGGACCATCTGCGGCGAGCTGGAGGCGTACAACCCGGAGCTGTTGAAGCGGCCCCAGGTGATTGCGGCCAATAAGATCGACAGCATTTTTATGGAGGACGGCGGGGAGAATCCCATCGACCGCCTGAGAAGAGAGTTTGAGCCGGAGATTCCCGTATACCCCATATCCGGTGTGACCGGCCAGGGAATCCGGGAGCTGCTCTACGGAATCTATGAAAAGCTGCAGACGGTGGATCAGACGCCGGTGATTTTTGAAAAAGAGTTCGACGTGAGCGCTCTTCGCAACACGGAAAATCTCCCCTACACCGTGGAGGTGACGGATGGAGTGTACGTTGTGGAGGGACCCAGAATCGAAAAGATGCTGGGATATACGAACCTGGAGTCAGAGAAGGGCTTCGTATTTTTCCAGAATTTCCTGAGGGAGAACGGCATTCTGGACGAGCTGGAGAAGCTGGGCATCCAGGAGGGGGACACGGTCCGGATGTACGGTCTGGAATTTGATTATTATAAGTAGGAGGAAGCCAATGACGAGTAAGCAGAGAGCTTATTTAAAGGGACTGGCCATGAATCTGGATCCGATCTTTCAGATCGGCAAGGGGAGCGTGACGCCGGAGCTGACGGCAGCTGTGGCGGAGGCCCTGGAGGCCAGAGAGCTGATCAAGCTGACTGTCCTGAAGAACTGCATGGACGACGGCAATTCCATCGCCCAGGTGCTGGCGGAGCGGACCCGCTCA
The DNA here is from genome assembly GCA_019114845.1 of Candidatus Lachnoclostridium stercoripullorum. Taxonomy (GTDB): domain Bacteria; phylum Bacillota; class Clostridia; order Lachnospirales; family Lachnospiraceae; genus Lachnoclostridium_A; species Lachnoclostridium_A stercoripullorum. The sequence continues at coordinate 2,404 of DXEU01000166.1, read as the reverse complement.
GAGGTGGTCCAGGTGATCGGCAAGAAAATCGTGCTCTACAAACAGGCGAAGGACGAGAAAAAGAGGAAGATCGTTCTCCCCTGACGGACAAGAGGCAGGTGCAACTATGAAACGGATCGGAATCATGGGCGGCACGTTTGATCCAATCCACAATGGTCACATTGCGGTTGGGAGGAAGGCATATGAGGAGTACAGCCTGGATGAGGTATGGTTCATGCCTTCCGGCATTCCGCCCCACAAGAAGGATCACCATGTGACAGCGGCCGCCGACAGGTGTGCCATGACAAAGCTGGCTATAGAGAATGAGCCGGGGTTTTATTTTTCCGATTTTGAGGTGAAGCGGGAGGGAAATACGTATACGGCCCAGACGCTGACGCTGCTCTGCGAACAGTATCCGGACACCCGCTTTTTTTTCATTGTCGGGGCGGACTCCCTGTTTGAGTTTGAGAGCTGGTACAAACCGGAGATCATCCTGAAGCTGGCCACACTGCTGGTGGCCGGCCGGGCATATGCCGGGAAGCACCGGACCCTGGAAGATCAGATTGCCTACCTGCGGCAGCGGTATCAGGGGGAGATCTATCCCCTTCATCTGGACCTCATGAACGTAGCCTCCGCACATCTGCGCAGGCTGGCTGCCGAGGGAGAGGATATAAGTTCTTATGTCCCGGAGGCCGTGTGGGAATACATCTGCTCGCACCGCCTCTACGGAGAAAGGAAGGAAGAGTCATATGAACGTACAGATTCCCTATTTCAGACAGAAACTTCAGCAAAAACTCTCACCCATGAGGTATGAGCACACGCTGGGAGTCTCCTATACAGCTATGGCTCTGGCCATGAGATACGGGCAGGATCTGGACCAGGCGGAGCTGGCCGGTCTTCTCCACGACTGCGCAAAATATTTCAACGACGAGGAGATCATAAAGAAGTGCAGGAAGCACGGGATCGAGGTGAGCGAGGCGGAACTTCGGGCTCCCGCTGTGCTCCACGCAAAATATGGAGCCTGGCTGGCCAAAAACCGATACGGGGTATCGGACCCGGAAATTCTCTCCGCTATCCGCTGGCACACGACGGGAAGGGCCAACATGACGACGCTGGACAAGATCATCTATGTGGCGGACTACATTGAGCCCAGAAGGGATAAGGCGCCGGATCTGCCCCGCCTGAGGGCGCTGGCGTTTGAGGACCTGGACCAGACGATGTACGAGATGCTGGACGGAACGCTCCGCTATCTCCGGGAAAAGGGCGGAGATGTGGATCCCATGACCAATGAAGCCTATGATTATTTCAAGAAACTGATGGATTCCCGCCGGTAAAGGCGAGAAAGGAGACCCATATGGACGATTCCAAGAAGATGGTCAAGCTGGCTGCGGCCGCGCTTGAAGAGAAAAAAGGAGAGAACATCACCGTTATCGATATCCACGACATTTCCGTGCTGGCCGATTACTTTATCATCGCGGACGGAAACAACGCCAGCCAGGTGCAGGCTATGGCGGACAATGTGGAGGAGATCCTGGGAAAAGAGGGATATGTCTGCAGACAGACCGAAGGGTACCAGAATGCAGGCTGGATCCTGATGGATTACGGCGACGTGATCGTTCACATATTCTCCAGGGACGACCGGCTGTTCTACGATCTGGAACGGATCTGGAGAGACGGGAAGACGATTGTGGACCTGTCGGAACTGTGATGCCTGGGACGGCACTCGCGTTCGGCTGTGTCGATTGAAAAAATAAATGAAGAGAAACGTCAGGCGCTGTGAAGCAGGGATGGCTTTGCAGCGCCTGTTTTGCGTGAAAGCTCACTACATGATGCGGATGACGCCCACGACTTTTCCCAGGATCTGCACATGGTCTGCGATGATGGGATCCATGGAGTCATTCTCCGGCTGAAGGCGGTAGTGGCCATCCTCCTTATAGAAGGTCTTCACCGTGGCGGAATCATCCAGCAGGGCCACCACCTTATCCCCGTTCTCCGCTGTATTCTGTATGCGCACAATCAACTTATCTCCGTTTAAGATGGCGGCATTGATCATGCTCTCACCCTTTACCTCCAGCATGAAGACGTCCGCGTTCGGCAGAATGTCCGCGGGGACGGGAAAGTAGTCGGAAATATTCTCCTCCGCCAGGATGGGCTGCCCGGCCGCCACAGTTCCGACGACGGGAATGTTCACCAGCTCCCGGCGGGCAGGGTTGAATTCCTCATCGATGATCTCGATGGTTCTGGGTTTGGTGGGATCTCTGCGAATATATCCCTTCTCCTCCAGCGTGGCCAGGTGGGAGTGGACGGAGGATGTGGACTTTAAATGGACGGCCTCGCAGATCTCCCGAACCGACGGGGGATACCCCTTCTTCAGCACACATTCTTTTATATATTCTAATATTTCCGTCTGCTTGGCAGTAATTTT
>DXEU01000165.1 GCA_019114845.1 Candidatus Lachnoclostridium stercoripullorum | reverse complement strand
CGCCGGGAAATGTGGATTCCTCTGCTCTCCAGCAGCTCCGCCAGGTCCTTGTCGCTGTAGGGCTTGCGGTGATCCTCCCCCTCAATCAGCTCCTTCAAGGTCTGCTTCACCCCCATGGCGCTCACCCCGTCCTCCTTGCCGGCTGAGGCGGTGAACAGGGATTTCATAAAAATGCTGCCGTTGGGATACTGGAGGTATTTGCCCCGCACGGCGCGGCTAACGGTGGAGGGATGAATCCCCAAGGCCTCCGCCGCATCCCGCATGGTCATGGGAGTCAGCGGCCCCTTTCCCTCCAAAAACGGCTTCTGCCGCTCTATGATCAGATCGACGATGCCCATGATGGTCTGCCGGCGCTGCTCGATGCTGCCCATGAGGAAGCGCACCCGCTCCAGCTTTTCCTTGAAGTAGCTCACCAGCTCCTCGTCGCCGGATTCCTTCATCATCTTCAGGTAGTAATCGTTGATCTTGTAATCCTCCATCCAGGAGTCATTTAGCTCCCCGTACCACTCCCCGTTCTCCCTGTGGAGAATGATGTCGGGCACGATGTAGGAGGCGTTCTCCGTCCCAAATCCCGCCAGCGGTCTGGGGTTCAGCTCTGCAATCTGGCTGATGCACTTGCGGACCTTCGCCGTGGTCAGGCCCAGTCCCCGGGAGATCTCGCTGATCTTCCCTCCTGCCACCGCCTCCAGGTATCCGTCCACCACCTGCCACAGGTCTGTGTCCTCCATCCCCAGCACCTGGATCTGCTTCAGCAGGCAATGCTTCAGATCCTCCGCAAAGATTCCGTAGGGTTCCAGCTGCCGCAGGTCATTCAGACAGCGGGCCGCCTGCTCCTCGGTGATCCCGCAGGCCGAGGCCACCTCCTCCAGGGGCGTCTCAAAAAATCCGTTGTCCCCCAGGCAGTCGATCATGTAGTCCATGGCCGCCCACTCCTCGTCCGTGTAGGCGGACCGGTCCAGCTGCCACAAAAGATACGGTTTTATGGTATCCCGCTCCTGGGCGGGAATGTTTCCCTCGTTCTTTTCGTTCAAATCCTCCCCGTGCTGGTAAAACGGTGTGCCCGCGTAATCTCCCGCCAGCTCCTGAGTCTTCACCGGCCCCGGCTCATTGCCGGTGTACTCCAGAACCGGGTTCTCCAAATATTCGTCGTGGAGCATCCGGCTCAGCTCGATGCTGTCCATGGCGAGGATCTCCAGGGACTGAATCTGAGACTGGGACAATACCTGTTTCTGCTCCAGCAGCGTTCCGAAACTAACTTCCATCGTTCAACCTCTTCTCTCGTATGCTTGTATGGATCCGTGTACATTACCTGTATTGTACCATGGCGCGAAGAGGTTTGCAACCGTCCCGGATTTCCTGCGGGAGCCCATGCATCCAGGTTTCGGGGCAGGAGTCCCTGCAGCCGGATTTCAGAGCAGAGAGCGGTACAGCACGTACATGTCGGAGTAAGAGCCGTCCTTTAACCGGAAGCCCCCGGGAATCATCCCCACCGTCTCAAATCCCGCCTGGCGGTAGATCCGCAGCGCCGCCGTGTTTCCCGCCACCACCGCGTTGAACTGCATGCCGCGAAATCCCAGTTCCCCCGCCTCCTCCAGGGAGCGGGACACCAGGTGTTTCCCCAACCCTCTCCCCCGGAACTCCTTTTTCATGGCGTAGGATGCGTTGGCCACATGGCCGCAGCGGCCGATGTTGTTGGGATGGAGGATATAGTAACCGGCCAGCCGCCCGTCCACGGCCAGGCACGTCGCCGCCGTCTGCTCTCCCAGCATGGCCTCAAAGCGCTCCAAATCGTACAGTTCCGTCCCCGGAAATGCCATTCCGTCCTCCAATATATCATTCCAGATATCCATCATTTCCAATATATCTGCTTTTCGATATGTATAAAACGTCAATTCCATCCTATACCTCCTCTATTTCCACAGAGCCTTGTTATGATATAATATTTTATGATTATCTTGTCCTTTTCGCAAGGAAAAAGTCGTTTGCCCATTTCCAATTTATTAAATTGTAAATCGCCCCCATATATGGTAGGATTAAAAGTAATCTTTGACATAGCAGAAAGGCATGAACGATGGAGTATCTGGCAGAAATCTTTGAGACATTGACAGAAAGTGAAAAGCGGGTCTTCACATATATCTACCGCCACCAGACTGAAGCTTCCCGGATGAACATTCAGGACGTGGCAGGAGCTGCCTCTGTGTCCAAAACCGTAGTCATCAACACCTGTCAGAAGCTGGGATTTGAAGGCTTTGGGGCCTTAAAATACTATCTGAGAAATCAGCAGACTTCCCCCTCTGAAGCCCAAAGCCCCAAATTAGATTTGCTGCAGAACCGCATTGTAGATCAGGTAAAAAGAACTCTCTCCCTGATCAATCCTGATCTCTTTCTCAAATCTGCTCGCAGCATTGTCCACTCCAAAACTGTGTACATCGTCGGCCGCGGTACCAGCAAAGCCGTGGCCAGTTACCTGGAACACATGCTGCTGATTCTCGGAATCAAATGCATCAACTTGGAGGATTACAATCTCATCGGAGCGGTTGTGGAAAACATCGAGGTCAATGAGACGCTGATCGTCATCTCCCTCTCCGGGGAAACCCCCAAAGCCCTGGAGGTCGCGCGGATCGCCAAAGCCAGGAATGCGGCTGTCATCTCCATCACAGGCTTTACCACCAACACGCTGAGCCGGCTTGCGGACATCCATCTGTACTGTGCCGCCGATTCTGTGGACACAAAGGACTGTGACACCCATTCCCGGATCGGCCTGTTCATCATTTCGGATGTCCTCACCGATTTCGTACGCCGGCAAAAAAACCAATCCGTTTTCCGTTCCTGATCTGACTTAGGTCAGAAGCTGTGACATCCGTCATGAAAAAGATCGGCTGTCACAGTTTTTTTATTGTCCATTTTCATCCAAAATCCTATAATCAAGACACCTAGCTAGCGAAAACAAATGTATACGAGGAGGTTAGAAACATGTTGAAAAAGTACAACCAGTCCATCCAAAAGTTCGGACGAACGCTGCTCCTTCCCATCGGCGTCATGGCCCCTGTCGGCATGGTCATGGGAATTACCGGCGCCTTTGTCCAATCTTACATGATTGAGCGCTTCCCCATTTTAGGAAATCCGGCTATCAACACAACCCTTGTCAGCATCCGTTCCATCGCCAGCATCGTCTTTGACAATATTCCTCTTCTGTTTGCCATGGGCGTCGCCTACGGGATGAGCAAAAAGGATAAGGGAATCGCCGTATTTTCATCGGTCATCGGCTATCTGGTCATGCTGATCGCCATGAATGTCTGGCTGAATGTCACCGGCAATCTGGCAGATCCAGACGTCATGAGCCAAGTTGGGCAGATTCAGGTTCTGGGCATTCAGACTCTGAATATCAACGCCTTGGGTGGCATCATCGCCGGGCTCATCGCCGCCTGGGCGACGGATCGTTTTTACAACCTTCAGCTCCCGGTGGCCTTCGCCTTTTTCGCCGGAAAAAAATCCGTGTCCATCATCTGTATCGGAATCATGGCACTTTTGGGCGTCACCATCCCCTGGGTATGGCAGTTCCTGGTCGCGGGACTCACCAAACTGTCCGTGATCTTCCTCTCCCCCGCCGGACCATTCTTCACGGCAGCCGGAGAGCGGGCTTTTATACCGTTCGGTCTGCACCATCTGTGGAACTCTCTCTTTCGGTTCACAGAAGCCGGCGGCTCTTACGTGATCAACGGCGAGACCTATGTGGGCGTTGTGCCGGCGCTGACGGAGATTCTCTTCAATCTTGGTCCGTCCAGCGAGTACTGGGATCTGATGCCCAGCCTCACCCGCTTCATGGCTCAACAGCAGATGCTCTGCACCATGTTCGCATTCCCCGCCATCGCCCTGGCCATGTACAAAACCTCTTATAAAGAAAATCGTCCGCTGGTCAAATCTCTGATGATCACCTGCGTGGTAACCGCTCTCCTGGGAAATGTGACAGAACCGCTGGAATTTTCCTTTGTATTCATCTCCCCGGTGCTCTACATCATCTACGCCTGTATCATCGGATTGGGAGCTGTAGCCCTCAGCTTTGCACACGTGGCCATCGGCTACATCCGCGGAACCATCTTCGATTTTGCCATTTTCGGGCTGCTCTATGAAAAAACCAACTGGATCTCCTTCTTAATCATCGGGCTGATCCTCAGCGCAGTGACGTATTTCACCTTCAAGTG
>DXEU01000164.1 GCA_019114845.1 Candidatus Lachnoclostridium stercoripullorum | reverse complement strand
GCATCCTCTCTGTCCCTCACATAGCTGTAGGCCAGCCGGTAAAATTTGTTCTGGTTTTCCACCACGTAGCTCACAATTTTCTCGTACAGATCCCGCTTCATCTTCACCTCTCCTCAGCGTCATTGTTTTTTTCTATCTTAGAGATCTTTTCAGGCGCCGAAAAGTTGCGCAGGCGCAGTTTTTGTTGCACAGGGAAAACGTCCCCTGTGGATGTGAAATAGAAAGAGCTGTGAAAAATGCTTCCAATTTCCGCATTCTTCACAGCTCTCTCTCACTCGTCCTCCGCTCTCCTGCTCTTCTGCATGGCGCGGATCCGCTCAAACTCTTCCCACTCGCCGGATTCCTCCAGGCGGCGGCGTCTCTCCGCCCGCCTTCTGGCCAGGCGTTCCATCTCCTTCTTGTGCTGGATGTACCTCCAGGCAGCAAAACCCACGCCCAGCAATACCGCCAGGACGAGAACCACGATGGCCGCCGTCGCTCCCGCGGACAGGGACGCGCCCTCGGACTCCGGGGAAGCCGCATTCTCCGCCGGCACGCTCTCTGCGGGCTCCGTCTCCCCCTCCTCAGGCGTCTCCTGGGGGGCATCCGGCAGCGCCACCCCATCCTTTGCCAGCAGGAAGGCGGTGCCGATCACCCGGTCGTTGTAGGTGTAGGTCAACTGCCCCACCGCCCGCTCCGAATACTCGGCGGGGAGGGCGTCCAGGGTCACATCCGCGTCCTCCAGAGACGCACCGTTGGGGAGCGTGATCACCGCCGCGGGATCGATCATCAGATCCTGGCAGGCGAAATCCCCGCGGTCCAGATGGAGAACCTCCTCCCCCGTCACGTACCGTCCCTCCGACTCGGCGGGGGCGATGTTCTTGAAATCCCGGAAGCCGAACTCCATCAGGGTCCTGGCATCCATAAAATACTGCCTGGGCTGGCCCTTCAAAATCACCGACACCAGCCGCCTGCCGTTCTCCTCCCCGTAGGTCACCAGGGTGTTGCCTGCGGCGATGAGGTAGCCGGTCTTGCCCGCCTTCGCCGATGGGTAGTAGAGCTCGTCGTCGGGCTTGATCAGGCGGTTTTCATTCTCCACGGTGATGCCGCCGGGATAGTTGGCGGTGCCCGCCAGCTTCCGGCTCAGGGTGGAGCTGATGGTGAGCAGCTCCTCGTTGGAGAAGGCCGCCCGGGCGATGATGGCCATGTCGTAGGCGGACACGTACTGGGTGTCCCCGTTCAGCCCGGAAGGGTTGTTAAAATGGCTCTCCGTACAGCCCAGCTGGGCGATCTTCTCATTCATCATCTCCACAAAGTCGGGGATGGACCCCGCCGTGTGCTCCGCCAAGGCGTTGGCCGCCTGGTTGGAGGACTCCAGCAGCATTCCGTAGAGGCAGTCCTCCACGGAGAGGCGGTCCCCCGCCACGCTTCCCAGCTTGTTGCCGCTGTCGGACTCCACGCTGTTCACCGCCGTCTCGGAAAACTCCACCGTCTCGTCCAGCTGGCAGTGCTCCAGCACCACCAGGGCCGTCAGGAGCTTAGTGATGCTGGCCGGCGGGTAGGGCAGGTGAATATTCTGTCCAAACAGAACCGCTCCGGAATCCATATCCACCACGATCCCCGCCTCCGCCTGGACGCCTGTATCTCTGGGCCAGTCCGGTTTCCCGTAGGCCGTCAGCACAAAGAGCTGACAGGCCAGCAGGAAACTGATGAACGGCCTCAACCTCCGTCTCAATGACATAATTCCAATTCCTTATTTGATCTTGCGGATCCAGCCCTCAGGCGCCTCGATCCGCCCCATCTGGATTCCCGTCAGGGTGTCGTAGAGTTTCTGCAGCACCGGTCCCATCTTCTCCATTCCGCTGGGGAAGAGGATCTCTCTCCCGTGGTCCACCACTCTGCCCACGGGGGATACCACCGCCGCCGTGCCGCAGACGCCGCACTCGGCGAACTCGCCCAGCTCTGCCAGCTCCACCGGGCGCTCCGTCACCTGGATGCCCAGATAGTGCTCCGCCACATAGAGCAGGGAACGGCGGGTGATGGAGGGGAGAATGGAGTCGGACTTGGGGGTCACCAAGCTGCCGTCCTTCGCCACAAAGAGGAAGTTGGCCCCGCCGGTCTCCTCCACATATTTTCTCTGGGCCGGGTCTAAGAACATATTCTCGTCGTAGCCGTTCCTGTGGGCTTCCATGCCGGCGTGAAGGCTCATGGCATAGTTTAAGCCCGCCTTGATGCAGCCGGTGCCGTGGGGGGCCGCCCGGTCAAAATCGCTGACGCAGATGGAGATGGGCTTCGCACCGCCCTTAAAGTAGGGGCCCACCGGGGTGCAGAGAATCCGGAACTGGTACTCCTCCGCAGGCTTCACGCCGATCACCGGGGAGGAGGCGAACATGTAGGGTCTTATGTACAGGGTCGCCCCGCTGCCGTAGGGGGGAACCCAGGCCTCATTGGCCCGCACCACCTGGTCCACAGCGTCCAGGAATCTCTCCTTGGGGAAGGGGGGCATCTCCAGCCCACGGGCAGAATTCATCATTCTCTCCGCGTTCTGGTCCGGGCGGAAGGTGACGATGCTGCCGTCCTCCGTGGTGTAGGCCTTCAGTCCCTCAAAGCACTCCTGACAGTAGTGGAAAATGCCGGCGCACTCATTCAACACCACGTTGGGGTCGGAGGTGAGAGTTCCCTCGTCCCACTCCCCGTTTTTAAAATTCGATACGTATCTCTTGTCTGTCTGATGATATGCAAAACCGATGTTTTCCCAATCTAAATTTTTCTTCTCCATCACACATAGCCTCCTCTGCTGCTTTAATTTTATACTGTAAAAAATAGCACTAAATCCGTCCCGTGTCAAACAGAAACCGCCGTCCACGCCCGGGTCAGCCGCTCAGCCCCCTCCCGGATCTCCTCCTCCGTGAGGCTCGCGTACCCCAAAATGACGGTGCGGCTCCCCTCCCCCTTCTCCGGCTCCCCGATAAAATAGGAGGACAGGCCGTACACCTTCACCCCCGCCGCCGCCGCCAGCTCCGAGAGTCTTCTCTCCCCCAGGGACCGGTGGGTCAGAAGAATGTGGAGCCCGGCATTCTCCCCGGACATCTGAAAGTCCCCGTCCAGGGCCTTTAGGGATGCCAGCAGCAGGTCGTGCTTGGCCCGGTACACCGCCCGCATCCGGTTTAAGTGGCGCTCAAAATGCCCCTCCGTGAGAAACTCGCAGAGGATGGCCTGGTCGATTCTGGAGACGGTGGACGCGTAAAACCCGGCTCTCCGGCGGTACAGGGCCACCAGCTTGCGGGGCAGCACCATGTAGCTGATGCGGATGGCGGGGGCCACAGACTGGGAAAACGTCCCCAGGTAGATCACCCGGTCCGCCATCCCCATGCTCTGGAGGGAGGGGACGGGCTTGCCCCGGTAGCGGAACTCGCTGTCGTAGTCGTCCTCGATGAGAAAGCGCCCCTTCTTCCTCCCCGCCCACTGGAGAAGCTCCTGCCTGCGGCCCACGGGCATTACAATGCCGGTGGGAAACTGGTGGGAGGGCATGACGTAGGCGATGTCCGCCCCGCTCTCCTCCAGCCGGTCCGGGCGCATCCCCCTGCCGTCCATCTCCACCGGCAGGACTCTCACCCCCTGGCCGTCGAACACGCGGTAGGCCTGCTTGTAGGTGGGGCTTTCCATGGCCACCGTCCGGTCTCTCCCCAAAACATTGGCCAGCAGCATCAGCAGGTACTCGCTCCCCGCTCCCACCACCACCTGGTCCGCCTGGCAGGAGACTCCTCTGGCCGCGTGGAGATAGTCACGGATGGCCTCCCGGAGAGAGCGCTCCCCCTGGCTGTCGCCGGACAAAAACATTTCCCGGTTGCCGTCCACCATCACATTCCTGGATATCTTCCTCCAGACGCCGTAGGGGAAGCTGCCCAGGTCAATGCCCCTGGGGAGGAAATCCACAGCCCAGGGCCCATTTTCTCCCCCCGGTTTCGGGGAAGCCGCCTCCCCCTCCTCCTCTCTCTTTTCCCCCTGGGCAGGGGAGATCTCCAGGAGATTCTCCGCCTCGCACACAAAATACCCCCGGCAGGGCCTGGATTCTATATAGCCCTCCGCCAGCAGCTGGTCGTAGGCCAGCTGGGTGGTGCTGCGGCTGACCTTCAGGTTCTCCGCCAGCTGCCTGGTAGAAGGAAGGCGGACTGCTGCCCGCAGTCCGCCCGTTCGGATCTCCTGTTTGATGTATTCATATATCTGTTCATAGAGCGGGGTCCCCGCCCCCTGCTTCAACGGAATCATCAGATCCATGGGTCATCCCTCTCCTACTTCTGCAGCTTGAAGGAGCTCTTCAAGGACACAATCCGGTTGAACACCAGGTGGTCCGGGCGGCTGTCCTTGCAGTCCGCGCAGAAGTATCCGTTTCTCATGAACTGGTAGCTGTCGTAGGCCTTGGCCTTGCCCAGCTCCGGCTCCACGTAGCAGTCGGTGAGCACCGTCAGGGAGTTGGGGTTGAGGTTCAAGCTGCCGTCCTCGTTGAGCTTGCCCTTCTCCTCGTCCACGATGTTCTCGTAGAGGCGGCACTCCACCTTCACAGCCGTCTTCGCGGCCACCCAGTGGATGGTGCCCTTCACCTTCCGCCCGTCGGCGCTGGAGCCGCCCTTGGTGGCCGGATCGTAGGTACAGTGAACCACGGTCACGTTGCCGTTCTCATCCTTCTCGCAGCCGGTGCAGGTGGCAAAATACGCCCCCATGAGGCGTACCTCGTTGCCGGGGAACATGCGGAAATATTTCTTCGGGGGAACCTCCATAAAGTCCTCCCGCTCGATGTAGAGCTCTCTGCCGAAGGGAACCTTTCTCGTGCCCAGCTCAGGATTCTCCAGGTTGTTGGGGACCTCCACGTCCTCCATCTCGTCCTCCGGGTAGTTGTCGATCACCAGCTTCACCGGATCCAGGACCGCCATCATGCGTGCCTTCTTGAGCTTCAGATCCTCGCGGATGCAGTACTCCAGCAGCGCGTAGTCCACGGAGCTGTTGGCCTTGGCCACGCCCACCAGGTCCACAAACATGCGGATGGACTCGGGGGTGTAGCCCCGCCGTCTCAGGGCGGCGATGGACACCAGACGGGGATCGTCCCAGCCGTCCACAATGCCGTCCTCCACCAGCTTCTTGATATATCTCTTGCCCGTCACCACGTTGGTGAGGTAGAGCTTGGCAAACTCGATCTGTCTGGGCGGATTCTCAAACTCGCACTCCCGCACCACCCAGTCGTAGAGAGGTCTGTGGTCCTCAAACTCCAGGGTGCAGATGGAGTGGGTGATGTGCTCGATGGCGTCCTCGATGGGGTGGGCGAAATCGTACATGGGATAGATGCACCACTTGTCCCCCGTGTTGTGATGGCTCATGTGGGCCACCCGGTAGATCACCGGATCTCTCATGTTGATGTTGGGGGAGGCCATGTCGATCTTGGCCCGGAGCACCTTCTCACCGTCCTGATACTTGCCCTCCCGCATCTCCTCAAACAGGCGCAGGTTCTCCTCCACGGAGCGATTGCGGTACGGGCTCTCCTTTCCGGGGGTCTTAAAATCTCCCCGGTACTCCCGGATCTGATCCGCCGTCAAGTCGCAGACAAAGGCCTTGCCCTTCTTGATGAGAAGGACAGCACACTCGTACATCTGCTCAAAATAGTCGGAGGCGAAGAACAGCCGGTCCTCGTAGTCGGCACCCAGCCACTGCACGTCCGCCTTGATGGACTCCACAAACTCCACTTTCTCCTTGGTGGGGTTGGTGTCGTCGAAGCGAAGGTTGAATTTGCCGCCGTACTTTTTCGCCAGCCCGTAGTTCAGCAGGATGGACTTGGCGTGTCCGATGTGCAGGTAGCCGTTGGGCTCCGGCGGGAAACGGGTCTGCACGTGGTCGTACACGCCCTCCGCCAGGTCCTTCTCGATCTCCTGCTCGATAAAGTTTTTAGAAACAGTCTCTTTCTCCGCAGCCTCCGCTGCGGGCATTTTCTCTTCCATATATGTCCCTCCACATTCTTCTATCCTAAGCGGGTCTGCCCGCCTCGCTGTCATGTTGAACCATTATAGCAAAAAAACCTTGCCGCGGCAAGGTTTTGCAAAGAAAAGAAGGGCGGATCGGGGAAAACTCTCCCCCACCCGCCGCACTGCGGCCAGCCCGCAGCCTGGCCGCCCGCCATCCTCAGCGCACGTACGCCACCTCTCCGATTCTCTCCTTGGGGGCGATGGGGGAGTCGTCCGGATACCCCAGAGCCGCCATGCCGTAGACCACATGGTCCTCCGGGATGCCCAAGGCCCGCAGGGCTTCCCGGATCTCCGGGCGGTCGCAGATGCCGTGGAGCTGGTTGATCCACACGGATCCGATGCCCAGGGAGTGGGCGGCCAGGAAAATATTTTCCAGGGCGCAGGCGTTGTCGTCCCTGCCGAAGGGGGCTTCCTTCTTATTGGAGGGGATGATCAGGACTTCCGGGCAGTACATATTGTACTTTTCATTGCCGAGAACCTTTCCCATCACCGCCGCCAGCTGCTGGATCTTCTCCCGGCTGACAATCACCGTGAACTTCCATGTCTGCAGCCCCTTGGCGCTGGGCGCGTAGAGGGCCGCGTCCACAATCTGCTTTAAATCCTCCTCGGGGATGGGCTTCACCTGAAAGCTGCGGATGCTTCTTCTGGTCAAAATGGTCTCCATTGTCTGATTCATATGCGTACCTCCTGTCAAAAAATCTGACTCTATTATATCGTAATCAGGGGGAAAAGGGCAATATGCTTCCGCCATGTTCTTCTCCTGCCCGCGCGGTCCCCAGCGCCGCGGGCTTGCACATCTCTCCCCGGGCAGGTATAATATTTTCAAAATTCAGGGAGGTGGAACATGGATCTGAAACAGCTGGAATACATCATCAAAATCGCGGAGGAGAACAATATCACCCGGGCGGCGGAGAAGCTCTACATCACCCAGTCCGCCTTGAATCAGCAGCTGCTGCGCCTGGAGCGGGAGCTGGGAACCCCTCTATTTTACCGCTCCCGCACCAACTGGCACCCCACCGAGGCCGGTCAGGTCTACGTGGAAAATGCAAAAAAAATACTGCAGATCAAGCATGAGACCTACAGCATCATCAGCGATATCGCCGCCACCAAAAAGGGCTCCCTCTCCGTGGGACTCACCCCCGGCAGGGGGATCGATATGTTCACCGCCGTCTACCCCGCCTTCCACCAGCAGTACCCGGACATCACCGTGGAACCCAGGGAGATGAGCGTCCGCAGCCAGCAGCACGAGATCGCCCAGGGGCGTCTGGACATCGGCTTTATGACGCTGCGGGAGAGCGACCGCACCGGGGACGTCTACCAGGTGATCGGGAGGGAGGAATTTGTCCTGGCCATACCGGAAGGCCATCCCCTGGGCGCCATGGCCGCGCCGGCGGGGGAGCCCCTCGCCGTCATGGATCTGGCACGGCTGAAATATGAGCCCTTCGTCTTCATGTACCGGGAGTCCACCAGCCGCCGCCTCACCGACGCGGTGTTCAAGGAGGCTGGATTTGCGCCGTCGGTGCTTTTCGAGACGTCCAGCACCGCCACCATCGCCAATCTGGTGCGCTCCCGCATCTGCTGCGGGCTGATCCCCCTCTACTACGTGCGGCGCCAGCCGGAGGGGATAGCCTCCTTCGCCCTGGACAGCCACCCCGCCTGGGATATCGCGGTGAGCTGGCGCCAGGGCGGCTACGTCAGCCAGGCGGCCAGAGAATTCATCCGCTTGGCCGCCGCATACTGGACTAATACACCCGAATGACGCTGGAGATCTCCTTCATCACGGAGATGCCCTTGACCACCGTCAGGGAGTCGTTGAAATCCCTCTCCTTCACCCGGTCGGTGATGATCACCAGCTCCGCCACCCCGTTTTCGCTCCGCTTCTGGTAAACCTGGGCGATGCTCACGTTGTTGTTGCCCAGGACGCCGGCGATGTTGGCCAGGGCGCCGGGCCGGTCGGACACCTGAACCCGGAGGAAATAGCGGCTGACCGCATCCTCCTCCTTCTTCACCGGGAGGTTCTTGTAGCAGGTGCAGCCCACACGGCCGCAGCAGCTGTGGACCATATTTCCCATCACGTCCAGCACATCCCCCATCACGGCGCTGGCGGTGGGCATTTTCCCAGCCCCCCGGCCCATGAACATGGCCTCATCGCAGGCATCTCCCCGGATGAACACGGCGTTGAAGGAGCTGCGCACCGACGCCAGGGGATGGTCCTCCGGGATCAGCACCGGGTGCACCCGCACCTCAATGCCGTCCTCCTCCTTCTTGGCGATCCCCAGAAGCTTGATCACGTAGCCGAAATCTCTGGCATAGCGGATGTCCCTGGCGGTGATCTTCGTGATGCCCTCCGTGTACACCTGGGAGAAGGTCACCCGGGAGTTGAAGGCGATGGAGGCCATGATGGCGATCTTGCGGCCGGCGTCGTAGCCCTCCACGTCCGCTGTGGGGTCCGCCTCCGCATAGCCCTTCTTCATGGCCAGCTCCAGGGCCTCGCCGTAGTCCATCCCCACCTCGGACATCTTGGTGAGAATGTAGTTGGTGGTCCCGTTTACGATGCCGGACACCTCCGTGATCTCCGCCCCGGCCAGGCTCTGCTTTAAGGCCCGCACGATGGGCACCGCCCCGGCCACCGCCGCCTCAAACAGCAGGTCGCAGCCGTGCTCCACCGCCAGATCCAGCAGCTCCCCGCCGTGCTCCGCCAGCAGGTCCTTGTTGGCCGTCACCACATTTTTCCCCGCTTTCAGCGCCTCCGTCACGTACGTCCGGGCGGGCTCGATGCCGCCCATCAGCTCGATGACGATACCGATCTCCGGGTCATTCAAAATATCTTCCCAGCGGTCTGTAAACAGGGACGGATCCGCCCCCTCCCGCTTCTTTCCCAGGCTGCGCACCAGGATTTTCTTTATCTCCAGGGCCGCCCCCGTCTTCTTCACGATCTCGTCCTTCAGGCGGGACTCCAGGGCGTACACGCCGCTGCCCACCGTGCCGTAGCCCAGCAGGGCCGCCCGAATCACTTTCTGCTTGTCCATAGCTGCGTTCCTTTCTCTGTGGTTTTTGCTTCTTATATTACCATCATTGGGGAAGAAACTCAACGAAAATCTTGACTCTCCCCTCCCCCCATGGTACACTGTCTGCGGAAAACATGTATAAATTCACAGAATGGGTGAATGTATCTACCGGCTGCCGTTTCAGCCGACTATGTGTTTCCCCGCTGCGCAGGCAGAGGGGGAGCCTGTCGGCTCTCGGCAGCTTTTTGTTTCGCGGGAAAGGCCCTGTCTGCGCCCGCCTGGAAACACCTGCCGCTCCCGCCGCAGACAGACAATTTTCGAGAAGGAGGTTTTCACATTTGAACAGAGATACAGCAAGAGTGATAAAAGGAGATATCTGCTACAGCAAAGACAAAAATAACCTGGCCATCGTGCCGGACGGATACCTGGTCTGCGAGGACGGGCGGTCTGCCGGGGTCTTTGACCGCCTCCCCCAGAGCTATCAGGAAATTCCCCTGGAGGACTATTCCGGAAAGCTGGTAGTGCCGGGGCTGACGGACCTCCACATTCACGCCCCCCAGTACGCCTTCCGCGGCTTCAAGATGGATCTGGAGCTGTTGGAGTGGCTGAACACCAGCGCCTTCCCCGAGGAGGCGCGGTACGCCGACCCGGAGTACGCCAGAAAGGCCTACTCCCTCTTTGTGGACGACCTGAGGAAAAGCCCCACCACCAGGGCCTGCCTCTTCGCCACCCTGCACCTTCCCGCCACGGAGATCCTGATGGACCTGCTGGAGGAATCCGGCCTGGTCACCTTCGTGGGAAAGGTGAGCATGGACAGGAACTGCCCGGATTACCTGCGGGAGGAGGACGGGGACGCCGCCGCCAGGGCGGTTCTCGACTGGCTGGAGGAGACCGCCGGCGCTTACCGCCATGTCCGCCCCATCCTCACCCCCCGCTTCATCCCCGCCTGCTCCGACCGCCTCATGGAGAGGTTAGGGGAGATCCAGAGGGAGCACCGTCTCCCCGTCCAGTCCCATCTCTCGGAGAATCCAGAGGAGATCGCCTGGGTGCGGCAGCTGGCCCCCTGGTCCCAGTTCTACGGGGACGCCTACGACCACTTCGGCCTCTTCGGCGGGGAGGTTCCCACCATCATGGCCCACTGCGTCCACTGTCCCAGCCAGGAGGTGGAGCGGATGCGGGAGAAGGGCGTGTACATCGCCCACTGCCCCCAGTCCAACTCCAACCTGGCCTCCGGGGCCGCGCCGGTGCGCCTCTTCCTGGACCAGGACATGCGCGTGGGCCTGGGCTCCGACATCGCCGGCGGCACCGTTCTCTCCATCTTCCGGGCCATGGCGGAGGCCATCCAGGTATCCAAGCTGCGGGGCCGCCTCACAGGGGACGGCCTGAAGCCACTGACCATGGAGGAGGTCTTCTACATGGGAACCCTGGGCGGGGGCAGCTTCTTTGGCAAGGTGGGCAGCTTTGAGGCGGGCTACGAGTTTGACGCCCTGGTGCTGGACGAGAGCCGGATCCCCCACCCCCAGAAACTCACGGTCCGGGAGCGCCTGGAGCGCTACCTCTACCTCTCCGGGGAGGACTGGATTCTGCACAAATACGTCCAGGGGCGGAAACTGTTCTGACCTTTTCCGTATTTCATAGAATTGTAAGAAAAATATGATTGTTAATTTCCACTTGTGCTCTTATAATCAGCTTATAGAAGAAAATTCTTAAAATAACCTGAAGGAGGAACGCGTATGAGAAAATTATTGACGGCAGCTGTTCTCACAGCCGCATTTTCCCTCTCCATGTCCGCCGCCGCATTCGCCGGGCAGTGGCAGCAGAACGCCACCGGATGGTGGTGGCAGGAGGACGACGGCTCCTATCCCCAGAGCACCTGGAAATGGCTGGACGGCAACGGGGATGGGCTGGCGGAGTGCTACTATTTTGACGCCAACGGATACATGGCAGCCGGGACCACCGTGGACGGCTACCAGGTGGACGAAAACGGCTGCTGGGTGCAGAACGGAGTCATCCAGTACACCCAGGTGCAGGCCGCCACAGAGAGCGAGGCCATGACCGCCCTGAGGGCCGCCACGGAGAAGAGCAAGGGCCTGACCTCCATGGACACGGACCTGTTCATGAACATGCAGATCGGCATGGAGGGCCTGACCCTGGATATGAATATGTCCGGCAACATGAAGATGAAGGACGTGTACTCTGAGAACATGCAGTACATCATGGACATGGATTTGAGCCTGCTGGGCGAGACGATGCACACGAACTATTTCTACACCGGCGGCTACGCCTACTATGACATGGACGGCGAGAAGGTGAAGATCCCCATGGACATGGCCACGGCCATGCAGAGCGCCCAGACGGCGTCCATGCTCACCGAGGACGACCTGTCCTACGTGAAGGATGTATCCATGAAGGACAACGGCAACGGGACCGTCACCATCTACTTCACCGCAGACGGCGATTCCCTGAACCAGATGGTTCAGAGCGTCTTCGCCACCATGGGCGGCGAGTATGCCCAGATGCAGGATATGGTTCGCTTTGACACCTACAAGGGCGAGCTGACCGTCAACGGAAACGGCGATACCGTCCAGGAGAAGGCTCTCATGGATATGACCATGACGGCGGAGGGAAGCACCATGACTCTCCACATGTACATGGAATGCAACATCAACAATCCGGGACAGCCGGTGACCTTCACCCTCCCGTCCACGGACGGCTATCAGGACATCTCCCAGATGACTGTTGATCCGGCTCAGGTTCAGGCATAATATTTCAGGGCGCCGCGAAATTCCACGTGCATTTCGCGGCGCCCTTTTGTGTTAAATTTATGTAAAATTTCTATTGTATCCTGCCCCATTCAGCTATATAATAGGTAGCTGCGCTAAAAGAGTTTATAAAAATTTAAGAAATAGGAGAGGAAATGTGTTATGAAGACAGCTACCGCAGACCGAAGCAACTACCTGTTCTCAAACCGGGCCCTGGTGACCCTCATCATCCCGCTGATCATTGAGCAGTTTCTCAACGTGCTGGTGGGAATGGCGGACACCATCATGGTTTCCAACGTGGGGGAGGCGGCCGTATCCGGCGTATCCCTGGTGGACAGCGTCATGCTTCTCCTGATCAACGTTTTCCAGGCCCTGGCCACCGGCGGCGCCGTTGTGGCCGGACAGTATCTGGGCCGCCAGCGGGAAAAGCGGGCCTGTGAGGCCGCCAACCAGCTGGTGTGGTTCGTGACCCTTCTGGCCGTGGGAATCATGGCCATCATGTACCTGGGCAAGGGCTTCATTCTCCACGTGGTGTTCGGGCAGATCGACGCGGACGTGATGCATCACGCCAACATCTACCTGCTGATTGTAAACGCCTCCATCCCCTTCATCGCCCTGTACAACGCGGGAGCGGCCATCTTCCGCTCCATGGGCAACTCCCAGGTGTCCATGAAGGTGTCCATGCTGATGAACATCATCAATGTGTGCGGAAATGCCATCCTGGTGTACGGCTTCGGCTGCGGGGCGGAGGGCGTGGCTATCCCCACCCTGATCTCCCGAATGGTGGCCGCCATCCTGATCACCGTGCTGCTGCTGAACCAGAAACAGCTTCTCCACATCAAGCCCAGCCTGCGCTATCAGTTCCGCCCGGGGCTGGTGAAGAAGATCCTCCAGATCGGCATTCCCAACGGCCTGGAGAACAGTATGTTCCAGCTGGGAAAGATCATCGTGCTCAGCCTGGTATCCACCTTTGGAACCTACGCCATCACCGCCAACGCGGTGGCCAACACGGTGGCCAGCTTCCAGACCATCCCCGGCATGGCCATGAACCTGGCCATCACCACCGTCATCTCCCAGTGCGTGGGAGCCCGCGACTATGAGCAGGCCCGCTACTACACCCGGAAGCTTTTGAAGATCGCCTACGCCTCGGTGGTGGTGACGGTGGTGATCATGCTGGCCGCCTCCAACCTGATCACCCAGGCCTACAACCTGTCGGATATCACCGCGGCGGAGGCTATCAAGATCTTCTTCCTCCACGGAATCTCCGTGATGATGATCTGGCCCACGGCCTTCTCCCTGCCGTCCACCCTTCGGGCGGCCGGGGACGTGCGCTTCTGCATGATCACCTCCGTCACCTCCATGTGGGTCTGCCGGGTGGTGTTCAGCTACGTGTTCGGACAGTTTTTCGGCTTCGGCGTGTTCGGCGTCTGGATGGCCATGATCCTGGACTGGTGGGTACGCGCGTTCTTCTTTGTGAGGCGCTACCGCGGCAGTCAATGGATGACAAAGGCACTGGTTTAAACCAGTGCCTTTTTGCATGCCCATATTCAGCTCAATTCCTCCAGATGCCGGATCAGCGCCCGCCGGACGGCGCCGTCCTCCAAGTCAAAGCTTCTCTCGTCCTGAGGGTTTAAGAAAAACAGGACCACCCGGCCGTCCGGCCAGCAGACGGCGATCTCCTTTCCGTCCTCCCACTCATAGGACTCCGCCCCGGGGATCAGCTCCGCCTTCCGGGCCTCATCCAGATCCAATCCCTTCAGCCCCAGGAAATCCTCCCAATGATCCACATCCTTTAAGGTTCCCTCCAGAGTTCCCACATACCGGAGCCTGGCCGCCAGGCCGCCGCTCCCCAGCTTTAAGAATCCACCGTCCAGCTCCTCCGCCAGTTCCTCCGCCAGCTCGTCGCTGAAATACGTGTAGGTGAGGGTCTCGCTGGCGCAGTAGTGGGTGGGATTTTCCCGGACATAGACGCTGTCCCAGGGGCCCCATCCCAACTCCTCCGCATTCAGCACATCCAAGCTCCTGGCCGCATCCCCGAAGTAGAGGGTTCCCCGGTCCTCCCCCAGGGAAAAGCGATAATTCCCCGCCGAGGGCCAGGCGAAGGCGGCGGTGAGAAGGAGTGCCAGGGAGGCGAGGGTCAGGCCGAGGGAGGCTCCCCCCGGCGTCCCGGACCGCCCCCTTCTCCTGCTGCGCACCATCCAGACCAGGCAGGCGGCCGCCGCCGCGCCGCCGAGCGCCATGGCCAGGGCGGCATGGTACACGCCCATCCGGTACAGCCTCGAGGCCGCCAAGATGCCGCAGCCGGCCAGGCAGAGGCTCCGCAGCTCGTCCTCCCCCAGGGGCAGACGCCGCGGGGGCGTCTCTCTCCCCTCCCGCAGGGAGCGGCGCACCCCCGGGCGCGCCAGGGCCCCCAAGATCCAAAAGCGGGTGTAGATCAGCCAGACGACCGCTCCCACCGCCAGCAGCTCCTCCCACTCTTCCCGGGAAGCCTGATTCAGCCAGAACAGGGCCGCCGCAGCCGCCCAGAGGGCCGCCGCGAAGATTCCCCCCAGGGTCAGCCGGAGAAACAGCCGCCCCTCCTCCTCCAAGAGAAGCCTTCTCTCCTCCTCCCCGGACACGGGGTGCTCCCCCTCCTTCATCCCCTCCCGGCCGTAGAAGACAGCCGTGTGGCCAAAGCAGCAGCCGAAGGTCCATCCCTCCCGCTCCCAGCTCTCCCGCAGGGCCTGGACCTCCTCTGTCTCCCCGGACTTTTTTCTCCACAGCCAATTCCTGCAGGTCACCAGGCGGCAGCGGTCCCCCGCCTCCTCCTCCCGGCGGCAGAATCTGGCGGTCCAGTTTGGGAGAATGCGCTCCGCATACCACCCCCGGGCCGCCCGCTCCTCCAGAAAACGGCCCAGTTCCCGCCTGTCTCCCCGGCGGCAGGAAAGCCTCACTGACTGACACTCCCTCATCCTCCAACCCCCTTCTTACTCTCTTTTTTACAGTGTACCACAGACATGAAAGCCGGACTATGAAATTCCCCTTACAAAATCCTTAACATCTGCGGCAGGGGATCCTCGGCAAAAAAGCCCCGAAAATCCGCGGCATAGGATCTGCGGCAAAAAAACCGCCCGCTGCCAGGCGGCAGCGGACGGCCAGTAAAAGAATTCTCTTGATTCAATCCAATTTTAGGACTCAGACGCCCATCAGATGTGGTTGGCCACCTCGAAGGCATCCCAGATGGCGTACATGATGTTTGACACCTTCTTGGCATCGCCCAGGAGGTAGATCTCCGGCACGTCAAACTCCAGGTCGTGATAGAGGCTGTTCTCCTCCCGGTATCCCACCGCCAGGATCACACTGTCGCAGGGGATGGTCTTCTCGCCCTCCGCCGTATCTGCGGTGAGCACACCGTTCTCGTACTTCTTCACCCGGGCACCGGCGACCACCTCCACGCCGTGGTAGGGAACCAGGCGCTCCAGCATATCCTTGTTGGCGTGGCACAGGGGGCCGTTCACCGCCAGGATCTTGTCCAGGGCCTCCACGATGGTGACCTTCTTTCCGTGCTCCGCCAGCCACAGGGCCGTCTCACAGCCCACCAGGCCGCCGCCCACGATCACCGTGGTCTCGCCGCAGTCCTTCTCCTTTAACAGCACCTGGGAGGCCGTGTACACCTTCTCATCGTCGCCCAGGGAGAACTTCTTGGGCTGGGAACCGGTGGCGATGATTACCGCGTCGTAGTCCCCCGCCAGAACCTCGTCCTTGGTCACCTCATGGTTGTAGTACACCGGCACCCGCAGGTCCTTGAGGGTGGTCTCATACCACTTTGCCAGGGCCAGGTCATCCTCCTTGAACTCAGGCGCTCCGCCGGGAAGGAGGTTTCCGCCCAGCTGGCTGCCCTTCTCGTAGAGCTCCGGCTGATGGCCGCGGATGGCCAGCACTCTGGCCGCCTCACATCCGGCCACGCCTCCTCCCACAACCATCACCTTCTTGCTCTTTAAAATGGGTTCGTAGGCCATATCCCGCTCTCTGGCGGCCTGGGGATTCACTGCGCAGTTGATCATGGAGTACTCCTGCACACGGCCCATGCAGCCCTCCTGGCAGGAAATGCAGGGGCGAACCTGCGCCATCCGGCCGGCCCGCAGCTTGTTCACGTAGTCTGGATCCGCCAGCAGCGGGCGTCCCAGGCTGACGATGTCGCACTCCCCCTTCTCCAGGGACTCCAGGGCCATATCCGGGTTGTCCATGCGGCCCGCGCAGATCACGGGAACGTCCACAACCTCCTTCACCATCTTGCAGTAGGGGCGGAAGAGTCCCTTCTCCTGGTACATCGGCGGATGATTCCACCACCAGGCGTCGTAGGTTCCCACGTCCGTGTCCAGGGCGTCATAGCCGTACTGCACCAGAAGCTTGGCCGCCTCCAGGCCCTCGGCGATGTCGCGTCCCTTCTCCTCAAACTCCTCCCCTGGGAGAGCTCCCTCTCTCCAGTCCTTGATCATGCTCTTCACGCTGTAGCGCAGGGCCACGGGGAAATCCTCTCCGCAGCGGGATTTGATCTCCTCCACCACTTCCCTGGCGAAGCGCAGGCGATTCTCCAGGGATCCGCCGTACTCGTCATTTCTCAGGTTGAACATGGAGATGGCAAACTGATCCAGCAGGTAGCCCTCGTGGACAGCGTGGATCTCCACACCGTCGAACCCGGCTCTCTTGGCGTTGTAGGCGCCGTCCCCGAAGGATTTCACGATGCTCTTGATCTCCTCCACCGTCAGCGGCCGGCACATCTTGTCCAGCCAGCGGTGGGGGATCTCCGACGGAGCCACCGGCGGGAATTCGCCCAGGTTGGTGGGGATGGTCACGCGGCCGAAGCCCGCGGACATCATCAGGAAGATCTTGCTCCCGTAGGCGTGGACTCTCTCCGTCATCTCACGGCTGGTGCGGATAAAGTGAACCGGGTTGTAGGTGGAGTTGGGGCAGTTGGGCATGCTCTGGGTCTCCACCTTGCAGTCGGAGAAGGTGACACCGGTGATGATCAGTCCCGTGCCGCCCTTGGCTCTCTCCGTGTAGTAATCGATGCCTCTCTGGTTGAAGCCGCCCTCGGAGTCGGCCAGGCCCAGGGGACCCATGGGCGCCATGGCGAAGCGGTTCTTGATGGTGACGGAACCGATCTTTACCGGAGTAAATAAATTCTGGTACTTCATGTTCTCTCTCCTCTCTGTTATTTATTTAACATAATTGTAGCACAAAAAAGAACTGCACACCATCAACCGTTGATTGAAGGGATGCAATTCTTTGTTGACAACCGAGGAGCGCTCACAGCCTCCCCCGCAGATACCGGTCGAACATGCGGATGTTCTCGTAGCTCTCCGTCTCCCTCATGCAGGCCCCGTACACCTCCCACCGCAGCCCCTCCTCGAAGGGCAGGGCGCGCACCCCGTCCATGGAGAATTCTTCCCGGAAGAACTCCGGCGCCACCGCCAGCCCCACCTTTCGGCTGCAGAGGCGGTAGAGGCCGGCCCCATCCGCCGTCTTGGCCACCACGTTGGGCCTCACCCCCTGCACGGCACACAGGGACATGAAATCGTGGTAGAGGTGAAAGCTCTCGTTCATCAGCAGCAGAGGCTCCCCCTCCAGCTGCCTCAAATTCACCTGCTCCTGGCCGTAGAGGGGATGGCCCTGGTAGACCAGCAGGCAGATGCGGCAGCCGGTGATCTTTCTCACTCTGGCCGCCCCCTCGCCCCACTCTCCGATGACGAAGCCATACTCGATCTCCGAGTTCAGAAGCTTTGTCTTCACCTGCTCGTTGGGGTACTCCCTCCACTCCAGCCGCAGCTCCGGGTGCGCCTCCCCAAATTCCAGGATCACCTCCAGGGGGAGAAGGTTGAGGGCGCCGTTGGCGCAGCCGATCCGCAGCCGCTCTCCCCTCTGCTCCAGCTGGCGCAGGCCGTTCTCGATCTCCTCCAGCTGGCGCACCACCCGCTCGGACCGCTCGTAGAGGAACCTCCCGCTCTCCGTGGCCTCCATCCCCCTGGCCGTCCGCACAAACAGGGATGCCTGCAGCTCCTCCTCCAGCTGGCGGATAATCTTGCTCATCCCCTGGGGGGTGATGAACAGCCGTCTGGCCGCCCGGCTCACGCTCTTCTCCTCATACACCGCCTGGAAACATTTCAAATCTTTCGTATTCATGGTCTCCTCCCGCACCCGGGCCGTGCGCCCGTATAGACCTATTGTAGCGGAGACCAGGGGAAAGGTCAATTCTATCTTATCCCCGCCCGATAGAGCTCCCAGGCCACGGCGGCGCTCTCCTCCAGCTCCTCCAGGCAGTAAAATGCGTCCATCACCGTCCTTCCCGGCACCACCGGGCCGTGCTGTTTCAAGAGAAAGCCGTCGCTGTCCCGGACTCTGGCCCGGAAGGCGTCGAAGAGCTCCTGGGAGCCCGGCTTCTCATAGGGAATCAGGCCCACCGTCCCCAGCTTCATCTTCAGGTAGGGGGTGTGGTCCGGCACGCAGTCCCTCTCCGTCAGCCCCGGCACGAAGCTCCAGAGCACACAGGCCCGGCTGTGGGTGTGGATCACCGCCCCCACCTCCTGGGACTTTTCGTAGAGGGCCAGATGAAGGGGCCATTCCTTGCTGGGCTTTCTCTCCCCCGCCGCCGTCCCGTCCAGGGAAATCCAGGTGAAATCCTCCTCCTTCATAGTTCCGAAGCAAGTGCCGCTGGCGGTGATATAGACCCTGTCCCCATGGCGAAAACTCATATTGGCGGACGAGCCCGCCGTCTTCCCCCGCTCAAACAGGCTGCGGCAGACCCACACCGCCTCCCGCAGCTTTTCGTCCAGTCTCTCTTCCATCTCAGTCCTCTCCTCTCTTCTCCGTCATGGCCAGGGCGCGCCCGAAGAAATCCTCCTGCCCAAAATTTCCGCTCTTTAATATCAGACGGATCCGGGGATTCTCCACGGGAACCATCACCGGCACTCCCGGCGCCACGCTCTCGCCGATCCAGTAGGAGGAAAAGCCCAGGGCCTTTGTCACCGCCCCGGCGGTCTCCCCGCCGGCGCAGATGATCCTGGCAAAGCCATTCTCCGCCGCCGTCCTGGCCAGCCAGGCGGTGCTGCTCTCCAAAAGCTGCGCCACCCGCTCTCTCCCCAGTTTCTGGTACTCTCTCACCTTTTCCGGGGTGTCGGAGCTGTACACCAGGGGCGTCTGATCCCCCTGGCTCTCCACAAACTCCCACGCCTCCTCCACCGTCTGCCTTCCCGCCAGCATCGCCTCCGGGTCCAGCTTCAGGCAGGGATTCCCCTGCCCCTCATACCAGGCGATCTGCCCCAGGGTCGCCTTGGAGCAGCTTCCCGCCAGCAGGATCGCCCGCCCGCCGGTGCGGCTCTCCGGAATCCGCCCCGCCGTCCCCAGGCGTGCCGTCCATCTCCTGGCCAGCGGCTCCAGAAGACCGCTCCCGCCGGTGAGCAGAGGCAGATCCCCAAACACGTCCACAATGGCCGCTCCGTCCTCCTCCCTCTCATAGTCGGGAATCAGGTAGAACGGCTCGCCCCCGCAGGCGTCCGGGGACCATCCCTTCAGCTCCTCCCTCCTGAGAATCCGGCAGCCATAGCGGCTCTGGGGCCTCATCAGCTCCCCGATCCGGCAGTCCCACATGGGCGTGAGGGGATGATTTTTCATGGGGCTCTGGTGGAGCGGCACCCCGTTTACCATCAGTTCCCCGTCCCTCACCGTCCTGCCATTGACCGGGAGAGCCGGGCACAGAACCGTGCAGGGCGCCTTCAGCCGCTCCATGAGGGCATCCGCCACAGGGCCGATATTTCCTTCGGGGGTGGAGTCAAAGGTGGAGCAGTATTTAAAATAAATCTGCCTCGCCCCCTTCCCCAGCAGGTACTCCGCCGCCGCCAGGCTGTCCCGGACGGCCCCCTCTGTCTCCTGGGTCCGCGACTTCAGCGCAACCACTATGGCCTGGGCGTCGTCCTCCCCGCCATCCTCCCTCTCCGGAACACCATTTACGAGCCGCACGCTCATTCCGCCCTTCACCAAAAAGGAAGCCGCGTCGCTGGCCCCTGTGAAATCATCTGCGATACATCCCAAAACTGTCATGGCTTTCATCCTCCCCTTCCCTGATCCGCATAACTGTCTGCAATCCATAGCCATATATAAATATACAGCAACTCCCGTGCCATCTGTCAAATCCTGATTTTCCTCCCCCACCCCTTGACCGGATTGTTGCAGTGTT
>DXEU01000163.1 GCA_019114845.1 Candidatus Lachnoclostridium stercoripullorum | reverse complement strand
ATTTCAGCCGTCTGAAAATCCTCTTTATGACAGAGAAGATTTAAACTTTATTAACGAACATATCCAAAGGTTCCATTTGAATGATCCGCAGTATTGTACGGGACAGTTAATGGCTTTTGTCAGGCAAGTGGTAGATCAGCAAGGAAAGGTTCCGAAATATGAGTACAATAATCTGGTGGTGGAGCTGTTTGCGGAAAAACTGAGCGGAAAAACAGAAGAGGAAGTGCTGAAAATCTGCCAAGCTATTTACATTATTGGATTTCCAAGCATATAATTCTTGAAAATGTAACCATGAATACAGCCGCCTTCGGCGGCGGAACGGAGAAACAGATATGAATACAACAGCCCTTATTATGGCCGGCGGCCGGGGGGAGCGGTTCTGGCCTAGGAGCCGCAGAAATCTGCCCAAGCAGTTTCTGTCCCTGACGGATGACGGCAAGACCATGATTCAGCTGACGGTGGAGCGGATTCTGCCGCTGGTGAAGATGGAGGACATCTATATCGCCACCAACAAAAATTACAGGGATCTGGTGCGCAGCCAGCTCCCGGAGATCCCCGAGGAGAACATTCTCTGTGAGCCGGTGGGGCGCAACACGGCTCCCTGCATCGGCCTTGGGGCGGCGCACATCGGGAAGAAGTATGAGGATGCCCTGATGCTGGTGCTGCCGTCGGATCACCTGATCAAGTTCAACAACATGTTCTTGAGCGCCCTGCGGGCGGCCTGCCAGGTGGCGGGTGAGGGGGACAACCTGGTGACTTTGGGAATCACCCCCACTTACCCGGAGACAGGCTACGGCTACATCAAATTCAACCCCCATGCGACTCTGGGGGCGGCCTACGAGGTGGAGCGCTTTGTGGAGAAGCCCACCCTGGAGGTGGCCAAGGAGTACTTGGAGACGGAGGAGTATCTGTGGAACAGCGGCATGTTCATCTGGAAACTGTCCTCCATCTGGAAAAATCTGGGGAAATATATGCCGGAGACCTGCAGCCGCTTAAAGACCATCGCCGCTGCCATCGGCACGCCGGAGGAGGAGACGGTGCTGGAGCGGGAGTTTGCGGCCATGCCGTCGGTCTCCATCGACTACGGGATCATGGAGAAGGCGGAGCACATTTACACCATCCCCGGCACCTTCGGCTGGGACGATGTGGGTTCCTGGCTGGCAGTGGAGCGGATTAAGAAGACCAACGAGGATGGGAATGTGGTGAACGGCAACGTCATCACCATCGACACCCACAACTGCATCATCCAGGGGAAAGGCAAACTGATTGCCTCCGTGGGTCTGCGGGACCTGATCATCGTGGACACGGACGATGCCATTCTCATCTGCGAGAAGCATAAGGCAGGGGACATCCGAAAGGTGACGGAGAATTTGAAGATCTGCAACCGGGATGAATATTTATAAGTGACAAAAGGTGACCTCATGATAACGAATCACACAGAAGAACTTTACAGAGATTGGCGCTCCCGCCCGCTGCCGCAGTACCTGCAGGAGGAACTGACCTCCATCGCGGAGGATCCTGAAGGGATCTCGGATCGTTTTTACCGGGATCTGGCCTTCGGCACCGGCGGTCTGCGGGGCGTCATTGGCGCCGGGACCAACCGTATGAATATTTATACCGTGGGCAAGGCCAGCCAGGGCTATGCCCAGTATCTGCTGAATAAGAAGAGGGAAAATCTGTCCGTGGCCATCGCCTACGACAGCCGGATCAAATCGGAGGAGTTCGCCCGCCGGGCGGCGGAGGTGTTCGCAGCCAACGGGATCCGGGCGTACATCTACCCGGAGCTGATGCCAACCCCGGCCCTGTCATTTGCCATCCGCTGCCTGGGCTGCGACGGGGGCGTGGTGATCACTGCCAGCCACAATCCGGCGAAATATAACGGCTACAAGGTGTATGGGCCGGACGGCTGCCAGATTACCACGGAGGCGGCGAGGGAGATCCAGAGCTGCATCAATGCGCTAGATCTGTTTGCGGATGTGAAGGCGGCGGAGTTTGACGGCGCTGTGGCGGACGGCCGGATTTCTTACATCGGCGGAGAGGTGGTGGACGCCTATATCGCGGCGGTGAGCGGGGAGCGACTCTGCGGCGACGGGGAATTGGACAAACACGTCTCCATCACCTACACGCCTTTAAATGGGGCTGGCTTGAAGTGCGTGCTCCGCACTCTGGGGGAGAACGGATTCTCCAACATCCATGTGGTGCCGGAGCAGGAGAAGCCGGACGGCAATTTCCCCACCTGCCCCTACCCCAACCCGGAGATTCGGGAAGCCATGGAGCTTGGTATACAGTATGCAAAAAAGAATGGCAGCGATCTGCTTCTGGCCACCGATCCGGACTGTGACCGGGTGGGCATCGCCGTGCGGGACGGGGAGGAGTACGTCCTTCTCTCCGCCAACGAGGTGGGACTGCTGCTCTTTGAGTACATCTGCGAGCGGCGGATCGCCCTGGGGCGCATGCCGGAGCGGCCTCTGCTGATGAAGACCATCGTGACCATGGACCATGTGAAGGCCATCGCCGACCACTACCATGTCCAGGTCATCGACGTTCTC
The DNA here is from genome assembly GCA_019114845.1 of Candidatus Lachnoclostridium stercoripullorum. GTDB lineage: Bacteria > Bacillota > Clostridia > Lachnospirales > Lachnospiraceae > Lachnoclostridium_A > Lachnoclostridium_A stercoripullorum. The sequence continues at coordinate 2,310 of DXEU01000163.1, read as the reverse complement.
ACCGGCTTCAAATTTATCGGCGAGCAGATCAGCCTGCTGGAGCAGAGAGGTGAGCTGGAGCGGTACATTTTCGGCTTTGAGGAGAGCTACGGCTATCTGTCCGGCACTTTCGTGCGGGACAAGGACGGGGTGAACGCCTCCCTGCTGATCTGTGAGATGTACGCCTACTACAAGGCCCAGGGCCGCGGCCTGCTGGAAGTGCTGAATGACCTCTACGACCGCTACGGCTACTGCCTCAACACCCTATACAATTTCCAGTTTGAGGGGGCTGCCGGTTTTGAGAAGATGCAGGGAATCATGGACGATTTCCGGCAGAATTCTCCCGCCGAGGCGGCCGGTCTGCGTGTGGTGTCCGTGGAGGACTACCAGGCCCAGGAGAAGCGTTTTGCCGACGGCCGCAGGGAGCCGATCCAGGGTCTCCCCAAGTCCAACGTGCTGAAATTCTGGCTGGAGGGCGGCTGCTCCTTCGTGGTTCGCCCTTCCGGCACGGAGCCGAAACTGAAGATCTATCTGTCCGTCAGCGGGGATGGAAGGGAGCATGTGAGAGCTCTGGAGAACCGCCTGGCGGAGGAACTGAGAAAACGGATTGAGGGATAGATCGGCGAGAATAGAGAGGCGGGGAAATGTCTGTGAGAGTGTCTGAGAGAATGCCGGCCATCCATGGCCGGCGGCTTGATCTGGAGCTGATGCGGGTGATCGCCTGCTTTTTTGTCATATTCAACCACACGGGGGAGAACGGATTTTTCCGCTTCTCCCTTTGCGATAGCGGCAGTCTCCGCTTCTGGGTGTACCTGGCGGTGTCCATCTTCTGCAAATTTTCTGTCCCCCTGTTTTTCATGGTGTCCGGGGCGCTGCTCTTGGAGCGGGAAGAGTCCCTGGGCAGGCTCTGGAGACATCGGATCGGGAAAATCGCCCTGGTACTGCTGGCCTGGTCATTTTTCTACTACCTGGATGAGGTGTGGCTGGGGTGGCGGGAGTTTCGCCTGGGGGACTTTGCGGGGCAGTTTTTGTGGGGAAACTGGAATCTCTCCTTTTGGTATCTGTACGCCTACCTGGCTATGCTGATGACCCTGCCGCTGCTGCGAAAGTTTGCGGGGAGCCTGACCAACCGGGAATTTGTCTACCTCTTCTCCCTGGCGTTTGTCTTCTCCTCCCTGCTGCCGGTCCTCCAGTACCTGCTCTGGCAGGAGAATCACAGCTTCAACTCGGATTTTCAGCTGGGGTGGGTCTGTGCCCAGATATTTGTCTGCCCGCTTTTGGGGTATTTTATGAGGAAACGGATCCCCGATTTTTGGAGCGGGCGGCGGCTGGCCCTGCTGTGGGCGGCCAATCTGGGGGGAATCCTGGTGACTGCGGGGCTGACGGTGTGGAAGGCGTCCCTGACGGGGATGCTGGATGAGAACCATTCCCAGTCCTTCTATAACCTCTTTTCGGTGTTGAACGCCGCCTCGGTGTTCGCCGCCTGTACATATCTGGCGGGAAGGGGGGCCGCGCTCCGGCGTCCCCTTCTCCGGCGGCTGTGCGCCCTGCTGCAGTCCATGGGCGGCTGCACCCTGGGGATCTACCTGCTGCATCTCTTCTTTCACCAGCGGCTGCCCTTCATGGGCAGGCTGTGGGATGTGTTCCGCGTCCGCTTGGGCTTGGGGGACATGATCAGCGCCTTCCTGTACTGCGGGGTGATTTTCCTCATGGGATATGGGGTGACGCTGGTGCTGAAGAGGGTGCCGTTGGTGCGGCGGCTGGTGTAAAAAATCGGAATATTTTTGGTATAATGGAACAAAGGCGGTGCTGCTGTGAAATCGTATATGAATACCAGTGAGGCAGCGAAAAGGTGGGGCATCACGCCCCGCAGGATCGGCATTCTCTGCAGCGAAGGGAGAATCCCGGGAGCGTATAAGGAGAGATCCCGGTGGAGAATCCCTGTGGATGCGGAAAAACCGGCAGATCAGAGGTCCGGAAAGGCCAGAGTGCGGGAAGGCGCTCCCGGGAAGCTGCCTCTGCCGGTGGGGATTTCTGATTTCCGCAAAGCTTCCAGAGAGTATTACTATGTGGATAAAACTTTGCTGATTCGAGATTTCCTGGATGAGCGCCCTCAGGTGTCCTTATTTACGCGTCCCAGGCGCTTCGGCAAGACACTCAATATGGATATGCTTCGGGTCTTTTTTGAAAAGACGGATGAGGACACCTCCATCTATTTTCAGGACAAATATATTTGGGAGTGCGGGACGTTTTACCGGGAATATCAGGGAAAGTTTCCTGTCATCTACGTGACCTTTAAGGACGTGAAATGTGAGACCTGGGCGGCGGCCT
>DXEU01000162.1 GCA_019114845.1 Candidatus Lachnoclostridium stercoripullorum | reverse complement strand
TAATGAAAAGAAAGACCGCAAAGAACCCCATCTTTGCGGTCTTTCGCTAAATTACTGATTACTGAAGAATCACAGCCTCCTTAAACATGAAGGAGTTGCTGGCGGTCAGCTCCACATCCGCTACCTGATCCTGATTTACAAGAGCTGTGAAGGACGGATAGTACAGCGGGGTAACGGGCATGTCTTCCATCAATGCTTCCTCAGCCTCTCTCCAGGCCGCGTCTCTGTCTGCTCCCTGGGATGCCATCGCCTTGTTGAACGCGTCGTCAAAGGCCTTGTTTCCAGGATTCAGAGTGGTGTCGTGGGGAGCTCCCACGTACTCCTGCCATCTCCACTGAGGCGTGTTGTTGCCGTTCTGAGAGCAGAACAGCTTGATCAGTCCGCTGGCGTCGTAGGGGCTGTTGGTCCAGCCGCCGGTGGCCATCTGATAGTCGCCGTTGTTCTTGGTGGAGGTGAATACGTTGGATTCCTCTGCCCGCAGGGTCACAGTGATGCCAAGGTTCTCGGCCAGCATCTGCTGAATGGCCTCACAGGTCTTCTTATTCTTATCGCTGTTGGAATAAGTCAGCTCAACCTCCGGGAAGCCCTCGCCGCCGGGATATCCGGCCTCAGCCAGCTCAGCCTGAGCGGCCTCAACGTTTGCCTGCCTGGGATTGATGCCGTACTCCTCTGCCGGATAGCCGTCCTCCTCCATGGTGCGGAAGGAGCCGCCGTCCGTGGTCTGGCAGGTGGGAGCGATAAAGCCGCTGGCCGGCACGCTGCCGTCCTTGAGCACCTGCTCCACCAGCTGCTTTCTGTCGAGAGCGTAGGCCACAGCCTTTCTCACATGTACATTGTCAAAGGGCGCCTTGTCCACATTGAAGTTCAGGAACTGAGCTCCCGTGTCGGCGCTGACGATCACGTTGGGATCCTCGGCCACGATCTGGGGGATCTGCTCGGAGGGAAGGTGATCCATCACGTCGATCTCGCCAGCCTGGTAGGCCTGGTAAGCCGTGTTGTCGTCGGTGATGATGACGGCGCGGATTCCGGGGATGGTCACAGCGTCTGCGTCATAGTAGTTGGGGTTCTTCTTGAACAGCATATGGGAACCAACCTGGTATTCCTCCAGCATGAACGGTCCGTTGCTGACACAGGTCTCAGGCTTCTTCTCCCAGCCCTCTCCGGCCGCTTCCACCACGTCCTGCTTGATGGGAAGGTACACGTCGTTGGCAACCAGCTGCGGGAAGAACGGGGTCACGTTCTTCAGGACTACCTCGAAGGTGTAGTCGTCGATGGCCGTAGCCTTGATGTCGTCGTAGCTGCCGGTTCCGTCAAAGTACTCCTGGGCGCCCACCACATAGTCGGTCATGGCCTGCAGGGCCTCGGAGGCGAAGGACGGATCGCAGATTCTTCTCCAGGCGTACTCGAAGTCATGAGCCGTCACCGGATCTCCGTCGGACCACTTTGCGTCCTGTCTCAAATGGAAGGTGTAGGTTTTTCCGTCCTCAGATACATCCCAGGTCTCAGCCATACCGGGCTTATATCCGTCAGAGGTGGATACAGTCAGACCCTCAAACAGCTGTTTTACGATGGCGTCCGACATGGACTCGGAATTGTTGGTGGGATCCCACTGCTTGGGCTCCACGTACATTCTCCAGACCAGATAGCGGTCCGCGCCCTCCGCGGTCTCGTCGGCCTCAGCCTCGCCCTCGGCCTCCCCGGCCGCTTCTGTCTGAGCCTCTGTGGGAGCCGCCGTGGTGCTCTCCGATGAGCCGCCTCCGCAGCCCGCCAGAGTCGCCGCCATCATGGCAGCTGCTAGGAGCATCGCCAGTTTACGTCTTTTCATACGTTTTCCTCCTTTTTCTCTGCTTCCGATTTTACTCACAGCATAATTTTACTCATAGTATAATTATTATTGTGCAATCTGTCAATATATTGACTTTGTTTTTAGGCCGTTTTATAATAATTTATATTTTGTGCACAACGGTGTCGGCTTGTGCCCTATATTTTTATAAAGGAGGATACAGCAGTGAAAATTTACATTTCCGTAGATATGGAGGGAATGGCGGGGATCACCGCCCCCTACCAGGAGACGGGGGAGAAGGAATCCTTCCGCAGGGCTCTTCACAATCAGGTCCGCTGGATCATCGACGGCATTCACCAGTCCTGTAAGGACGGCGAGATCGAGGAGATCACCATCTCCGACTCCCACGGCGGCGGCACCAACCTTTCCTATGATGAGCTCTCCCAGATGGACGACCGCATCAGCCTGGTCAGCGGCTCCCCCCGCCGCCAGTACATGATGGCCTGCCTGGACGAGACCTACGACGTGGCGTTCCTGGCCGGCTACCACGCGGGCCCCGGGGAGAGGTTTGCCACCATGGACCACGCCTTCTCCGGAAAAACTGTGGCCTCCCTGAAAATCAATGGCGTATATATGAACGAGTCCACCGCCAACGCGGCCCTGGCCGGGGAGTACGGGGTTCCCGTGGGCCTGGTGGTGGGGGATTCTGGCCTGAAGAAGCAGCTCATCGACGATCGGATGATGCCCTGGGTCTCCTTTGTGGTGACCAAGGAATCCCTGTCCCGCTACGCCGCCAAATACCGCCCCCAGAGCCGCCTCTCCAGGGAGACGGCGGAGGCCGTGAAGCAGGTGCTGGCGTCTGATTTGACGCAGATTCCCCGCTACCGCCTCGAGGCCCCCTACACCCTCTCCATCGAATTCAAGAGCACAGCCATGGCGGACATGGCGGCCCAGGCTCCCGGAATCACCCGGGTGAGCGGCACGGAGATCCAGGCAGTCTGCCCCACCCTCGAGGAGCTGGAGACCGCCATCCTCGCCCTCACCGGCCTGGCCGGACAGGTGTCCTGACGCGCCCAAAGGGGATTTTCCCTTAATATATATCACATTTATCACATTTCATCAGGAGGAACTATCAATGGGAAACTATAATTTTGACGAAATCATCGACCGCCGGGGCACCGACTGCCTCAAATGGGACAGCAACGGGAGCGCCGACATCCACCCCATGTGGGTGGCGGACATGGATTTTGCAGTGGCGCCTCAGATCCGCGAGGCCATGCAGAAGCGCCTGGACCACCCGGTCTACGGCTACACCTTCCACGGAGAGGAGCTGTTAAATTCCATCGTGTCCTGGGTGGGCAAACGGTATCACTGGGATATTCAGAAGGAGTGGATCACCTTCAGCCCAGGGGTGGTGCCGGCCCTCTCCATGAGCATTCTGGCCCTCACCAACCCCGGCGACCGGGTGCTGATCATGACCCCGGTCTACCGCCCGTTCTACAACAGCATCCGGGAAAACGGCCGGGTGATCATCAACAGCCCCCTGGTTCTGGGTGAGGACGGACACTACTCCATCGACTTCGATCTGCTGGAATCCCAGATCGACAGTCGCTGCAAGATTCTCATGATGTGCAATCCCCACAACCCCGCCGGGCGCGTGTGGACCCGCGAGGAGCTGGAGCGGCTGGCTGAGATCGTGAAGCGCCACGATCTGCTGGTGATCTCCGACGAAATCCACGCGGACTTCATCTTCTCCGGGCACCAGCACATCTCCATCGCCTCCCTGGACGAGGATATGATGCAGCGCACCATCACCGCCTACGCCCCCAGCAAGACCTTCAACCTGGCGGGACTCTGCCAGTCCTACGTGGTGATCCCCAATGAGCGTCTCCGCACCGCCTATATGGCCATGTACGACGCCCTGGACCTGGGCAGCAACGTCTTCGGCATGACTGCCCTCACCGCCGCCTACAGCACTGCGGAGGATTGGCTGGATGAGCTGCTCGTCTACCTGGAAGCCAACCGGGATTACGCCGTGGACTACATCCGGAAAAACATTCCCCAGATCAAGGTATGTCCCCCGGACGGCACCTACCTGCTGTGGCTGGACTGCTCCGCCCTGGGCCTGACGGAGGAGGATTTGAACCACTTCTTCCTGGATCAGGCCAAGGTCCGCATGAACGCCGGCTACCGCTTCGGCGCCCAGTGCGGAAGCTTCATGCGTCTGAATATCGGCTGCCCCCGCGCTCTGCTGACGGAGGGGCTGGAGAGAATCCGCGCCGCCGTGGCCGGCAAAGTCCAGGAGTGATCCATGGATTGGAACCGCATCCGCCAGGCGCGGCAGCAGAAGGGGTATACGCTGAAGCAGGTGGCTGAAATGACCGGCTACAGCGTCGGCTATATCTCCCAGCTGGAACGGAACCAGAAACAGCCGTCCCTCACGGCGCTGAGAAAGATCGCCGCCTGCCTGGACTGCTCGGAGGTCTGGCTCATCATGGGCCAGATGCCGGACCAGGTGGAAAGTGGGGCGGGGGCGGAAGAATTCTCCTCCGTCCACGATTATGTCATGCGGCGGGAACACCGGATTCCCATGAAACTGCCGGAAATCGATGTGGATTATTCCATTTTCACCCCCTCCTCCATGCCGGAGGGGGAGCAGGCGCGGGTCACCGGCCTCCTGGTCCGGCTCAAACCTGGATGCTGGATCACGGAGCGGATGATCTCCCACGCCGGCTACGACGAGAGCTGCTTCCTCCTTCAGGGGGAGCTGGAGCTCCACCTGGGCACCCGGGTGTACACCATCCGCAGCGGGGACAGCTTCTACGTCCCCCAGGATATGCTCCACAACTACTTGAACATCTCCCAGGAGGAGGCGGTGTGCATGGTCTATTTTTCCAAATTAATATACTGACAGACAACCATCAGAGAGGAGATCAATCATGAATCAGCAGTTGGAAACTTCCCTGGATCAGCTGTTTTCCCAGTGGCAGAACGGGATCTGCCCCGGCGTCCAGGCCCTGATCCGGCAGTCCGGACAGACTCTCTACGAGAAATCCTTCGGCTACGCCAATTTAGAGCACCAGATTCCCATTACATCCCGCACCATCTTCCACGTGGCGTCCATCTCCAAGCAGTTCACCGTCCTCTCCGTCCTTCTTCTCTGGAAGGACGGGCGTCTGGATCTGGACGACGACATCCGCCGCTATGTGGGCGACCTGATTTCCTTTGAGGAACCCATGACCATCCGCCAGATGATGAACAACGTCAGCGGTCTCCGGGATCAGTGGGAACTCCTGTTCATGCGGGGCATCAAAATCAACGACGCCATCACCTCCGAGGACGTCAACTCCGTCCTCAAGGGCCAGCGCCATCTGAACTTCCCGCCCCAGAGCGCCTATCTCTATAGCAACATGGGATTTCATCTCCTGGCCCTGATCGTGGAGCGGATCACCGGACAGACGCTCCCCCAGTTTGCCAAGGAGCGCATTTTCCAGCCCCTGGGAATGGAGCACACCTGCATCCGCTCCGGCTACCAGGAGATCATCCCCGGCCTCGCCTACTCCTACCAGGACGAGGGAAATGGAACCTACTACTACAATCCCTTGAACTACTCCCTCTACGGCCCCACCTCCGTCAACACCTGCGCCGAGGACTTGAGCCGCATGCTGGATGAGTACCTCCATCCGTCCGTGATCGATCCCCACATCATCCGCCTGATGAAGACTCCGGCTGTGCTCAGTGACGGCACAGAGGCGGAGTACTGCGGCGGCCTGATGACCCACAAGCTGGAGGGGCTGACCGTCTACGAGCACGGCGGCGCCGACGCGGCCTACCGGGGCCACGCATTCTGCATCCCGGAAAAGGAGCTGGAGATCATTTTCCTCTCCAACACCACCTCCCGGCTGATGTCCAGGCTGGCGGACCAGGCCGCCCGGCTGGTGCTGGGACTGCCTGAGGCCCCGGAGCCGGAATTCCCCGTGGAACACCCCCAGCTTCTGCCCGCCCGGAGCGGGCGCTTCCTCACCGCCCGCCCGGACGACCCCCAGTTTGTGTCCGTGACTGAACAGGGCGGCCGCTTCTACGTGGAGCGGGAGTACGGCCTCACGGAGCTTACCCCCACCGCCGACGGCGGCTGGCAGATCGGGACTCTGGAGGAGAAGCTCTATTTCCTGGAGGACCGCATCCTCTACCGCTTCCCCAGCCGTTTCCTGACCTTAAAGCCGGCTCTGCCCTGCCCTGAGGATTTCCTGGAGGCGGGAACCTACCTGGAGGAGGAGACCTCCATGACCGTGGAGTTTGCCCCCGCGGACGGCGGCCTCTCCGTCCGCCATCCCCGCTTCGGCACCGCCGTGCTCTACTCCGCGGCGGATTCCCCGGAGGACGCCGCCTTCTCCTTCGGCCCGGACTTCACCATGTACGTAAAGCGCGGCCCGGAAGGTTTGATTCTGGACGGCTACCGGGTGAGGGGACTCCTCTGCCGCCGGGTTTGATTGTAAGTTTGTCTTATAAGTATTGTTCTATTTATTATTTTTCTCTTCACATCGTGAAAAAAACATGCTATAGTAGCTTTAGACAATTACCGGTCGGTTCAGCATTTGATCGATTTGAGAGAAAGGAACTGTGACATGCGCTACAATCCCCCCTATTTTGACTTTGAGATCTGCGGAGTGAAGAGAAAGCTCCCGTTTGTGAAAATCAAGGACGACATGGCCCTGGCCAGCTTCTGCATCGTGTCCGACACAGAGCTGGTGCGGGCCGTGGCCCCGGAACTGGTGAAACGGCTCCCGGAGGTGGACGTGCTGCTCACCGCCGAGGCCAAGGGCATCATCCTCACCTACGAGATGAGCCGCCTGATGGGTATGAAGGACTTCGTCCTGGCCCGCAAGCACAAGAAGCCCTACATGCAGAACGTGCTGGAGGCCAACGTCTACTCCATCACCACCCAGGCCAAGCAGACCCTGTACCTGGACGGCTGCGACGTGGAAAAACTCCGCGGGAAGCGGGTGGCCATCGTCGACGACGTCATCGCCACCGGCGATTCCCTGGCCGCCCTGGAGAAGCTGGCGGAGCTGGCGGGAGCCACCGTGGTGGCCCGGGCCGCCGTGCTGGCGGAGCTGGACTCCGTCTTCCGGGACGATATCATCTACCTGAAAGAGCACTACGTGTTCACCCCCAACTCGGACGGCACCTTCACCCCCATCGAGACGGAGGAGAAGAAGCGCCGCCGGGAGGCCGGGCTTCTGTGAACGGCACTTGCCCGACAAATGGCCGCTCAGGCAGGCATGACGGCCGCCTGCCGGGTGCACGTGCGCAAAAGAGCGCTGGAGACTCAAATCCAGCGCTCTTTTCTGCATTCTATCAATATTTTCGGATCTCATCCCCCTGGTCGTCGGAGGACTTGTCGATGGAGCGGATCACCACGTAGTACCCGCTGCGGTCATTCACCTTCACGTACACCCGGTCCCCCACCTTGCGGCCCAGAACCGCCCGGCCCAGGGGGGATTCGTTGCTGATCTTGTTGTCCAGGGAGTTGCCCCGGACGGTGGTGACGATCTTGTAGGTGTCCGTCTCGTCATCGTCCTCAAAGTACAGCTCCACCCGGTTGTTGATCCCCACCTCGTCCGCCTTGGACTGGTCGGAGATGATCTTCGCCGTGCGGATCATCCTCTCCAGGTAGCGGATCCGGCTCTCATTCTGGTTCTTGTCCTTCTTCGCCGCATGGTACTCAAAATTCTCGCTCAAGTCCCCGTGGGCCCTGGCCTCCTTCACCGCCTCGATGGCCTCCTTTCTCACCACCAGCTTGCGGTAGTCGATCTCCTCCTGAATCTTCTTTATGTCATTCTCTGTCAGTTCGTCGTACATCTCTCTCATTCTCCTTCCCCGCCATCCTGTCCCACACGCGGCAGACGATGACGCCGATGATGATCCCGCTCAAGGCGCCGAACATCACATCCGTGGGGTAGTGCACCCCCACATACAGCCTGGACAGGGCGATGAGCCCCGCCAGCACCACCGCCGGCCACCCGGTCCTCCGATGGCTCAGCCAGATCACCGTGGCCGCCGCAAAGGAGGCGGCGGAATGGCCGGACGGAAAGGACCAGTCCGGCTGCCTCTCAATCAGAAGCTCCAGCCCCTCGATCACCTCGTAGGGTCGCACCCTGGCCACCAAGTTTTTCAAAATCAAATTGTTCACCGCCAGGGAGCCGAGAAGGGCTGCGATCACCCGCAGGCCGGTCTCCCGCGTCCTGGGGAACACGAAGAAAACGGCAGCCATCAAGATCCAGATGAATGCCGTGTCTCCCAAATGTGTGATCCATTCCACCGCGGGCGTGATGGCGGCGCTTCGGACATGCTCCTGTATCCAGAGCAGAATCTCCCCTTCCATCCCCTCACCTCTCACTGAAATTCAAAATATTTTCCCATATTTTTCTCATAGTCCGCCGTCATCAGGCGGATCGTCTCCCGCTCCCCAGGCCCGTATCCGACCATGGAGGCGTTCTTCGGCAGGCCGCTGATATAGTAGTGCCCCCGGCACCAGCCCAGCTCCTTCTTGTTCTCCATCTGGGCGGTGATCCTCCGCTTCTCCTCCAGGCTTCCCACCCGGTGCACCTCAAAGATCTCCCGGGCATTCTCCCCCGGCGGGTAAAAATAGACCCGCAGACAGTCGTCCGTCTGCGCGATATAAAAATTGCCCTTCCAGCTCTCCGGCAGGTTGATCAGGTAGTCGTCCGTCCCGATCACGCTGCCCCCGTAGGCCACAATCATCTGCTGAACCTGGCCGTCCTCCACCCAGGCCCCGTCCTCGTTGACCTCATAGTCCATCCCCACGATGGCGTCGGTCACCATATATCCCTCACTGTCGAAGTAATAGCATTCCGCCAGGCAGTCCCCGTCCCCGTCCAGCCACTTCCACTGACTGCGGGGGTAGGAACCGTCCTCCTCCTGCCACCACCAGCCGTTCCGGTCGTGGACCCAGTTGCCGGCGTAGGCGGGAGACGAGGCCAGGGCGGACAGCGCCAGCCCTGCCGCCAGTACCTTCCAAATCTTCATAAACATTCTCCTTATGCAGCAGCGAGTCTGTTTTATCCTATCATACCACGAAGGGGGGAAAATGAAAACTGCGCCGCACCTTACAACTTTCTTAAATCCTGCGATAAGTTTTGTCTATGGCTGTATAAAGTAATTCATATGGGAAAAATTAAATATCTGTTTTACTTCTCCGGGCAAAAGAGGTATAATGTACGAGGATAACAGGCAACTGTCAAAAGCATTTGTCAGACTAAGAACAGGAGGACAAGAACATGGA
>DXEU01000002.1 GCA_019114845.1 Candidatus Lachnoclostridium stercoripullorum | reverse complement strand
TCATCAACCCCGGAGCGGAGGGGATGATGAACGCCTACTGCAGCTACCGGGCCCTGATGGGGCTGGATCCCCAGTGCGGCGCTTACATTGAGCGGTACGGGGGACAGGAGGCGGAGCGAAGAGGCGGGACGTCCTCCGGCGGAACGGGTTCCGGGACGGCCTCCGGCGGAAACGGCCTGGGGGCTGCCATGAGCCTAGGTGAGTGCGTGGAAAAGGGGCTGCGGGAACAGGCGGCGGCGGTCACCAGGGAGTTGCTTGCCGTCAGGGATCCCCTGGACATCATCCAGGAGGAGATGATCCCCGCCCTGGACCGGGCGGGCGTACGGTTTGAGGCCGGCACCCTGTATTTGCCCCAGCTGCTCATGTGCGCGGAGGCGGCCAAGGCGGCCTTCGAGCTCATCAAGGAGCGGATGCTCTCCTGCGGGGAGGTCCAGGAGAAGAAGGGAACCATCATCCTGGCCACGGTGAAGGGGGATATCCACGACATCGGCAAGAATATTGTAAAGGTTCTCCTGGAAAACTACAGCTATGACGTCATCGACCTGGGCAAGGACGTGCCCCCGGAGAAGGTGGCGGAGACGGCCGTCCGGGAGAAGGTGCGCCTGGTGGGCCTCAGCGCCCTGATGACCACCACGGTCCCCAGCATGGAGGAGACCATCCGCCTGCTGCACCGGGAGGCGCCGGGGACGAAGGTGATGGTGGGTGGAGCGGTGCTCACCGAGGATTACGCCAAGACCATCGGCGCGGACTGCTACTGCCGGGACGGCATGGCCTCCGTGAAATACGCGGAGTCCGTGTTCGGAGCGGGCGGGCAGAGCCGTTAGACAGACGGGAAGAGAAGACCGGCAGGAGGATTAGACAGACAAAAGGAGATGGGAGACATGTACCGCTGCTGTATTTTTGATTTGGATGGAACGCTGTTAAACACAATCCACGCCCTGACCTACACCACCAACCTGGTGCTTGCGCGCCTGGGGCTGGGAACGGTGGACGAGGAGCACATGAAGCACTTTGTGGGGGACGGCTACCGAACGCAGATGGAGAGATGTTTAAAATATGTGGGGGATTCGGAGCTGATCCACTATGAGGAATCCCTGCCCATATATATGGAGGAGTTTGCGAAGCACTGTCTGCATCAGGTGGAGCCCTACCCGGGAATCCTGGAGATGACCCGCTTCTTAAAGGGGAGGGGCGTGAAGCTGGCGGTGCTCTCCAACAAACCCCACGCCAGGACGGTGGAAACCATCGAGACGTTTTTTGGAAAGGGATATTTCGACGCCATCGCCGGGGAGCGGGAGGGAGTGCCCAAGAAACCGGACCCCAGGGGAGTGTTTGTGCTGGCAAAGGAGCTGGGAGTTTCCCTGGAGGAGTGCCTCTATTTTGGAGACACCAACACCGACATGAAGACCGGACAGAACGCCGGGGTGGACACGGCCGGCGTGCTGTGGGGATTTCGGGACAGGGGGGAGCTGGAGGCATTTCACCCCAAGTACCTGCTGGAGAATCCCCTGGATGCGGAGAAAATATTTGGAGAGAGCCATTGAAAAAGAATAGATTTGCGATCAAGCGGACGGCGGCAGAGCTGGGTGTCACAGCCCTTCTGCTGCTTGTGCTTCTGCCCCTTGCCGGCTGCGGGAAGGGAGCGGAAATCTGGGAGGAGGACGGCCGCCTGCGGGTGGTGACCACCATCTTCCCATACTATGATTTTGTCAGGCAGGTGGCGGGCGACCGGATCGACCTGCGCCTGGCGGTGCCGGCGGGCATGGACAGCCACTCCTTCGAGCCGACTCCGGCGGACATGAGGATGATCAGCGAGGCGGATCTGCTCATCTCCAACGGAGGGGAGATGGAGCACTGGCTGTCGGAGGTGCTGGAGGCGGTGGACGCCCCCGAACTTCAGGTGGTCACCATGATGGACTATGTGGACACCTTTGAGGAGATTCTGGTGGAGGGCATGGAGGAGACGGCCCACAGCCATGAGCACGACCACGGCCATGTGGACTCCCTGGGGGATGACGGCCATGAGGAGGAGATCGAGTACGACGAGCACATTTGGACCTCCCCCAAAAACGCCATGGTGATCGTGGAGAAGATCGCGGACCGGCTGTCGGAGATGGATCCGGCGGGGGAGGCGGTCTACCGGGAGAACGCGGCGGCCTACCTGGGGGAGCTTCAGGCTCTGGACGGGAAATTTGAGCAGGTGGCGGCGGACGAGAAGCGCAACATGATCATTCTGGCGGGGAAATTTCCCTTCCGCTACCTGGCGGAGGCCTACGGCTTTGAGTACCGGGCGGCCTTCTCCGGGTGCAGTTCGGACACGGAGCCCAGCGCCAGGACCATCGCCTACCTGATCGACCGGGTCCGGGAGTACGGGATACCGGCGGTGTATTACCTGGAGCTTTCCAGCCCCAGGGTGGCGGAGATCATCGGGGAGGAGACGGGGGCCGAGCCTCTGCTCCTCCACTCCTGCCACAACGTGACCCGGAGGGAGTTCGACGCCGGCGTCACCTATCTGGAACTGATGGAGCAGAATGCGGAAAATCTTAGAAAAGGACTGGATGAATGAAACAGCCATTGATTCAATGTACGGGGGCGGGATTTGGATACGAGCACATTGACGCCGTGTCCGATGTGACCATGGAGATCCTGCCCGGCGACTATATCGGCGTCGTGGGTGAAAACGGCGCCGGAAAGAGCACGTTTATCAAGGGGCTGCTGGGGCTCTTAAAGCCCACCAGCGGCTCCATTTCCATGGCGGAGGAGCTGAAGAGGACGGGGGTGGGCTACCTGCCCCAGCAGACGGCGGCCCAGAAGGATTTCCCGGCCACCGTCTGGGAGGTGGTGCTGTCCGGCACCCTGAGCCGGGCGGGATACCGCCCCTTTTACTCCAGGGAGGAGAAGGAGCTGGCCCGGATGAATATGGAGAAGCTGGGGATTGAGGATCTGAAGAAGAAATGTTTCCGCGACCTCTCCGGAGGCCAGAAGCAGAGGGTTCTCATCGCCAGGGCTCTGTGCGCCACGGAGAAACTGCTGATCCTGGACGAGCCCATCACCGGCCTGGACCCGTCGGCGGCCCAGGAATTCTACCAGGTGGTGCGGGGGCTGAACCGGGAGCGGGGGGTGGCCATCGTCATGGTGTCCCATGACGTCCAGAACATGGTGCGCCAGGCGAAGAAGATTCTCCACCTGAAGCAGAAAGTCTTATTTTACGGGACCGTGGAGGAGTACAGGCGGAGTCCTCTGGGGCGAAGTTTTCTGGGAGGTGAGGAGGAATGAGCGTGATCGGAGAAATGTTGTCCTACCCCTTTCTGGTGCGCGCCCTGGTGGGGGGCGTGCTGGTGTCCCTCTGCGCCGCCCTCCTGGGGGTGAGCCTGGTGCTGAAGCGGTACTCCATGATCGGGGACGGATTGTCCCACGTGTCCTTCGGCGCCCTGTCCATCGCCCTGGCCATGGGCTGGTCTCCCCTGCAGGTGTCCATTCCCGTGGTGGTGATCGCCGCATTTTTCCTGCTGCGGATCACGGAGAACAGCCGGCTCAACAGCGATGCGGCCATCGCGGTGATCTCCGCCAGCGCTCTGGCCGGCGGCATCACGGTGACGGCCCTGACCACCGGCATGACCACGGATGTGAGCAGCTACATGTTCGGCAGCATCCTGGCCATGAGCAGGGAGGATGTGATTCTCTCCGCGATTCTGTCGGCGGTGGTGCTGTTTCTGTTCATCTTCTCTTACCACAAGGTGTTCGCGGTGACCTTTGACGAGAACTTTGCCAGGGCCACAGGGGTGCGGGTGGGCTGGTACCACATCCTGTTTGCCGTCCTCACGGCGGTGACCATCGTGCTGGGAATGCGCATGATGGGGGCGATGCTGATCTCCAGCCTGATTATCTTTCCCGCGCTGACGGCCATGCGGCTGTTCAAGAGCTTCCGGGGAGTGATCCTGGCGGCGGGGGTGACGGCGGTGGTCTGCTTCTTTGCGGGGCTGGTGATCTCCTACCAGGCGTCCACCCCGGCGGGGGCCAGCGTGGTGCTGGTCAACCTGGCAGCCTTCCTGCTCTGCTCGGCGGTGCAGAA
>DXEU01000161.1 GCA_019114845.1 Candidatus Lachnoclostridium stercoripullorum | reverse complement strand
ATCTACAAAGCTTTAATGCGTTGAAGCGCAACGCACCGACGCTTCGGCCTATTAAAAGCGCGTAACGGCACAGCGCCGTACAATACATCTCGTGACAGAGAGAGGAAAAGAGGGAATGGTATGAGTGAATTTGTTTTGTGGACCCCGTTGTTTTCATTTGTGATCTTTATCCTGTTCTTCGCCATCGGAGACTGGATCAGCAACCTGACCGACTCCAAGGTCTCCGGCCTGCTGATCGCCATGCTGCTCTATTTGGTAGGATTTCAGACCGGCGTGATTCCGGCCAGCTCCATCGACGACACAGGCTTGACGGCTCTGGCCAGCAATTTTGCCATCATGCTGATCCTGGTGGGCATGGGAACCATGATCCACATCAAGGAATTGATGGCCCAGTGGAAGACGGTAATGGTGGCCCTGGTGGGCCTGGTGGGCCTGGCCCTCTGCTCCTTCACCATCAGCAGCTGGCTGTTTGGACGTGAGTGGGCGCTGTGCGCTTCCGCTCCCATCTCCGGAGGAATCATCGCCGGACAGATGACCTCCCAGGCTGCCCTGGACGCGGGGCGGGCGGATCTGGCTGCCTTCGCCATGCTGGTGATCGGCTGCCAGGGATTCGTGGGAATCCCCATCTGCAACTTCTTTGTCCGCAAATACTGCAACGGCATCATCGCCGGCACCATCCAGATGGGAGAGACCGTGGAGGTGCAGGAGGAGTCCAAGAAGAGAAGACTCCTGGATTTCAAGTGGATGGCCGGTGACAACACCATCATCGCCAAGATGGCCATCGTGGGTTGGCTGGGCTACCTGGTATCCTTCGCCTGCGCAGGCATTCCGGTGCTGTCCAACCTGACCAACGCCAACATCATGTACCTGGTTATGGGTATTATCTTCTGCGTGCTGGGCTTCCTTCCGGCCAACGCCCATGTGAAAGCTCACATGAACGGATTCCTGCTTCTGGCAGTGCTCTCCGTGGTTCCCGGAAGTCTGGCGACCCTGAGCCTGGAGGATCTGCTGCGGATGATCTTCCCGTTAGTGGGAACCCTGATCGTGGGTGCAGCTTTCGTCTGCCTCTTCGGCGCCATCGCCGGCAAGGTGCTCCATGTGCACTGGACCATCGCCTTCGCCATCGCCATCTGCTGCACCATCGGTTATCCGGGCACGCAGATCATCGTGGACGAGGTGGTTCGCAGCCTGCACTGCGACGAGCCCACCCGTGTGAAGATCTATGAGCATGTGCTGCCCCAGATCCTGGTATCCGGATTCACATCCGTTACTGTGGCATCCGTGTTCTTCGCAGGCCTGATCTGCCCGCTGATCTTCTAATTTTGCTACATAAGATATACAGAAAGAATATTGTTCTTGGGAAGAGAGCTGCCGCGAGATTCGCGGCAGTTCTTTTTTCCGGGGGAGCGCCCTGCGCTTGTCTCTTGAAAAAAAGCGGGGGAGCCGCTATACTGGACACGAATGCAAAATAATGTGAGGAGTGAACCATATGCATGACGATTTTTACCAGATGTATCTGGAGGAGCTGGAGGCGCTGACGGAAGTGGGGACGGAGGAGGAGAAAATCCTTCTGGCCCGGCTTTCCGGCGGGGACGGCGATGCCGGAAAACGGCTCATAGAGGGAAATCTGAAAAAGGTCCTGGCCCTGGCCAAGGAGTACGACGGGAAGGGCCTTCCCATGAATGACCTGGTGCAGGAGGCCAACATGGCCCTCACCGCCCTGGTGATGGAGCTGGGGGACGGGGAGAGCCCGGAGATGGAGTTTGAGGAGCTCCTGGAGAAGAGGGTCAGGGAGAGCCTGCAGGCGGCGGTGGACGAGCAGCAGCGGGAGTCGGAGATCGAGGAGAATGTGACGGCCAGGGTCAACGTGCTGCAGGAGGTCTCCCGGGTGATGGCCGGCGAGCTGGGCCGGGAGGCCACCGTGGACGAGCTGGCCCAGAAGATGAAGATGACGGCGGACGAGATCCGGGATATCATGAAGATCACCCTGGACGCCGTCCATGTGGAGACAGCCATGAAGATGAACCTGGGCGGCGGGGAGGACCTGGATCCGTCCGAGGAGGCATAAGGGGAAGAGAAGATGAAATTGTATCTCATACGCCACGGCCAGACGGATTGGAACGTGGCAGGAAAGATTCAGGGATGTCATGACATCCCCCTCAACGAGACGGGAAAAATGCAGGCCGCCTGCCTGGCGAAGGGCATGGAGAAGCGGCCGGTGACGCGGGTGTACTCCAGCCCCCAGCTGCGGGCCCTGGAGACGGCCAGGGCCATCGCCGCCTCCCAGAAGGTGGAGGTGGAGATTCTGCCGGGCCTCAGAGAGGTGGAATTCGGCGAATGGGAGGGGATGACCTGGAAGGAGATCCAGGAGAGAGACCCGGAGCGGTACCGGCGCTGGGTGGAGACCCCCGCGGAGGTGACGCCCCCGGGCGGGGAGTCCAGGCCCCAGATCTATGAGCGGGTGGGGGAGGCGGTACAGACCATTCTCCGGGAGGCCCAGGGGGATGTGGCCATCGTCTCCCACGGCGCGGCCCTGGTGTACACTGTCTCCTACATGTTCCGCAACGAGGTGGGCCCCCACGACGAGATCATCGTGAAAAATGTGAGCATCACCACGGTGGAGTACGACCGGGAGACCGGACATTTCCGCATGGTGCAGGCCAACGATACCAGCCATCTGCCGGAGGCGGTGAAGGGCCGGGGCGCAGAGTCCCCCACCCTCACATTTTAATCAGATACACTAATTTATATAATAAGATATATTAATTTTACTAATCACAAAGAGCCGTGCTATGATAAAAAGAGAATCTGGAAATGGGTCCGCCGGGGGAGACCGGCGGGCCAGAGCTTCAAGAGAAGGAGGAAACCCATGAGCGTAAAGCGGGTATATGTAGAGAAGAAACCGGAGTATGCGGTGAAGGCGAAGGAGCTTCGGGAAGAGATCGAGAATTATCTTGGCATCAGCACGGTGACCGGCGTCCGGGTGCTGATCCGTTACGATATGGAGAATCTGTCGGAGGAGGTGTACCGGCAGTCCCTGGGGACGATTTTCTCCGAGCCGCCGGTGGACGAGTGCTACGAGGAGACATTCCCCAGGAAGGAGGGGGACGTGGTGTTCTCCGTGGAGTACCTGCCGGGACAGTTTGACCAGAGAGCGGACTCTGCGGAGCAGTGCGTGAAGCTGCTCAACGAGAACGAGGAGCCGGTGATCCGCACCGCCACCACCTACGTGATCTCCGGGGAGCTGACGGACGGACAGGTGCAGGCCATCAAGTCCTTCTGCATCAACCCGGTGGACTCCGGGGAGGCCTCCGAGGAGATCCCCGAGACCCTGGTGACAGAGTTTGAGACGCCGGAGGACGTGAAGATCCTGGACGGCTTCTGCGGGCTGGAGAAGGACGCCCTGGAGGAGCTCTATCGGTCCTTCAACCTGGCCATGACCTTCAAGGATTTTGAGCACATCCAGAACTACTACAGGGGCGAGGAGAAGAGAGACCCCTCTGTGACGGAGATCCGGGTGCTGGACACCTACTGGTCCGACCACTGCCGCCACACCACCTTCTCCACGGAGCTGAAAAATGTGACGTTTACCGACGGGGACTACCGGAAACCTATCGAGGACACCTACCATCAGTACCTGGCGGACCGGGCGAGCATCTACGGGGACCGGAAGGACAAGTACGTCTGCCTGATGGACCTGGCCACCATGGCCATGAAGAAGCTGCGGGCCGAGGGCAAGCTGGAGGACATGGAGGTCTCCGAGGAGATCAACGCCTGCAGCATCGTGGTGCCGGTGGAGATCGACGGCGTGACGGAGGAGTGGCTGATCAATTTCAAAAATGAGACCCACAACCATCCCACGGAGATTGAGCCCTTCGGCGGCGCTGCCACCTGCCTGGGGGGAGCCATCCGCGATCCCCTGTCCGGGCGCACCTACGTGTACCAGGCCATGCGGGTGACGGGAGCGGCAGATCCCACCCGCCCGCTCTCCGAGACCTTAAAGGGCAAACTGCCCCAGAAGAAGCTGGTGACGGGGGCTGCCCACGGGTACAGCTCCTACGGCAACCAGATCGGCCTGGCCACCGGCTACGTGAAGGAGATTTACCATCCGGGCTACGTGGCCAAGAGGATGGAGATCGGAGCGGTGATGGGCGCTGCCCCCAGAAAGAACGTGATCCGCGAGACCTCCGATCCGGGGGATGTGATCATTCTCCTGGGCGGGCGCACCGGCCGGGACGGCATCGGCGGAGCCACCGGCTCTTCCAAGGTGCACACGGAGGAGTCCATCAGCGTCTGCGGCGCGGAGGTGCAGAAGGGAAATGCCCCCACGGAGCGCAAGCTTCAGAGGATGTTCCGCCGCCCGGAGGTGAGCCGGATCATCAAAAAGTGCAATGATTTCGGCGCCGGCGGCGTGTCCGTGGCCATCGGCGAGCTGGCGGCCGGCCTGGTCATCGACCTGGACAAGGTGCCGAAGAAATACGCCGGCCTGGACGGCACGGAGATCGCCATCTCCGAGTTCCAGGAGCGCATGGCTGTGGTGGTGGACCCGAAGGACGTGGACCAGTTCCTGGCCTACGCGGAGGAGGAGAACCTGGAGGCGGTGAAGGTGGCGGAGGTGACCCGTGAGCCCCGCCTGGTGATGACCTGGAGAGGCACCACCATCGTCGACATCAGCCGGGCCTTCCTGGACACCAACGGCGCCCACCAGGAGGCGGACGTGACCCTCACGGTGCCGGGCCGGGAGGGAACCCTCTTTGAGCGCCGGGAGGTGGAGGATGTGCGCGGCACCTGGATGAAGATGCTGGCATCCTTGAACGTCTGCTCCCAGAAGGGGCTGGTGGAGATGTTTGACGGCTCCATCGGCGCCGGCAGCGTCTACATGCCCTACGGCGGAAAATATCAGCTGACGGAGACCCAGTCCATGGTGGCCAAGCTCCCGCTTTTGAAGGGCCATACGGACACCGTGACCATGATGAGCTACGGCTTTGACCCCTATCTGTCCAGCTGGAGCCCCTACCACGGGGCCGTCTACGCGGTGCTGTCCTCCATCGCCAAGATTGCGGCGGCGGGGGGCGACTGCGAAAAGATCCGCTTCACCTTCCAGGAGTATTTCCGCAGGATGAGTGAGGAGCCCGCCAGATGGAGCCAGCCCTTCGCGGCTCTCCTGGGAGCCTACGCGGCTCAGATGGGATTCGGCCTGCCCTCCATCGGAGGAAAGGACAGCATGTCCGGAACCTTCAACGACGAGGAGCACGGGGAGATCAACGTGCCCCCCACCCTGGTGAGCTTTGCGGTGGATGTGGCCAAGCAGCAGGACATCATCACCCCGGAGTTTAAGCGCCCCGGCAGCAAGATCGTCCTCCTCTCCATCGAGAAGGACCAGTACGATCTGCCCTGCTACGACAGGATCCTGGAGAGCTATGGAAAACTCCGCCAGGATATAAAGGCCGGCCGGATCATCTCCGCCTACGCGGTGGAGCGCCACGGCATGGCGGAGGCGGTGAGCAAGATGGCCTTCGGAAACCGCCTGGGCGTGAAGATTGAGCACAATGTGGATCCCAGGGATTTCTTCGCCCCCGGATGGGGCAATCTGGTCTGCGAGGTGCCGGACGGCATGGTGGGCCAGCTGGCCATCACCTACACCGTCATCGGCGAGGTGACGGACCGGGGCGTCCTGGAGTACGGAAATGTGTCCATCTCCCTGGACGAGGCCATCGAGGCCTGGTGCGGCACCCTGGAGAAGGTGTTTCCCACCCGCTCCGGCGTGAAGGAGGAGAAGGTGGAGAGCGGCCTGTACCGGGCGGAGTCCATCGCCGTCTGCGGCCACAAGCTGGGACAGCCCACGGTGTTCATCCCCGTGTTCCCCGGCACCAACTGTGAGTACGACAGCACTAGGGCCTTCGAGCGGGCCGGAGCCCGGGTGGTGACCAAGGTATTTAAGAACCTGACCCCCGCCCACATCCGCGAGTCGGCGGCAGCCTACCGGGAGGAGATCGCCAAAGCCCAGATCGTCATGTTCCCCGGCGGCTTCTCCGCCGGAGACGAGCCGGAGGGATCGGCGAAATTCTTTGCCACTGTGTTCCGCAATGCGGCCATCCGGGAGGAGATTGAGAAGCTGTTAAAAGACAGGGACGGCCTGATGCTGGGCATCTGCAACGGTTTCCAGGCCCTGATCAAGCTGGGCCTGGTTCCGGAGGGAACCATCACCCAGCAGAAGCCGGACAGCCCCACCCTGACCATGAACTCCATCGGACGCCATGTGTCCAAGATGGTCTACACCAAGGTGGTGTCCGACAAGTCCCCGTGGCTGGCGGGGGCGGAGCTGGGAGGCGTCTACTGCAGCCCGGCCTCCCACGGCGAGGGACGGTTTGTGGCCACCGGCGAGTGGCTGAAGCGCCTCTTTGAGAACGGCCAGGTGGCCACCCAGTATGTGGACGACCAGGGTAACCCCACCATGGATGAGTACTGGAATCCCAACGGTTCCTACATGGCCATCGAGGGAATCACCAGCCCGGACGGCCGGATCCTGGGCAAGATGGCCCATGTGGAGCGGCGGGGCGAGGCCGTGGCCATGAATATTTATGGGGAGCAGGATATGAAGATCTTCGAGAGCGGAGTGAAGTACTTCCTGTAATGGAAAATAGAAATGTAAAAAAGTGTGTGCTTCTGCGCACACTCACGCCGGGAGACTTGAGTTCTCCCGGTTTTTTTGCAGTGAGCGGTTGACGAATATAATATTATATGATATATAATATATGACAGAAAACAATATTGTTTGAAATAGGACAGCGGGAGGTGCATCGCATGGTATTTAACACAGGCGCCGCCCTGCTGGACGCCATCGTGCTGGCGGTGGTGTCCAGGGAGAGGGAGGGAACCTACGGCTACAAGATCACCCAGGACGTCAGGGAGGCCATCGACATATCGGAGTCCACCCTGTACCCGGTGCTCAGGAGGCTGCAGAAGGAGGAGTGCCTGGAGGTCTATGATCTGGCCATCGACGGCAGGAACCGGCGATACTATAAGATCACGGAGAAGGGCCGGGTGCAGCTGAATTTGTACCAGGGGGAATGGATGGTCTACTCAAAGAAGATTACAGGAATTTTGGAGGTGGCAGCCGGATGAACAGGGAGACATTTCTGAGAGAGCTGGAGTACCTGCTTCAGGACATGGGGGAGGAAGAGCGGGCGGACGCTCTGGCCTACTACAGGGATTATCTGGACGAGGCTGGTCCGGAGAATGAGGAGAAAGTGATCCGGGAGTTTGGCAGCCCGGAGCGGGTGGCGGCCATGATCCGTGCCGGCGAGAAGGGCGGCATGGAGGACGGCGGAGAGTTTACGGAGACGGGCTACGGGGACGAGCGGTTTAAGGATCCCGGCTACGAGGTCCGCAGGCCGGAACGGCGGAGTGCCCATGAGGAGAGCCGGGCGGAGCGCGGGGAGAATGGCAGATCCCAGGGGGAGAGGCCGCAGCCCAGGGACGACGGCACCAGCCGCGTGCTGAAGATCGTGCTCTGGTGCATTCTCATCCTGGTGGCGGCCCCGGTGATTTTGGGCATCGGCGGCAGCGCCCTGAGTGTGGTGGTGGGAATCGCCGTGGCCATATTTGCCGTATTTTTCTGCATCGCCCTGGCGGCGGCAGCCTGCCTCATCGGCGGGATCGCGGCCGTCGCCGGCGGAGCGGCCTACCTGTTTGCGGATGTGTTTGACGGCGTTCTGGCCATGGGGATCGGCTTCGGTACCTTCGGCGTCGGCCTGCTGCTCCTGGTGCTGTCCGTGTGGTTCTACGGGAAATTTTTACCCATGATCTTTTGCAAGGTGATCGACTGGGCCAACCGCCTGGTCCACAGAGGGAGGAGCCGGGCATGAAAAAATTTATGTTAATCACAGGAATCACGGGAATCGTCTGCATCGTGCTGGGGGTGGTGATGGTCACCGTCTCCTTGGTGGCCGGGGGGAATTTCTCCTCCGTGGTGAGAAACGGCCCGGTCCGCCGCCACAACGACTGGGAGTGGGAGCACGAGTGGGAGTGGGACTGGGACGAGATGTCCGCCCGCCAGTGGGAGCATTTCTGAAAAATTTGGAGAACAGGAGGAATCATAGATGGAGAAACGTTTGTATCGTTCCGATGAGAACAAGGTGATCTGCGGCGTCTGCGGAGGGCTGGGGGAGTATTTCAATATTGACCCAACCATCGTCCGCCTGCTCTGGGCGATCCTGGTGTTCAGCGGCCCGGGAATCTTCGCCTACATCGTGGCGGCCATCATCATGCCCCGCAGGAGATACTGATCTTTGCGCCGGGGACGGCAGAAACTGAATAGAAGGAATCGGGAAAGGGCATACTCTCAGTGCGAAAGCGGAAAGGAGTATGCCTTTTATGTCTGAAAAAAAGAAGAGAGAGGGCTTGGACCCCAGGAACATGAAGCAGGAGGATCTGCTGAAATTTGAGATCGCCCAGGAGCTGGGGCTGGGGGACAAGGTGCTGGAGAAGGGCTGGAGAAGCCTGACGGCCAAGGAGAGCGGCCGCATCGGCGGCCTGATCACCAAGAGGAAGCGGGAGATGCGGCGGGAGGCCGCGGGAAACAACGATTGCAAGAACGGGGAAAATCTCCTATAATGGTAGCATTGGCAGGGCAGAAGGAGGAGACAGGCGATGAAGAGACAGCTGAGAAAGGGATACACCACGGGGACCTGCGCCGCCGCGGCGGCCAAAGCGGCGGCCAGACGGCTCCTGGGCGGGAGCGGGGAGCAGGTCAGCCGGATTCCCACCCGGACGGGGACCGTGGCCTGTCTCCCGGCGGTCCTGCTGGAGGAGACGGAGGAAAAGGTTCGCTGCGGCGTGAGAAAGGATGCCGGAGACGACCCGGATGTGACGGACGGGGCCCTCATCTGCGCGTCCGTCAGGAGGACAGGGGGAGAATGGGAGCCGTCCTGGTATGAGGACAGCGCTCACCCCGGCATTTATATAGAAGGGGGAAGAGGCGTGGGTCGGGTCACCAGGCCCGGCCTCTCCTGTCCGGTGGGGAAGGCCGCCATCAACCCCGTCCCCAGGGAGATGATCTGGGAGGCGGTGGAGGAGGTGAGGAGAGAGCTGGGCCGGGAGGAAGAGCTCCTGGTGACGGTGGAGATCCCGGACGGGGAGCTCCTGGCGGAGAAGACCTTCAACCCCAAACTGGGCATTGAGGGGGGGATCTCCGTGCTGGGGACCACCGGGATTGTGGAGCCCATGAGCGAGGCGGCTCTCCTGGCCACCATCCAGCTGGAGATCCACATGAAGGCGGTGGAGGGAGTTCCCTACCTGGCTGTCACCCCGGGAAACTATGGGGAGACCTTTCTGCGGGAGCAGATGGGGATTTCCCTGGAACAGGGCGTGAAGTGCAGCAATTTTGTGAAGGACACCATGGTCATGCTGGCGGAGGAGGGTTACCGGGAGAGCCTCTTCGCCGGCCATGCGGGGAAGCTGATCAAGGCGGCCGGCGGCGTGGAGAACACCCACTCCCGCTGGGGGGACCGGCGCATGGAGATTCTGTGGGACTGCGCCCGGGCGGTGTGCCCGGAGGAGCTGCGGGAGAGCCTGAAAGGGGAGATCCTGGGCTCCAACACCACGGAGGAGGCCATGGAATACCTGGAGCGGGCGGGGATCCGAAGGAGAACCGGGGATGAGGCGGCCGCCCGCCTCCAGCGCCAGATCCTCGCCTGGACGGGGGGAAGATTGCGGATGGATGTGATCCTCTTTACCGTGGGTATGGGCATTTTCGGCTGCACAGAGGAGGGGGAAGGGCTTCGCGCCTTCCGCCTCAGCCAGAGGGGGGAGAGACCTTGAGAGCGGCGGTGATCAGTTTTACAGAGAGAGGAAGGGAAGTCAGCCTGAGAATCCGGCGGATTCTGGAGAGGGAAGGAATCCGGTGTCGGAACTTCGCCCGGGAGAGATTCTGCCGGGGGGAGGAAGGGCTGGAGGTATTTGCGGGGGAGCTCTCCGCCTGGAGCGGCGACCGGTTCGGGGACAGCGAGGCCCTGATCTTCGTGGGGGCCTGCGGCATCGCCGTGCGGGCGGTGGCCCCCTGGGTGCGGGACAAGTTCCAGGATCCGGCGGTGGTGGCCGTGGACGAGGGCGGACGGTTCGTCATCCCCCTTCTCTCCGGTCATGTGGGGGGAGCCAACAGGCTGGCCCGCCTGCTGGCCGGCTCCCTGGGCGCGGTCCCGGTGATCACCACGGCCACGGACGTCAGCGGGAAGTTTGCCGTGGACGTGTTTGCGGCGGAGAACAGCTGTGCCATCAGCGACCGCAGGCTGGCGAAGGAGATATCCGCCGCCGTGCTGGCGGGGGAGAGGATTCCCCTTCTCAGCGATTTTCCCCTGGAGGGAGAATTTCCCCGGGAGATCTATGTGTGCAAAAAATCGGCTGCCGGGGGAGAGAGTCCCACTGGCCCGGTTGGCAGGGAAGAGAGTCCCACCGGACCGGCGGCGGAGCTAAAAGAGTGGGCCGGCTACCTGCGCATCCGCATCACCCTCTCAGACAGGGAGCGGGATGGGGAGCTGCGGCTGATCCCCCGGGCGGCGGTGCTGGGAATGGGCTGCCGCAGAGGCGTCTCGGAGGAGGAACTCTGGCGGGCGGCGGAGAGGGCGCTGGGGGAGGCCGGCGTGGACCGGCGCGGGCTGAGAGCCCTGGCCAGCGTGGATTTAAAGAAGAATGAAGAGGGACTCATCCGCCTGGCGGCACGCCTTCAGGTGCCGTTTCTGACCTTTTCGGCGGAGGAGTTAAACCGGCTGCCGGGAGAATACTCCAGCTCTGATTTTGTAAAGCGGACGGCGGGGGTGGACTGCGTCTGCGAGCGGGCAGCCATGGCGGCGGCCTGCCTGGGGGGAGGCCGGGGACGTCTCGCGGCGGGAAAGAGGGCCTTCGGGCCGGTGACCGCGGTGGTGGCGGCGGCGGAGCAGACCATCTGGGC